>JARLHO010000148.1 GCA_031292215.1 Syntrophobacteraceae bacterium | reverse complement strand
TTGGGGACCTGAGCGCATCGAACTTTTGTGACGTGCCTGATCCCGGGAACCCGACACCGGCAAATACCGCTTTTGACAGTGCGTGAGCTATTTTTTCATTCGATACCGGGAATTGCTGCAGCCCTTTCGACCGGCCGTCGTCTCCCGGCCGGTCGAAAAAGAGTTTCCTCTGTGTTCCTCTGTGCCTCCGTGTCTCTGTGGTTTGCTTTGGTTTTGTCGCGGCTAACCAGCGCTGCGTTGGAAAAGAACCTGCCACCGGAACATCTTTTCATTGCTTTGGGTGTTCCGAAGCAACATGAGAGTCTGTGGTGAACGCTTACGTGTGAACTTGTCTTTTTGGTAAAAGAGGGCGGTTGCCTGATCCGCTTTAGTTTGTCGCGCCAGACCTGCGTGGAGCGGGACCTTTGGCTGAGGGAACCGGCGGCGGCTTCTCTTTTCCCGCGCCAGGCGTCAGTCTTGATGAAAACAGCGCATGTACTCGGCCGTCTTTAGTTTTTTCAGTGTGCTTTCGGAACTCATGTAGCGAAGACTTCCAAATATTTCCCTTTTGGGACCAAAAGGCCTGTCGTAGCGGCCGACCACCCAAAAAATGCCCGTGTAGGAGTTGGGGCCTCTGCCGTCGAGCGCGTATTTGTTATTGAGATCTATCATAATGTTTAGGGCTTCGCGGGGAGAACCGGTCCATTCCAGTATCTTTTTCCCCCAAAGCATCCGAAGGTAGTTGTGGATATATCCCTGGCGAAGCAGTTGCCTTTGTGCCGCATTCCAAAGCGGGTCATGAGTCTTTGCGGATTCAAACTGCTGCGGGGAGTATAGATGGGGGCGGGCGTCGGATTGATGGTCGCCCAGGGTCGCTACCGCCCAGTCCGGGAGGGACTCGAACCGGTCGTAGTCATCTCTTTTGGAGCACATGTTAAAGCCAAGTTCGCGCCAGGTGACGAGTTGATCGAGAAATGCCTCCGCGCCCGGACTCATGCCCCACCAGCCTTCCCGCTTCCCCGAAGCTCGATCCGAGAGGTCTTCGATGGACCACCGTTCGACCTTGCATAGCTTTGAGAAAACCTCGTGAACCGATAGGTGGCCGAAGTGAAGATAGGGTGAGAGGCGGCTCGTCGCATTTTTGTCCGGATGGTTGCAATCGACATGGTACCTGTGAAGATTGGCGTCTAGAAAATCCGAGAGTTTTTTTCCCGCCGATTGGGCGCCGCCTCTTGTTTCGACGGGCGCGACCTTGTGATCGACGGGCAGACGCCTAAGGGAATCCGGCAAATTATTTATGATTGTGTCCGCCCTTGGCCATTTTTTTGCAATTTCTGCCGGGAATTCCTGCAGTTTGGGGAGAGTCACTCCCCGGAGGGGATTTTCCTTCGGAAACCGGCTCAGAAAAACGGGAAGCTGGTGCTGGAGGTATCTTCTAAAGGAATAGGCCGTGGAAAAAACCCGGTCGGCCACCGGTAGTGGAAGCAACCCGTTGGAGTCGATCGCCTCCATTGCGACGGGAACTGTTTTTCCGATAGCTCTAATCATTTGCGGTAAAAAAAAGCAGGGGTAGTCGTCGGTAATCACAACGCAGGACCTTGCGGCAAGTTCTCTTATGAGACCTTTTCCTTGTCCCCTGGTTTTTTCCACGAACGGAAAATAAGAAACGGGGGCGCTTTCAAAATCGGAGCCGTTGTTCTTCATGCCTTCCAGGATGAAACTGTGAAGTCTTTCGCTAGCCCAGGGGTAATCGCAACTAAGAGCCTCAAAAATCAGGAGGGGCTTTCCCAGCTCGCAGGCCCAGTCCACGGCGCGCTGAAGGCTAAAATTCCATTTGGCCCGCCGGAAGGCGATCATCCAGTACAATACGAAATCGGCGTCGGGGTTTATCGGGAATCGGTTTAGAGGAGTTATCCTCTCGGCCGCAAAAGGATTCACAAGGGTATCTCCTAATAAAAATGACCGCTGCGCCGCCACTCCAACAGCCCGTTTACGGTGGTCGCTTTTCGGGCCGGGTCGGTGTCGAAAGTGTATAGCAGAACCGTCTTGCCGGCAACCGGAGAGCTTCCGAAAAAATTACTATCGGGAAAGAGGGGGAAATGGTGGAAAAAATTACATTGGGCATCGGCACCTGTTTGCTGGGGGAACCCGTAAGATATGACGGGGGCCATAAGCTGGACCGGTTTTTGAAAGACACCCTGGGACAATTTGTCGATTACGTGGCGGTATGTCCGGAGGTGGAATGCGGTTTGGGAATACCCCGTGAGGCGATGCACCTCGAAGGGGCGCCCGGGGCGTTTCGCCTGATAACCTCGCGAACCAAAGCCGATCTTACGGACCGCATGCTTTCCTGGTCCCGTCAAAGAGTTAAAGAACTCGAATCGGAGAACCTTTGCGGGTTCATCTTCAAGAGCAGATCGCCAAGCAGCGGGATGGAGCGCGTGAGGGTGCTCGATAATAATGGCGTTCCGCACAAAACCGGCGTCGGCATCTTTGCCGGGGTCTTCATGCAACACTTTCCACTCGTTCCTGTCGAAGACGAAGGGCGACTCCACGATCCTGCGCTTCGCGAGAATTTTATCGAGCGGATTTTTGCCCTTACGAGATGGCGGGAGATGTTGGGGGAGGGACGCAAGACGGCTCATCTGATTACATTCCACAGTCGGCACAAACTACAGCTCATGGCCCACAGCCCGGCGCGCGCGAGAGAGATGGGAAAGCTGGTCGCAAAAGCCAAAGAGACCCCTGTAGACGAACTGTTCGACGGGTATGAAAAATTGCTCATGGAAGGTCTGCGGTTAAAGGCCACTGTCAAGAAAAACACCAATGTGCTTCACCATATCATGGGATACTTTAAAAAGAAGCTTACCTTTGATGAAAAGCTTGAGCTTGCCGAGGTAATAGACCAATACTACAAAAGATATCTGCCGCTCATAGCCCCTCTTGCCCTTCTTAAGCATTACGTTCGCAAATACGATCAAGTCTACCTCAAAGAGCAGACCTATCTCGATCCGCACCCGATCGAGCTGCAGCTTAGAAATCACGTATAATATGAAGTTACGTTCCAGATGTGTCGAGGCGATGGGGAGCACTGCGTTTCACCCATCCTGCACCGGCTCCAGGCTGCGGTGCGCGCGGGCTTGGTGGAGCGAAGCCGAACCCGTCGCATTAATCTTTAATGCAATACAGCGGTTGTATTCCACTGGCGAGTGGCCGGCCGAGATAAAAATCGTTTTGCCGTCCGAAAACGACCAGTATTTCTATAGCCCGTTGATATACTTACTAAGTCAGCGTGGAGATAAGAATGAAAGAAACAAAAATTTCGGGCCCGTTTTTGGATCCCAAGGCGTGCTACGCAGCCATGAGGGCTCATGATGCCCGATTTGACGGCCGTTTTTTCTGCGGGGTCTCTTCTACCGGAATATACTGCCGCCCCATTTGTCGGGTGAGGGTCCCAAGAGAGGAAAATTGCACCTTTTTTGTCAGCGCGGCGGCAGCCGAGGCCGCCGGGTACAGGCCATGTCTGCGCTGCCGCCCCGAGCCGGCGCCGGGGTTGGCCCCGGTTGATGCGATGACGCGCCTTGCAGGAAGCGTCGCCTGGCAAGTTGAAGAAGGCGGGATGGGTTCCCGAAGCCTAAAAGATCTGGCTGCAAGGGTCGGGATCTCCGAGCGCCATCTGCGCCGTGTCTTTCAGGCTCAATTCGGGGTTCCACCCGTTCGCTATCTTCAGACATATCGATTGCTCCTGGCTAAAAATCTGCTTTCCGACACCCGGCTCAGTGTAACCGATGTGGCGATGGCTGCGGGTTTTGGCAGCATCAGACGTTTTAATCACTTGTTTTGGACCCGCTACCATCTTGCGCCGAGCAAAATGCGAAAGCAAATTGGAGGCTCCGTGCAAAATTGTGACGCCGTCACGTTGTCTTTGAGCTATCGACCGCCGTATGCTTGGGGGAGCATTATTTCGTTTCTTTGCGCGCGCGCGCTTCCCGGAGTCGAGAGCGTGTGCGGGGGTGTCTATCGCCGCGCGGTTGCCTTGAAAAAAGGCGAGACGGTTTACCGGGGATGGATTTCGGTGGCCGACCGGCCGGAGCGGAGCGGACTCTGTGTTACTCTTGCCACTTCGCTTTTGCCGGTTTTATCGCAGGTGTTGACCAGGGTACGTGTTCTTTTCGACCTCAACTGCGATCCCGAAAAAGTACGGGAGAAACTGGCGGGGATGGACGAGCTCCTGCCGGGTGTGTATGTGGCGGGGATTCGGGCGCCGGGATGTTTTGATCCTTTCGAGATATCGGTGCGCGCGATCCTTGGCCAGCAGATAACCGTTAAGGCGGCCACTACACTTTCCATGCGCCTGGCCCATCTTCTCGGGGACAAGGTGGATACTCCTTTCGAAGAGCTCCGATATGCGTTCTTTGGCCCCGAAAGAATCCTGGCTCTTGCCGGTCCCATTGAAAACCACCTGGGGCCGGTCGGCATAAACGGCGGTAAAGCCCGCTCTATTTTTGGGCTGGCGCAAGCTTTGACAGCCGGCGCCATCACGCTTTCCCACGGCGCCAATCCCGAGGAGACGATGGATAGTCTTGGCCGGCTGCGCGGATTTGGCCCCTGGACAGTCCACTACATTGCCTTGCGAGCGCTCGGCTGGCCGGATGCCTTCCCGCACACAGATTTTGGCGTAAGGAAGGCGTTGGCGGAGCGGTCTTGCGGTGAGATACTGGAGTTGTCGAAAAAATGGAGTCCCTGGCGTTCGTATGCCACAGTCCTTTTGTGGAATTTCCTCGCAAAGGAATCAAAAGACGATAAAAAGAGGTCCAGCACCCAATGAGCTACACTTGCACCATTTCTACCCCGCTTGGGGCCATGACCGCCGCAGCCGAAGGGGATGCTCTGGTCGGCCTGTGGTTTATCGGCCAAAAACATTATCCGACCCGGACGGCGCACTGGAAAAGTGATGGCGCCTGTGCGGTTTTCGAGGCGTTGCGCGGTTATCTGCAAACTTATTTCGCAGGTGGGACCGATCGGTTCGAAATGGAGCTAAAGCCTCCCGGATCGGCTTTTAGAAGAGCTGTGTGGGACATTCTTTTACAAATCCCGAGGGGGCAGGTTAAAACCTACGGACAAATTGCAAAAGAGACCGCAAAGTCCCTGGAGCTTACCGCGATGTCGGCCCGGGCCGTGGGGGGGGCCGTGGCGCGCAATCCGATCTCCATTCTGATTCCCTGCCATAGAGTTATCGCGTCTAACGGGGCTCTTAGGGGCTACGCGGGGGGGCTGGACAGAAAAGCCGAGCTTTTGCGGCTTGAAGGGGCAAATCTTAACAATCTCCAATTAGCCGCGAAGCCTTCTTGATGGTCGTTACCAAGGACGGTCCAAAATCCGTGGGGGTGCGAGGGGGGGCATAGCTCCCCGCGCTTTTGTCCTTTGTCTCTACCCGGGCGCCCAGTTGCGATACAGTCTCAAAGCGCGACCCATAAGACAAATTATCGGCTCCTCAGTCTCACCTTGACTTTGAGGTCTCGTTTCTCATCGACAATCTCTTCGATCCTGGCGGTTAGTTTCTTGTCATCCGCCATGAACCCCCCCATGTCGGAGACGACAATCTCGCCGTTTTCGACTTCAACCTTGGCGGAGGGAATATCTTTCACCAGGGCCGCCTGGACCTGGGCAGCCTTAAATAGTAGCTCCATGGCCTTTTGCGACTCGGCAGTCGTTTGAAAGCATGACTTGGAAACGGCATCGGCGACGATCTCCACCGCGTCATCGGTGCTGACCCTGCCGACATGGATCACCAGGTCGTACAGGCTGGGATCCCGGGTATCTATGCCGTAGAGATAGTGGCTCCATCGGCGGCGTTGTTCGTCATCTTTTATGAGCAGCTTCAAATTATCGGCTTCCGATCCTCCCCCCCCGTGCTGCATCTCCAAGGCCAGCCGGTCCTTGATATCGGCGATGATCCTGACTCGTAGCGCATGCGAGACCCCTTTGACAAAAAACTGGCCCGAAAGGCCGTGATAGATGACATTGTCCTCTATGAGGTGATGGAGTAGAGCCTCACGGAAATAAGCCACGTATCTTTCCTTGCCGTAAGTGAAACGCTCGAGGATGGAAGGGGCGTCGTGGACCGCCCGGGTAAGCTCTATTTCGGGAGTGTTGAAATGTTCGGAAGCTTTGAGAATTATCTCCCGGGACACGCAATGATAACCGAGTCTCGCGCACACCTTCTCGGCCACTTCCCTTCCGTGGCTGTAGGAGCCTCTCGAAATCGTGATTACAGCCATTTGGCGTCTACCTCTTTCTTTTGTTTAGCGCACAGCTAGAGAGCCAAGACAGTCAGGATCATCTTTACTCCGGCCGCCCCCAATGCCGCGGCAAGGGCCCTAATGATCCACTCCCCCTTGACCTTGGAGGACAAATGGGCCCCGATCTGCGCCCCGAAAAGCATTCCACCGCCTACAGCCGTAATGTGTATCAGTGACCACCAATCGAAGGTGCCCAGCGCAACGTGCATCGAAGTGCTGGTGAAGCAGACGATGGCAATAATGAGCGTGCTGGTGCCCGCAGCGATAAAGACCGGAAAATTCATCAGGTAGATCAATGTCGGCACGATCAGCGCACCGCCCCCGATGCCCAGAAAGCTCACGATAAAGCCCAGAAACAGGAAGATAATCATGCCCCAGAGGCTATTGTACTCGTATTCGAAAACAATGCCGTTCACAGCCATCGTGGTCGGTTTGCGAAAGCGGGAAGATTTTTGATTCAACCGGTGTTCAGCAGGTTTTATTTTGCCCGATTCGGTTTTTTTCAGGAACATGAAGGCCGACAGAGCGATCAGAAAAACGGCGAAAACGCCTTCGAAATCGGCGCGTGGAACATACTTGGTGGCCATTGCACCCAAAAGTGACCCGGGAATGATCGTGATCGCAAAGAGAAGAGCGGATCTGTAGTCGATGCGGCCCTGTTTGGCAAAGGCAATCCCTCCGGAAAGCGTATTTACGAGGATACAGGCCAAGGAAACACCGGCTAGTTCGCTCGGGGGCATGTGCGGGTAGATAAACATCAGCACCGGCATGAGCAAAAAACCGCCGCCGGCGCCTACCAACGTGCCGTAGCCGCCTATGGTGAACCCTATTAACGCCAGTCCCGTGTAGGCAAGCCAAATTGAATGGAACATCGCGACTCTCTCCATCATAAATAAGGCATCCGGTCGGAAATGAGCGGATGCTTGAATACTTTCCAAACGAGCTCTCCTGCGGTGTCGCATTCTCGCGCCTGGAACATTGCCTCGGAATGACCGGAGCATTACAAGATCATTGCACTCACATTACACGTTGGTAACAAAAGGCAAGATGTTCACTTGTCCCTTTTCCGCTTCCCCATCGGCAGACGCTCCCGTTTCTGCGGCTTGCGAGGGGCACCCGCTCCTTTTCGTGACACCGCAATGTTTTCAAATCGGGCCTCTGCGCACTGAGTCCGGCGGTCCCGGAAGGCGCGATTATCGGCATCCCGGATAAGAATCGGTACAAATCGCCAAAGGGAGGGCATTAGGTCACACCGGAAATTCGGTGTAATACCGTGAAAGTATGTCGGTTCGGGGAAATATCCGATAGATTGAAAACAAAACTTTTACATCTTATCGATTGTTGTCAAAAGCCTACTCGTCGGTGTGAAACAAATTTGCATTCGAGATTGAGCTGATGGGTTGCGCTTCGCTCCACTAATCCTTCGGTTCACCACATCCGGCTGGAAGGCCGGATGGATGAAACGCAGTGAGGAGGCATTAGCGGTTTGCGATCCTGCGGGAGATGGTAAGGGCGGATGATGGCAGCCGGAATAAGGGGCGGAATGCCGCGAGGCACGCCGCCCCAGTCATGGATCGGAGAACTGGTAAATTAATGGCTGGCAGGGGCCCGGGGCAATTTTTCGACGGTGTCATAAAATTCCAGCAGGTACTTTGTAATGGCGTCCAGGTCGAATTTGTGCCAGTCCAGTTTGGCATTGTGCAGCGCTATCCCTGCCTCGTCCAGGGACTGGGCCGTCCCGGCGCTCCTCGGAGCGGGATGGAGACGCTCCTGGTCGGCCAGCAGGGCCTTGCTCTCCCCAAGCAGCAACAGGACCGCTTTGGCCTTCTGCGGCACATATGGCGCAATGGCCATTCTTTCATTGTGGCACCTTGCGCACACGGCGACCATGTCATCGGGCCTCAAAACCTTGGTCACCATGGAACCGTGACAGGTGACGCATTCGGGACCCTTGCCCGTCGATTCGAGCATTTGGTAATGGACACTCTGGGTGAATTTGTAGAATTCGGCCCCGTGGCATTTGCCGCAGGTCGCGGGGATGTTTTTGAAATAGATCGTGCTGTGCGGATCGCTGGAGCCAAGCATGCCGATATGTGCCTGGTTTTCTTGGGCGGCCGCGGGATTACCTCCGTGGCACTTGTCGCACGTTACGCCGTGCATCTGATGGACCGAACCTGTCCAACTGTGTGATTTAACACCGTAAAAACTGCTCGCTGGAAGTTTGGAATGGCATTGGACGCAGGAATTTCGCTGCGCCGGATTGGAGGCGGACATGGCGGAGTGAGCGAAAAGCAACGCCCCGCACAACACGATAAAGCAGCCCAGGACCTGCTCAAGTCTTGACATGGTCGCCTTTCTTTCCTGCTCGACAGTAAAGACGCAGCAGCAGGTAGGAGATCCCCCAGGCCGCAGCCGTCACAACCAGGACGTATATCGCCATCGACGAGGGGGCGATGTGGAGAACATCGATGTATCCGGATAGGGTCGTCATGAAAAGAAATGCTCCGCCGGCAATGCCCAAAGACGTCATGACAGGGCGGTGGAGGGGATTTTCAATATAGTTGCGCGGCGTGCTCACCCGGTCGAGAAACGGAATCGCAACCAGGATCAGAGCCAGCAGGCCGGGGAAAAGGACCCCGCCGATTGCCTCCGGGGTGAATTTCCCCCCGGCGATGGAAAATGAGAGGTTGCCTGGAATCAACTTCAGAAAACCGTATATGGGGAGAAAATACCAGTCGGGCCGCATGACCGGAGTCGCCGGCGAAGGCGGGCCGTACGCTTCGATAGGGTTTAACGGGATATAGGTGGCCATAAGGACCACCACGGACAGCAGGAAAAAAAAGAGTGAAACGCTAATGAAGCTCTGTTCCGGCCAGACCGGGATCCCGATCAGCCTGCGCCCCCCCCGGGCGTCTGTCCGTTTCCTGTTGGCGGCAGGTTCGGTGTGCTTGTGCTTTACCAGGACCAGCAGGTGCAGCCCGATCAGCCCCAGGAGCGCGAGGGGAACCAGCATAACGTGCAGGAAGAAAAACCTTGGGACAGTCCCTGCGGCCGGGAATTCCCCGGCGAAAAGAAGCCGTGATAGCCACCCCCCGATCCATGGGACCGACTTCGAAATATAGTAGGCGATGGAGGTGGCGGTTACCGAAAATTGGCTGTAGGGCAGAAGATAGCCGGTAAGGGCCGCCCCGAGGGTTACCGCGAGCAGGGCGAGGCCTATCAGCCAATTGATTTCCCGCGGCTTGCGGTATGCCGATGTGAAATAAATTCGCCCAAGATGGGTCACAATTGCGGCGATCATGATCATGGCCGACCAGTGATGGATGCGCCGGATGATCATGCCCAGCGGCAAAAGGTCGATCCTGACCACGCTCGCATAGGCGGCCGGAACCATGGCGCCGAAAAGCGACACCTTATCGATCGAAGGTTCGTAGAGAAAGCCAAGAAAAATCCCGGTGATCACGAGCGTTATAAAGGAAAAAAGCGCTATCTCTCCGAAAAGAAACGTCGGGTGCGTCGGAAAGGCTTTGGTCAGGAATTTTTCCTTGAATTTTTTCAGCTCCAGCCGTTCATCAAACCATTTAGAAATCATCGCCGTTTCCTCCGACGTCAAACCTGCGGGCCGACAGGGCCGGAAAAGCCGCTGGTAAAAACAAGGGTTCCGTCCTTGGATACCTTGACCCCGATCTGGGCCAGCGGGATCGGTGCGGGCCCTCCGATGACCCTGGCCCCCCGCGCCGGATTGAAGATGCTGTTATGACAGAAACATTCGGTGTAAGAGGCCCCGGGATCCTTTTCGTTTTTCATCCACGAGACCGTGCAGCCGAGATGAGTGCAGATGGCGCTGTAGGCTACAAACCCCTGGTCGGTTAGCTCCAGGCGGGTCGGCGGCTTGAACTCCTTCTCCTTCATGCGAATGAGTTGAACGAGATTGGCCTCGTTGCCGGTTTTGCCCTGAGGATAAGCAAGGACTGCGTCCCCGACCTGGAAATCCGAAGCCTTTAACAAACTTCCCTGCCTGCTGCCCTTGGCGTAGACCAGAAGGTCCCCCAACGCCACGGTGGCCACATAGCCGCCGCCCTTGCTTGCCGGGGGCGACAACACTTTGAGAAGCGACAAAAGAGAGCCGAAAGCCCCTGCTACGGCGGCCAGGAGAAAGCCTCGGGCAAATTGCCTGCGCGTTACCTTCCCCTCCTTGCCCTCGGAGTTCGTCTCTACCATAACACCCCCTCATCGCGCTCCTCGGAGACCTCTCGAAACGAGGAAAAATTTTTCGCGTAAAAAACGAGCAGCACGCCGGCCACAAAGAACTCGAGCGCCAACAGGGCGCCGAGTTGATAGTCATTGCCCATCCCGGATAACAGCAAGTAGGCGAAAGCCGCCGCCATGCCGAAAAGAAGCGCCGACAGAAAAACGACCAGGACCATGGAGATCGTCGAACAGGAGGGCTTCTTTTCCCGAAGGACCTCGAAACTCATTTTTCATCCCCCTTCTCAAAAATTGCATAAACCACATAGCCGATCAGGAAAAGAAAAATGATCGCCCCGAATGCCAGCAACCCTACCTGGAAGGAACCAATTTCTCCCGCAAACCGTGGGGCCAGCGACGGTCTGGCGCCCTGAGTCTTCTCCCGGGCCAGTTGGATGCGGATATTGGAAAGCTGGGTTATGGACGCATCCGTAACGTTCATCGGGTCGATCTGCGTGAATCCGGTAGTATCCTTATGGCACCTCGAACAGACTTGGGGGACCTCGGGGATGACGTTGCGATGGGGTTGGTGGCAAGCGATGCAGGAAGGCCCACCCTTTTTTTGGAGATAGGCGATGCCCATGACGCTGCCCGCGTACCTGCCCACCGAAGCGGGATGGCACTTTGCGCACATAGCGAACAGTTGCTTGCCCGAGGGTTTGCCGACAAAGCCGTTTGCCTTCGACATGGCCCCGGATTGTATGGCCGCAAACTGGGGGCCGGAGAGTTGCAGCACGTTGCCCACCTCTACCTTGGCGTTGCCGCCGTGGCAGCGGTCGCAGGTAATTCCGTGCTGGTAATGAATGGAGCCCCTCCAGTCGGTGATAGGCTTGGCCAATGATCCGCCCAAAGCTTCATGGCAGGTAATGCAAGCAATGCGCCCCTGTTGGGCATGCGCCGGCGAACCGCTTAGCACGAGGAAAACCGTACAACATACGGCCCACATCCATTTATGCTCGTTCACATCTTAGCCTTGACTTGAAAAGTTATCGCCCGCAACTCTTTTTTCGGAGTCACTGCGCCAATGTTGCCCCCTTGACTCCCCGGCCGCCCTCCCGGCCAATAGGAAACAGTCCCCCTCCCGCGCCCCATCAGAACATGAACCAGGCGAGAAGATAGAGAGTGTTGTTGGCGGATGCTCCGCTACTGCTGCCGTTAAACTCGTTGAAGATGACATACTGCAGCGTGAACTTGGCGAAACCCAATCCGCCCGGTCCGTAGTCGTGCCAGGGCGGCATGTAGTCCAGTTCGAGTATTTCGCCGTGACTGTTGGGATTGCCGTTCGGGGAGGCGGCAGTGCTGTAGAGCGAGGCGTCGTCGCTTCCGGTTGTCGAAAAATACGAAAGCGTCCCTCCGAGTTGCCCGCAATGTTTCGTTCGGTAATAGTAGTTGCCGTTGATCTTGAAAGTGTCCAGATAGTTGGTGAGGTTGCTAGGAATTCCTGAGTTGACGCTGGCGGTAAGGTCCTGGTCTTCATGCACCCAGGTTGTCTGCGCCGAAAAGGATTGATTGCCGAAAATATACTGATATTGCGCATCGAAGGCCACGTCCCGGTAATTGTCGGCAGGTGGGCTGGGGTAACTGGAATAGACTCTTGCCGCCAACCCGTAGGTGCCGATTTCAAACGAATGAGGGCCGTATTGGTGTGTGAGCGCCAGGCGCCAATAAGGGATGCCTCCGTCGGTATAAGCGCCGAGCGGATGACCTCCCGCTCCGAATGGAGCGGTGATCCCGTCGAGGGACGTGCGGTAGACGGCGGTCTCGACGTAGAGCCAGTTGTTCCAGTAAACGTAAGCGCCCGCGCCTCCCACCAAGGAGGATAGAGAAAAGATCAATGGGGCCGCGACCGGCGTAACAGGAGTTGGCCCGACGTCTGAAAAGCCATACGGATAGCTCCACGCCGGCGTCGAGTTCCAGACGTCTTCGGATGTCGGGTTGTTATTGAAAGTAAATCCGTAAATGAGGTTCTTGCCGCAAAACGAGGTGGAGTTCGCATAGCGAATATCCGACATGTCCAAAAATGAGCGGTTATCGGTGTTTGAGTAAGTTCCCTGGATGAGCGCGCCCCAATGGCCGTATATCTGGCCTCCATAGAACAGGCTGGCCGCCTGAGGCGTGCCGGCCACATCGTTTTCGGAGCTAAGCGCGTGAAGAGACCAGCCGTTATCCGGCAAAGAGCCGGGCGCCTGCGCCTGCCGGGTGTGCGTGAGAGAGAGTTGGACCATGGCCGCCACCGGTGGCGCGCTCGGATGGGAGGCGCCGTCCTTATTCAATACGTAGCCCGTTAATTTAAAGGTGCGTCCGAATGGCGTCAGTTCGGGAAACATAGTATGGCATGTGGAACAGGCTTGGCCCGTCTGGCGCGCAAAACTTGGCACCGCCCGGGCTTGCCTTGCCGTCAGGACGCCAAGAAATCCAGCCACGGCCAATAAGAAGATGAGTTTGCTAAACCGTTTGATGCCCATTTCTCTCCTCCTCCAAGGGAAAAACTGCACGTAACCGGACTCTCGGGGCTTTAGCGCGGCACGCATTGCGCGAGCTCTTCACCTCCTCCCGGGGGGGGCGGGGGCGTCCTTAAAAACCGGCAAAAGGCGGCTTCAGGGTAGGCTAAGCGGGGGGGAGGCGGGCAAAAGGAATGGCCGCCTCCAGCCCGGAAAACGTTCATTTGGGTTTGAAAGCGTGCTCGATATACTGGACGACGTCTTGAATATCGCCGGCCGACAGATCGGGGAAAGCCGGCATGGGCCCCTTGCCGTTTTTTATAAAATCGGTCATTGTCCGATCAATATCGGGGGTCTGCCAAAAAGTCTTGCTGGTGAAATCGGCCGGCTTGGGGCTGAGCGTCATGGCCGCGGGCCCGTTGCCTTTGCCTTCGGCGCCGTGGCAAAGAACGCACCGGGAAGTAAAGAGCGTTTTACCTTTTGCAAAATCGGCCCCCTTCGCGCTGCCGTATCCATAACCGGCCATCAAACATACAATCGCCCCGCATACCATTGCTTTTTTCAACATCGGTCCATCTCCTTATTTTTGGGCTATTGGAGACCATATCCGCACCGGAAGTCTTTTCCCGCCCTCCGTCCACAGATCTCCGTCAGCATGTACAGTGTGCCAGGCTAAAGAGCCGTTAGTTCCTTGCCGGATAAATTCCCATTGACCAGAATACACCACGCCGGCAGATATCTTGCCGAATCGGTAGAAATGGATCTTTACAGCGCGGCGACAATCCGGCGCGTGGCAAAATGGACGCCGCCGGCGTCGCAAATCGGTCCTGAAGAGGAAAGCCAGAAAGAGAGAATAGAAATTGAAATCGGTTCGATTGGAGACCCATTTAACCTGGCGACGCGAAAACGTTGCCTAACGACCACCCTGCTACTATACATGGTTGCCGTCCATCCTGTCAAAGGTTCCTGAGTTGGTTTTCACGGTAAATTTGTTCTAAAAAGAAAGAATACCGCAGAGGCGACGACTTATCGGGCTTTGACCGGGACCAGTCCCAAATAGTCTGTCCATCCGGAAATTTCTTGGTGGACATGGTGATGCTTGTGCTCACCGCCCCCACGGCCGGGGTTTCCAGATGGTCCCTGACTGCTGGATTAAGCAGAAGGACTGCATTAGACCAGGATAACCTCTGCCCTCTTACCCCCTCAATCTTTTGTATGGCTTGCGTTTCATCATCTTCCCATCATCCCTGCTCAGTTGCCGCATGGACTTTTGCCGTTTCTGGTCGCCGTTTCATTTGCCGCTCCTCGTTTCCGTTTCTCGTTGCCGTTTTGCAGAGCTAATCAGTTTCGTGCTATATCCCTTGCGGATTAACGGGCCAAAGGGCTCCGATGCACCAGGGGTATCGCCCCGCCGCGAATATCTTTTCCCCTGCTCGCTACGACGTTCTTTTAAAACTGAATACTGAATCGCTTTTAAGCCCCCCCCCCCTCATTTGCGTCTCCTCCTATCTGCTGTAAATTACTGCTGTTATTGTGCTGTTAACTCTGCTGTTACCCATGCTGTTCCATGGCTGTTATTTGGGCGCTGTGAATCGAATATGTCACGTGAAATCGGTTGGTTAATAAAAGACGGGCTTTGTTTTTTTGCTGTTTTTTCAGCACAGGGGGGGTAAATGTCTCACCTCTTTCCCCTTCGCTGCCGGCCCCCGGGATGTGTTGGCAGCCGCCCCTCAGATCGGTGGCCGGCTCGGTGTATCAGCGCCGAATCAGCCTCTTTTGCTCCGAGAAGGAGGGGAGGGACGCTAAATTTGTTCTAATTAAGAAAGCTGCCGCAGAGTCGCAGAGGCGACGACTTATTGGGGTTTGATCGGAATAAATCCTAACGACTTGATTTAACAGAAAAACTGCATTAGAATAGAATGCCACCGGAGTTGGTTCGAGGGTTTTTGCGAAGTTCCCTGTTCGCTCCGATCCACAACCCAGCCGGCCCGTTATTTCAGCCGGGACAGGGCTGTGGCGCAGGAGTCCATGCACGCGAGGCAAAACCGGCTGCTCTTGAAGTCGATCTCTTCGACGTATGTGGAGGATTTCATCACGCAATCGGGGTTCTGGCAGTGGATGAGACCGAAGGTGTGGCCAAGCTCATGGATGGATTCCTTGAGGAGGCGTTCCTGCAAAAGCGAAGGGTTGTCGGGCAGACCGTAGGACCTGTTGTCGAGGCGGTAGGAGCTAACGACCGCGCATTGGCCGTTTAAACGCGCCTCGCCGAATACGAAGGTCAAAATAGGGATATACAGGTCCAGGCTTGTAACGGCGAGCACCTTCGATGCCGTCGAAGGCGCGTCCTTTTCCAATCGTTGGATGATCGAAGTGGAGTTGAACTGGTTGCGGTCGGGATTGAGGAAAGGTTTGGGGTCCAACCCGTTTATGGAAACGTCCACTTTTGAGTGAAAGCGGGTCCCGATCTGGTCGCGGAGATAGTCGATATCACCCCGGAAATCAATGGCGATCAGCAGTATCATTATTTTCCATTCAATACAGCAGGCCGTATTTTTTGATTTTGTTGTAGACAGTAGCCCTGTCGACCTGGAGCAACTGAGCGGCAAGCGACACGTTGCCCCCGCTCTTGTCCAGCGCTAATTGAATGTGGCGCTTTTCGATCTGGGCCAGCGGCAGCACCTCGTCGGCCTCCGAAAGGGGGCTTTGCTCGACGAGGCCGGCAAGGTCCGGGGCGGTTATAAGGGGAGGCTTCCCAAGGACCACCGCCCTTTCCATGGCGTTTTGGAGTTCCCGCACATTGCCCGGCCAGCTCTTTTGTTTGAGAAGCTCCATCGCCCCTGCGTCGACTCCCGTGAAGGGTTTGTTCATGGCTGTCGCGAACTTTGCCACGAAATGATTTACAAGCAGCGGGATGTCCGAGGTCCGCTCCTTTAGAGACGGCAACTGGATATTGAAGACATTCAAACGGTAGTAGAGGTCTTCTCTAAACGTTCCTTCCTTTACCGCGTCTTCGAGGTTCTTGTTGGTGGCCGAGATGATGCGAAAGTCCGCCTGGACGACCTCGTTTCCCCCAACCCGGGTGAAGCGCTTGGTTTCGATTACGCGCAGCAAATCCATCTGGGTCTTCGGGCCGATGTTGCCTATTTCATCGAGGAAAAGGGCGCCTTTGTGGGCGAGCTCCAGTTTGCCTTTGCGCCTGTACTGCGCGCCGGTGAACGCTCCACGTTCGTGGCCGAAAAGCTCGGATTCAACCAGCGTATCGGTCATGGCGCCGCAATTCAGGGTGATCAGCGGGAAATACTTGCGCCTGCTGTTGAAGTGGATTGCCCTGGCGACAAGTTCCTTGCCCGTGCCGGAAGCCCCCTGGATCATCACGGTGACGTCGCTTTGCGCCACCGTTTGGATGGTCTTTAGCACCTCCAGCATCTGGTGGCTTTCTCCGACGATCTGGTTGGTGGAAACAAGGGAGCGGATTTCTTCTTTCAGGGTGAGATTTTCGCGCATGAGCCGGCGCTGTACGGCGGCGTTGCGGATGAGTCTGCTCAGATCGTCGGGGTCGACCGGCTTGGTTATGTAGTCGTAGGCGCCCTGTTTGAGCGCCTGAATGGCGGTGTCAACCGACGCATAGGCGGTCATGATTACGATGGCCAGTTGGCTGTCTATTTCCTTCAACCGCCGTTGAAGCTCGATTCCGTCCATTCCGGGCATCTTGATGTCCAAAAGAATGATGTCGAAACTTGAATCGCGCATCCTCCCCAGGGCTTCCATCGCTTCGGCGGCGGTCTCCACACGGTAGCCCTCCTGCAGAAACCAGTGCATGAGGGAATCGCGGACCGACGGTTCATCGTCGACAATGAGCAATGATACCTGTTCTGTCATCTTCTCCCGATCTCCAGTCAAATAAATATCCACAGCAGGAAACGACGGCCCCGCCCTATATTGGCGCGTTCTCGCCGCTCGGCTCTATTTCTCTAGGGAATGTGAGCAGGAAGGTAGTGCCGCGCTCCGGTTCGGATTCGACCTCGATTTGCCCGCGGTGTCCAAGCATGATGCCGTAGACGACCGACAGGCCCATCCCAACGCTATGTCCCCCCTGCTTGGTCGTGAAAAACGGCTCGAATATGTTCGACCGGATTTCAGGCGGGATTCCTTTGCCGTTATCGGCTACGCTCACCAGCAGCGCGTTGCGGTCTGCGGCGTCCCTGGTCGAAACGGTAAGGGCGCCCCCCCCGGGCATGGCTTCCACAGCGTTCATGAACAGGGCGATCAGTACCTGCTCTATTTGGTTTGCATTTCCGAAAAACGTCGGATCGCGCGCCTCCATCTCCGTTATCGTCTCTATGTTATGTATCTGGAAATGGTGGTTGGTTATTAAAAGACTTTTGTCGATAATATTGTGTATGTCAACTTTTTCAAAGACCGATTCGGAATTTCGGGAAAACTGAAGCAGGTTTCTGACGATGTTTCCGCACCGCTTGATCTCGCCGATGCACGCCTCGAAGTGCTTCATGGCTTCCTTGCTGTCTTCCTCCGTCATGGGTCCTTCGCTTATCTTGCGGGATATAAGCCGGCTGTAGGCCAGGATGCCGCTAAGAGGGTTGTTGATTTCATGGGCCACCGAGGCCGCGAGCTTACCCATCGAAGCCATTTTCGCGTTGTGCACCACCCTGCGGGATAGTTGCCTGTTTTCAGCTTCGGCCCGTTTGAGGCTTACCACCATGCTGTTAAACGAATGAGCCAGATCGGCTATCTCGTCGTTTCCTTCGATCTGAATGCTGAAATCCAGGTTGCCCAACTTGACCTCGCGCGGTCCTTCGGCGAGCTTTGCCAGGCGCATGTTTACGTTGCGAATGATGAAAAGTCCCGCAAAGAGCTCGATTAGCAAAATAGCGCCCAGGGAGTACAGGATCATGAGGTTGAGGCTGCTGAAAATATTGCGGCCCGCCCCTCCGAGGTTAAACTGGGAGTCTAGCATGCCCAATATTTTCCGCCTGGACGGAGGCGGGTGGCATCCGGGCGCGGAGCAGGCGGGTTCATTATGAATTGCTTCAAAAGCGCCGAGTATCCGGTAGCCGTCCGGAGAGACAAAACTTCGAGTCCGGTCGGCTTTCGGAATATTTTCAAGCGGTTTGTCGTCTCTATGGCATACAATGCACTCTTTGGCCTTCATGTTGGCCTTTTGCCCTATTTCCTGCCTTTTCGCGCTGAAAGCGATCCTTCCGTTTTTGTCGTAAATCCTTATTCCGTAAACTCCGGGTCCGCTGCCCAAGGCATCTATCGTGTGGCCGACATCCTTCTGGCGATTGAGCAACATGCTCTGGCGCATGGAACGCAGAAGTAGTTCGTTGGTGCGTATGGCTTCCCCTGAAATGCGCCGTTTCTCTGCCCGTACAATGAACCAGGTAAGGGAAATGAAGATAATAGCGCTTACAAGCAGCAGGAGGCAAAGAAGCCTGAATGCCAGCGAATTGGAAATATTTCTCACTTGTAATCCCTTGTGCCAGTGGCCCCGACCCAGGCGAGCCGGAAGCAAAAACATTGCAAAGTCTTCGGGCTTTGGATCAATCCCGTTTCTTAAAGGCGTTTTCGAAAGGATTGTTAAAGGCTGTCTTTGGCTTGGCAACCGGATTGGCGCGCTGCGGCCCGGTTGCGGGCGCCGACTTTTCGGGTTTTGGCGCGGCCATGACCGTTTCGGCAGCTCCCGATTTCATGGAAAGCGATACGCGCCCTCTTTCCAGGTCCACCTCGAGGATGGTGACCGTTACCTTTTGATGCACCTTTACCACTTCGCGGGGCTCACTTACGAATCTATCGCAGAGTTCGCTTAAGTGGACAAGGCCGTCCCGGTGAACCCCGATGTCGACAAAGGCGCCGAAGGCGGTCACGTTGGTCACAATTCCCGGCAGCTTCATGCCGCGCTCAAGGTCGGTCAGTTTTTCCACTCCCGCGGCAAACGAGAAGGGCTCAAAGGATTTGCGGGGGTCTCTTCCCGGTTTTGCGAGCTCGGACAAGATATCGACAAGGGTGGGAATTCCGACCTTTTCGGTTACATACCGCGCGGGATCGATTTTTTCCCTGAAAGAGGCTTCCCGTATCAGGTCGGCAACCGAACAGCCAAGGTCTGTGGCCATTTTCTCGACGATCGGGTAGGATTCCGGGTGGACAGCGCTTGCATCCAGCGGGTTTTTTCCATCGGAGATGCGCAAAAAACCAGCCGATTGTTCAAAGGCCCGGGGGCCAAGGCGTGTAACTTTTTTTAACTCCGCCCTTTTGCCAAACGGCCCGTTTTTTTCCCGGTGGGACACGATATTTGCGGCAAGCTGAGGCCCAAGGCCCGAGATATAAGAGAGGAGCTGGGGGCTGGCCGAATTGACCTCGACTCCCACCGCGTTGACACAACTGGCGACGACATCGTCTAACCCCTTTTTCAACTCGGTTTGATCCACATCATGCTGGTACTGTCCCACTCCAATGGATTTGGGATCGATTTTGACCAACTCGGCCAGGGGATCGATTAGCCGCCTGCCTATCGATACGGCCCCGCGAACGGTCAGATCGAAGTCGGGAAACTCCTCGCGCGCAACAGTTGAGGCAGAGTAGATCGAAGCGCCGCTTTCATCGACCATGATCAACTGGATCTCTTGGGGAAGGCCCAGATTTCGGATAAACGACTCGGTTTCCCGGCCGGCAGTGCCGTTTCCAATGGCGATGGCCTCGGTTAAAAATTCCCGCGATAGTGCGCGAATGCGCGCCCCGGCCTTCTCGGACTCCTTTGCCCCAAGGTGTGGGTAAATCGTTTCTGTATGGACGAGCTTTCCCTGCGGGTCCAGGCAAACCAGTTTGCACCCGGTGCGGAATCCCGGGTCCAGCGCCATCACTTTTTTAAAGCCAAGAGGCGGCGCCATCAAAAGATGGCGCAGATTTTCGGCAAACACCCGGATGGCTTCACGATCGGCGCGGAGTTTGGATTCGTTTTTCATCTCCGTTTCAAGAGAGGGCGAAAGCAGCCGTTTATAGCTGTCGCGGACCGCGGCCCGGACCTGGGCAGAGGAGGCCGAATCATTTTTTACGAAAATGGCCTCGAGAATGTTTACGGCCTCCATTTCGGGAGGTTCGATGCGCACCGTAAGAAAACCTTCCTGCTCTCCCCTTCGCACGGCCAGCACCCTGTGAGACGGGGCGCGAGCGATCGGCTCTTCCTTGTCGAAGTAGTCTCGATACTGCATCCCCTCGGCTTCTTTTCCGGGAACGACCCGGGAGCGCAGCATTCCTTTGGTGAAAAAAAGCGAACGCAGCTTCAAACGGGAATCCCCGTTTTCATTTACCCATTCGGCGATGATGTCCCTTGCCCCGCAGAGGGCGTCTTCCTCCGAGGCTACTTCCTTTTCCGGACTTATAAAGCTTTGGGCAAGGTCTATCGGATCCCGTGCGGGGTCCTGTTCGAAAAGGGCGAGCGCAAGTGGCTCCAGCCCTTTTTCCCTGGCTATGGACGCTCGCGTGCGGCGTTTGGGGCGAAACGGCAGGTAGATGTCTTCGATTTCCGTAAGAGTTCCAGCCCGCAGTATGCGCTCTTCCAACCGATCGGTTAGCTTTTCCTGTTCGCGCAAGGATTTCAGGACGGCGCTTCTTCGTTTTTCGAGCACATCCAACTGGGCGAGCCGGTCGCGAATCGCCGCAACGAGGGTCTCGTCGAGGGTTCCAGTTGCTTCCTTGCGGTACCTGGCGATAAACGGCACGGTGGCGCCCTCTTCGAGAAGAGCCGCCGTAGCGCTTACCTGATAAGGCCTAAGACCCATTTCACGGGAAATGGAATCGAGGTGATCCTGGTTCATGGCTTCCTTTCAAATCCTGGTCCGATAGATTGGGCGACTCCTCGCCCGGCGCATTATACCCCGAATGAAAGGTTAATTGGCCATAATATCTGCAAAAAGCCGACCGAACGACATGGAAAGCGCCTTTTACGCTGCGGCCTTGGCCAAACCTCACCCGTCGGTCGTATCTTTTGGATGAGACACCTTGTACAACGCGTGGGTTTTTCAATAGATTTCTTGACGTATAGGGTGACTTTCATCTTGCCGATTTAACCCCGCGGTAGCCGGATTGACACACACTTCCGGAGTGCATAACATGATGCGTGACTCAATGAATATTTTCGACTGACCGACGCCGGCCGCATTGAAAACGATGCCGGTTTATATGGGGCTATCTCTTTAAGAGGAGAAATATCGGATGGAGAAGAATGCGCAAGTCTGCAAGACCTGTGGAAAAGCGGCCGGAAAGGGTGGACACCTGTGCGATCCCATTGAATTTGAGAGCGCCTATGTGTGTGAGCACTGCGGACAGCCGGCGACGGACCCAAGGCATATATGTAAACCAAAACTTGAAAAGATCAATTTCGTATGCGTTGGTTGTGGAAGGGTGGCGGAGCTTCCAAGCCAGCTTTGCAACCCCAGAGATATCGTGCTCATGGGGAACCAGGACCCTCCAACCAAGATAGTGTAAAGCGGGGCGTGTGGATGCGGGGAGGACGGGCGCCGCCTTCGGGCGGCGCCAACTCGAAGGATTATGCGACCCGTAGCGGCTGGTGACCTCAAATCTTTCCCCAAGACCTGTTCGCCGATTTGACCGCAAATAAAACTTCATACCGGGTTGGGTTCACGATTTGCCCCGGGGCGCTTAAATATTGTTTGCCCTAAGCGCATGAGCAGTAATTTAGAAATGGGCTTGGCCCGATCGCCCCCCCTTTTTTGCCTTACAATTACCCACACATGCGCCCACTTGCCACTTAGCGGAGACTCCCAAGAAGGGGCTTGGCCCGATCGCCCCCCTTTTTTTCAAGGGGTTGGGGGGATTTACTCTCCAGCCGCTTGCAATGACGCGCATGGACCGGCTGGGCTCGCTCGCCCCCCTTATTTGCAACTTTGCAAAAGGAGAGAGGTGGGCGCATGTGTGGGTAATTGTAAGTTTTGCAAAGGGGAGTTGGGGGGATTTCAACCCTTTTCCTACGCCACGGAGTAAACTCCGTTCAAACATACCCGGGGGTGTGAGACCGTGAGGCCGTCGGCCCATGACCTCTCCGGTTGGTTTGCCACCAGTCCTCGCCGCTCTTGTTTTTTAAGAGATCTCCACAAGATGTAACTCGGGGCTGTTCTTCCGTAAAGCTTCATGGTATTGAGTGCGACCTCGGAAAGGTCGGCAGTTTTTTCGGGGACGGGAGGCCGGGGAAGTGAGCGCTTTTCTGTTCCCCTCCCCCGGTGTTTGCGAAGTAAGGCTCGACAGCCCGGCATCGGTCGTCCCTTCGGTTTCAATCCCCTCTGCACAGGTTTATCAATACAGTGAAGCATCTGAGTGTAGCCGATTCCATCGCGAAAACGTGGTCCCTCGATTTTACTCTCCAACTGGACCGGGAAGACGCCGCCTTTCTGGCGGGCATCCATATCTGGCTGACCATAAATCCCGATCCCACACTGGATGAGGACCAGCTTCGAAACATTTACCGCATAGTTGGCGAAGTGGCCCACAGCGATCCGGCATCGTCTGTTCTTCGGGCTACAAACGCGATCGCAAGGCTTCGCGAGCAGCGCCTGATGGTGCGAACCGACACCGCAGGGATAATTCGGGGCGGAGAATATTCGCTTTCTCGCATGGGCAACGCCATCGCCGAATGGTTTGGAGAGCAGGAGGGACTGACCCGCAAAAGCCTTGAAATAATAATGACTCAAATCCGGGCAGGACTTGGCCAGATAAAAGTCGCAGCCGAGGCCGGAGGGGATGACGACCATTGGGAATCGCAGGTGAGCGGGCCGCTGAAATTGACCGTTGCCCAACTGATCGAGGGCATCGAGCGCCGCCAGCAGGGCATGGATGTCCAACAGGAACAAATCCGTGAGGGGATCGAATCGATGCTTGAGGAAAATTGGTTCGAAGCGGTTTTGTCCTGCGAAGATCTCCTGGTGACCACGAGCGAGGCGCTTCAGGAATTGCACAAGGTCCTCATGCATGAAGTAGAAGGGATGTCTTCCCTTTTAGGCGAGATAGAAGAGCTCTGCGAGAAAAATTTGCGCCCCGAATCCACTGAGGCCGTCGATCACGTCCGCAGGCAGATCGAAAGGATCGGTGGATGGGGAGAAAACCGTTTCGCCACATGGTCGGAATATTATCAAAACGTTCATGAATTCATACGCTCGGTTATATCCGTTGACCCGGACCGGGCGGTGCGGACAAGGCTGCGGGACGCGATAAAGGGGTATGGCCGCCCGGAGTTCTGGTTTCTAAACGTCTGTGACCAGGCCCCCTATGTTCACTTGCGAACCGATTCCGACGACCGGCCATCTCCCGCCGTCGAGCGGAAGGTAAAACCGATGGAGGAGATGGTCGAAGAGGCCGGGATAAAACTTGTGCCCCTTGAGCGAATCGAGGAAAAAATCTCGGAAAAATTGCGCTGCGACGGACGGGTCGATCTCTTCGATGTTCTAAGCGAACACATTTCCGGCCACACCATCCACGAAGTGTACACCCTTGCCGGAGAACTTGCCGAATGGCTCATCAAACGGGGCGTCCCCCTGCCGTTTCTCGACCAATCATGGCATCCGCTGGGAAATGGAATAGAAATTCAGACATTGACAGTGCGTAAGAGGGAACCGTAATGCAGACCGATAACGACAGGACTTACACCTCCCTGGATCAGGTCATCCTCGATCCCCTGTTTCCAGCCATAGATCACCGGCTCCGAACAGGTGCTCATATCGATATGGACGATATCCGCTCCTATGAGTTTCTCCTCCAGGCCGAACCCCTTTTGCAGGTGTTTTATGAAGGGTACGCCTGCCGATTGGCAAATGGGCAGGAGGGCTATTTCTATCTGCTCTCGGAGGGCGATCTGCTGGGCCGCAGGCGCCTTAGCGGGGCGGAGATGCTCGTTGGCCAGGTCCTTGCCCTGCTGCGCATGGACCCGGCTTATCTCAAAAAGGGGGGGCAGATCCCAATCGAGCAAATCCTCTCCCACCTCGAGATGCTGCTCGGAAGGCAAAGGCTCGTCGAGTTGCTCGCGCCCCGCACTCGGGGGCGGGATGCGGAAATGGACAACAAAAAGATACGGGAAGCCGTGGATAAGGCCATAAACGGGCTGGCCCGCCTGGGATTTATAACCATCGAGCGAGCAAGGGAAAGTGTCATTGCGGGGCGCTCGATAGCGCGATTTACCGAACCGGTTCGGGATGCGCGGGAGATGTCGGCGGCCCTTGAAGAACTGATAAAGCTTGGAGAAGTGGAACTAGACGATGAAGAGCAACAGAACGAGAATTGAGAGCCTGGTGCTGATAAACTGGAACGGTTTTTTCTTCCAGCGCTTCGAGATGGACGAAACGGTAACGGCTCTAGAGGGCGAAAACGGGGCGGGAAAGACAACGGTCATGATCGCGGCCTTTGTGGCGCTTCTGCCCGATCAGCGGTTGCTGCAGTTTCGAAATGTCTCCGATGGGGGCGCCGTGGAAGGGGACCGGGGCCTTTTCGGGCGACTTGGGGCAAGGGGGGTGGCGTATACGATCCTTGAGCTTGGCGTCCAAGGCGGCCAAAGGATGCTGGCGGGCGTCATGGTCCGAAAAAAAACTCCTCCCGGCCTCGAACTCACACCGTTTATCGTTGAGGGACTGCCCGCCGACATGTCTTTGCAACAGGCGCTTTTAATTCGGGAAAACGACTGCGAACGGGTGGCCGAACTCTTCGAACTCTCCCGCAGCCTTGGACAATCGGGAGCATCCTTTCAGGTGTGCGATTCGGTCGGGCAGTACACCGCGCGCCTCTTTGAGCTGGGGATAACCCCCATGCGCATGGAATCCTACGCCGAGCGCGAAAAGTTTAACCGCATGCTTCAGACCAGCATGTACGGGGGGTTGTCGGGCTCGATTCAAAAGGGGCTGCGAAACTACCTGCTGGCCGAAGACCAGTCGCTTCGAAACCATGTGGCCAGAATGCGCGATAACCTCGACGCCTGCAGGCTCACTCGGCGCGAGATAGCATCGGCTGAGAGCAAGTACCAGGTAATCGAGGGTATCTTCAAGGCAGGGTTTGCCATGTTGGAATCGGCCTTCCAGGGCGCGCGGCTTCGGCTCCTGAATCTCAGGCGGATTGCCGACGGCGCCAGGGCCGAGCACCTGGGCCGAAAGGCCGAGCTTAACGCCCTTCAAATGGTTGCGCGCGAACTCGAACGAAAACATGGTCGCCTTACTTCCGAGCTCGAAGAGAAACAACGGGAACGGGCAAAGGCCGAAGACATCGCGCGCGAGCGCAGGCAAGCGTTAAAAATAGCCCTGGAAATCGAAAAGGTTTCCAGTGGCTTCGATGCGGCAAAGGAGGAACTGAGGCATAGCGAACGAAAAGTCGAAGACCTCGAAAAAAGGTACCAAAAGTTGCAGACGAAAGTGGACGCGCTGTCTGCGCAAAGAGACCAGGCGGCCGAAGGGCTTTCCGATGTTTCCAAGGCCTGGGAGCAGATTTCCCGCAATGTCGCCCTGTTTAAACTCGCGCGCCAGAGCCTGGAGGATTGCCAAAAGGCGCTCCCGGGCCGCGAGGTGGACGCGCGGAGCGCGCCGGCCCTTTTGGAGGAATGCCGCGCGGCGTGGGGAAGGGCGCTTGAGACTAAGACCCGGGTGCATCGTGAGCTCGAATCCCTCGATACGCGCATAAGGGGCTACGAGGAAACGATAAAGGCGCTGAGAAGCGCTTCGGGAAAGAGCGTATCGCGGGAAAACGGGCTGGAGACGGCAAAAGAGCTCGAAGACGAGTTCCGGAATATGGAGATGATGGTAAGGGAGGCCGCAAACATTTCCGAGCAGTTGAGGCGGGCCGTAAAAAGGGGGGAACGCCAGCAGGAGGTACGCAAGAAGGCCTCATTTTTTGAAAACATGGGGGAAAAGGCTGCCGGCGCGCAAGGGTTGCGCTCGCTTTTCGAATCCCTTCAAAAAGAGTTGACCAAGATGTCCGAGGAGCGCTCAAGCCTCCAGGAGCGCCTTGCCACGCTAAGAGAAGAAAAAGCGCTGCTGGAGCAACAAATCGGGCGGCTGGGTCCGGAGGCCTTAGAGTGGAAGCAGGCCCGGGCGATCGTCGGCAAACTCGAAGCCGGACTGTTGGCAAAAATAACCGACGGGCCCTCGCTGGATAGTCTCGATTCTAGCGCCAGGGCCGATCTGGAAACTGTTCGCGGAAAGCTGAGACTCCTTCATAAGGACCGGGAAGCCACCCTTTCGAAAATCTCCGAACTCGAATTCGGGGGCGGACGCCTCGATGAAGCGCTGGTACGACTTCGCGACCTGGTAGATGGGGCTCTTGCCGCCGAACTCTACGACGATACCCCGCAGGCGGAAGCTCCGGCCCTTGAGGCCCGACTCGGCCCGCTGCTCGGGGCCCTTCTGGTCGAAGACATCCCGCAAGCCGCCGAGATAATCTCTAGAGAGCCCGACCGCCCCGAACACGTCTGGCTCATTGAGGCCGGGACCTTAAAGGGGCTCCCCGAAGGTAAGCCCTATCCGGCGGCCGAGCTGGTCAAAATGGGGGACGCGTGGCGACTTTCCCGCCACCCGGAAAGGCCGGCGGTTGGCCGCGCCGCCCGGGAACTCGAAGTCGAAAGACTCAGGGCTTACGCGGAAAGTCTTCGGGCCGAAACCCAAACGGCTCGAAGCGAAGAGGCGCGGTTGCTTGAAGGGCTCGAAAAAATTGGACTGCTAAGGAGGCATTATCGCTTCCTGGGCTCGCCCGATCCCGCCGAAGCAATCGCCCGGCTGCGGGAGCGGTTGGGAGAAATAGATTCCTTGTCCCTTCCGGCAAAAAAGCGTGTGGAGGAGATAGCCACGCTTACCCGGAGGCAGGGCGAGCTCGCAAAGGAGCTCGCTCCCATACTTCCCGACGCCGATCTGCTCGATGAGCAGGACTGGCTTGAAAAATCACGGGAACTAAAGACCCGGCTAAAGGGCGCCGAAACCGCCAGGACCTGCATGGAATCGATTCGAGCGGCAATGGATCGCGTGCGGGGCGGCATGTATGAGCTCGAAAATCCTCCACCGGCCCCCGAGGCTTTAGCCGAGCTAAAAGAGGAGCTCTCCAAGGCCGAGAGCGTCCTGGAATACTGGTCCAGGGGGCGGGAACTGCTGGTCACGCTGATCGACCGGTTGCCACACCTCAAATTGGGTGACCAGGAAAAAGTTCTGGGTGAACATCAGTCCGTTTTCGAGGAATTGAAAAATCAAAAAAGGGTGCTCGATTCCGACCTTGAGGACGCAAGGCGGGTCCTGGGCCAGGCGGACCTCGACTACAGGGGCGGCCGCGAAGAGTTTAACTCCTTTGATGCAAAGGCCAAGGGGCTTTTCGAAAAGCTTGAAAACCTCAAAATCGATCTGGAGAGCACCGGACAGGACGGGAGCAGCCAAAGCCTGGAGGAGGCTGAAAATTTCAGGGAAGCGTCGGCGGCGGAGTTAAAGGCCGCTCAAAAGGCCGAGCGGGGAGTTGGAAACGACCTGATCCGGGCCGAAAAGGACATGGAAACAGGTTCCAACCGGGTGTTCGAGGCTCGCGGCAAGAGGAAAAAGTGTCTAAAAGATCTTTTGCCACACTTTCGGGCCTGGATGAGCCTGCAACGCGGGATAAGGCGCGCAGGGCTTTTGGACCGGCTGATGGAGCCTTCGGTGCTATCTTTTTATGAGAACAAAACTGCGGCGCAGGCCTTCGAGGATGCCTCCAGGCGCCAGGGGGAGCTGAAAAATATCCTGAAGACGATCCCCGAGGCGGCGGAACTGCGGCAGGAACTCGAAAAGCTCTTTGAAACCAGGGATAGCGACTTGCGGCGCGGGTTCTTAATCCTGGAGGCCTGGCTTCTGACTTGCCAATTCCTGGAAAGGAGCACCCCGCGAGACATCGCCCAGGCAGATGATCCGGAAATCGCCGTAAAGCAGATCGGCGGCTATCTCCTGAGGCTAAGAGAAAAGCTAGACGACCAGCAGCGGCAATTGAGGCAGCGCTCCGATTCTGTGGCCAACAGTATCCGCAACCGCATACGCACGGAAGAACGGCAGGTCCATCAGCTTAACCGCAGGCTCGAGGCGGTGAGTTTTGGGACCATAGCGGGGATTCGCATCTACCTCGACCGGGTGGAGAGCATGCAAAGACTGCTAAGCGGCTTGCAGGTGCAAAAGGAGCTCTTCAATTCCCACATCTCTTTAGAGGAAGCCATGTCCGAGCTCTACCGGCAGGTCGGGGGCGGTCAGATCCGGGGAGACCAGCTCCTTGACTACCGTGAGTACGTGCGCATGAGCGCCGAGGTCCGAAGATTTGGATCGGATAAGTGGATAAGGGCATCTTCGAGCACCCTGTCAACCGGGGAATCCATCGGGGTGGGGGCGGCCGTTCTCATGGTCATACTCGATGCCTGGGAGCACCAGGCAGTGCTCTTTAGAGGTAAGCGGGAGGTGGGGAGCATGCGCTTTCTTTTTCTCGACGAGGCCGCGCGCCTTAGCCCCAAGTCCTTCGACACCCTGGGGGAGTTCTGCGAGCGAATGGATCTGCAACTGCTGGTGGCCGCGCCTTCGGCGGACCGGGCAAGACGCGGGACCGCCTACCGGCTGGTGCGAGGGATCGATGACAGTGGCGCCGAAGAGGTCGTCGTGCGGGGAAGGCGGTTTACCGGGAGGCTGGAGGAGGAAAAGAGCAGTGAAGCGGTGAGTGGGTGAGTGGAGCTTTTTCTATTCACTATTCACTACTCACTATTCACAAACCAGGAGCAACGAGTGAAGAAAGAAAAGTCGGCGATAGCCTACTATATCACCCCGCACGGGTTCGGCCACGCGGTGCGCTCCTTGGAGGTCCTGCGGGTCCTGGCCGATTTGGCGCCGGGTATCGAGCCGATAATCGTATCGGATATACCCGATGCGCTAGTTGAGCAAAACCTCGGAAGCCTTCCCCGCATCAGACGCCTGCGACTCGACGTGGGGCTTTATCAACACGATTCCATCAGGTTCGACCTGGAAAAATCCCTGGATCTTTTATCCCGCCTGAACGCGGAGTCTGAACAGATCATAGCTCGCGAAGTCGAGTTCATCCGGCGCGAGGGTATCAAGGTTGTGATTTCCGATATCGCGTGGCTTCCGTTCGAGGCGGCATACAGGTGCGGGATACCCTCGATTGGAATCGGCAACTTTACGTGGGATTGGATATACGATGTCTATGCGGCCAAAGACCCTCGCTGGGCCCCCATAATCTCCACCATTCGGCGCGGCTATCAAAAATGCTCGCTTTTTCTCCGACTCCCGATGCATGGAGATTGTTCGGCCTGTCCCAGGGTGGAGGATGTTCCCCTGGTCGCGCGGAAGGCCAAAAAATCCCGCTCCCTGGTACGTTCGATTCTGGGACTTACCTCTACCGATAAGGTCATCCTGGTTTCCTTCGTAAGCCTTGATCTCAAGGAAAGCGCGGTAGGCAACCTCGAAAATATGGACGGAATTGTTTTGCTCTACAAAAGCCCGATGAAATTTGACGTTGCGGGCGCAATCTGTTTGGATGGGGCGCCGGTATCGTTTGCCGATGTCGTCGGGGCATCCGATGCGGTGCTGACCAAGCCGGGCTACGGGATCGTTTCGGATTGCCTTGCCCAGGGCACACCCATCATCTATACGGAACGCGGCCAGTTATCCGAATACGATGTGCTCGTAGAGACCATTAATAGGGAACTTACCTCGGTATTTATCGATTCAAAGAATTTCCGGGCCGGCAACTGGGCGCCCTCTATCGCTCAGATCCTGGCCATGGAGCGCAGGGCGCCGGACCTGCGGATCGACGGCGCGGATGTTTGCGCAGCAAGAATAGTTTCCATCCGGAAACCCGGGTCGTGATGGGGCCGGACTCAATCGCCTTTATGGCGATATAGAAGAGCGGACGGAAGTTGATTTTGCAATGACTCGCAAAAGGGGCCAGGCTCGATCGCCCCCCTTTGCAAAAAAAGGGGGCGATCGAGCCTGGCCTCTTCCTGCGAGTCTTGCTTAGGGGTAAGAATGGCGGTAAGCTCTACGCACTGGATGGTTTAGGTGTCCGGGACGAAGGGGGAGGATTTCGATCAAAAACCTTAGAGCAAGGATAGGAGATCAATCATGGCTGATCCAAGAGTAGCTCTTGTCTACTTTTCCGCCACAAATGTCACCCATTCCTATATCCAGACTATTCAAGACGAACTGCTCCAGCGCGGGTGCGCCGCGCAGCCGTTAAACGTAACGACGCTTGAGGACCGCCGAAAGCCGCTTTCCTTTGACGGCTTCGAGGCCGTCATCTTCGGGTTTCCTGTATTTTCCAATTTCGCGCCCAGTGTCATAAACGAATGGCTGCCCACGCTAAACGGCCAGGGGAAAAAATGCGCCACATTTTTCACCTACGGCGGAAGAACCACCGGATATGCTCATTTCCACACTTCGATGCTCCTAAAACAGGCTGATTTCCGGCTTCACCTAACAGCCGAATTCCTTGGACGCCATTCGTTCAATGTCGGAGGATGGAAGGTATTGTCCGATCGACCCGATGAAGAAGACTTTCGCATTGCGCGGGAATTCGCAGCGCTTGCGATCGAGCGTTTTTCACGGGATAATCCGGTCCTTCAGTTGCAGAAGCCTTTTGGCTATCCCCAGGTTCTGGCCGAACTGGAGAGTGCGCCTAAAGCAAAAGAAAGGCATTGGACAAATCCTTTGCGCTCGACAAACGGATGCAGTATGTGCCTCGATTGCGAAACGGCATGTCCTGCCGGGGCCTTTGACGCCGCCACCGGTTTATCGGACCCCCAAACTTGCATCGGTTGCATGCACTGTGTCACTATCTGCCCGGATAAAACTATTGACGTTCCTCATATGATTCTCGAGAAAGCCTTTCTATCGAATTGGAATTTAACCGAGGAAATGATCGGGGCCAAGAAGAGCAGAATCATAGCCCAGTCCTGGCAGGCGGCTTTCTGATTTACGGGCAGTATCCCGGCGACTCAATTTGCGAAGTTGCGGACATCCCGGCTCGAACGGTCGAATTTCGAGGCAGGCGCCAGGTCGCTTGGTTTTGCATCGAAATCGAGATCGCGTGAAATGGCGAAAAAAAGGTAAGGCCCGGGCAAGTGTCAAAACAATCACGCCGGGCCTTTGCGTACTATGTCAATAAAATGTCCTGCTACATTACCTCGCCCATCATTTTTTCCGCTATCGCCCCGGAATCTACCTGGTAGGTTCCGCTTGCCAATTGGCTTTGTATCTGTTGAACCTTATCGGTTCGGATTGCATCGCTTCCTGAGAGCGACTTTTGCACATTGGCAAGGCTCTGATAGTTTTGCGAAAGCTGGACCCGGTCCGAGGAATTAGCACCGCTTCCAGTCGCAGCCTTTTCGGTAGCCCCCGACTTCGGGTCCACCGCACTTGAACTCCCAACGGCGCTGGCTACATATGGCGGTATTTTCATAATTTTTTTCACTTTCCTTCGGCCACCGGTCCGTTGCTACTGGCTGATTGGCTTCCTGCCGGACCGGCTTCATTATCCTGTTTGGGGCACATGTTCGCTAAAATCTGGCTGGTCAGACGGTCCATGATGAGCTTGCGCTTGCCTTCGCTGGAGATTGCGACTTTTGTCGCACCGCTCTCCGAACTGCCCGACTCGCCGTTCTCTTGAGCTAGAAGCTTAGACTTCTTCAGCTCACGAGTATACGTGCGCAATACACTCTGCACTTGATAGCCTGTGATGACCATGCCTCATTACCTCCTGACATGGAATCGGAATTTGAAATAAAATACTTAAGAAAAAAGGCGCTAAAAATCAACTCGAATCTTTTTTTCCTGTTTGCCCGTTCCGGAGGGAAAAAATTTCCCACCTGAACAAAGAAAGTTCGCGGGGCATCCTCCGGAAACTCAAGATTGCCGGGATTGGCATGGAAATTGATCATGCTTGAAGTGCGACTGCAATTTTAGCCAAATTATCGACAGGTCGGTTGACCGGGAATCAACCTTTAGCGGTCATGAACGCGGCCCGACTTTCTCCAGTCGGTTTGTATAAGCAGGAGGGTTTTGTGGACAAAGTCGATTGCACCCGATGCACCCACTATTTGATCACCTGGATCAAAGGAGCGCCTTACGGCTGCGCCGCGTGGGGCATCAAGTCGTCCAGACTTCCGCACCTGGAAATCTATGCTGCCTCCGGTGTCCAATGCCAGCTTTTCACCCCTAAACGCAATGGATGCGGCGGGCGAGGGGAAGCGGGCGGCAAGGCAAAAACAGAAAGGGTTCTATAGCCATGAGTGAGCTAGAAGTGGGCGGGCGGAAAGAAAACGCGATCGCAAAAAATGCGCCGAAGCCGGCTGGGAAAGTCAACGGGAAGGGCTTCAAAAGCGCGGTTGAAGACCATGAAGAGGCAATGAGGATGCGCGATCTTTTGAGGCGATCGATCACCGCCCTTTGCGCCTTGGCCAAAAATGACAACCGGGTGGTAAACCAGAGGCTTCTCGATTTCAAAAAAACGGCGCAAAACGAATCCGCCGCCGAGGAGATAGAAAAGAGCCTCATGGCGCTGCGAGACGCCATAATGGCGAGCGACGATCTCGATGGCGCGGCCGGGCAGGCGCCCGGCGCCGCCCCAAACCGCTCTCAAGAAAACGGTCCTACGGTTGCCAACGCCGTCATCAATGAACTCCAGTCAATCTTTCTTCGCCTGGTCGGCGAATTCGACCATGATTTCGGAGAAGAATATGCCGGGCGAGTGGCCCTTCTGCGGGGAAGAATCGAGAAATGCACCCGGATCGAAGAGATCGTAAAGCTAAAAAACGATATCATCATGCTCGTCGAGCTCTACAATCAGGCGATAGACGAGGAGCGCACCCTGGTCACCGAGTTCATAACGGAGATGGGGGTCGGTCTTCTCGAACTCGAGCGGCAATATCTGGATACGATGAACCAGACAGGGCAGAGCCAGAGCGAAGATAATAAGTTCAACAGTATTGTGGAAATCCAAGTGGAAGACATGAAAAAATCGGCGCAGCTCAGCACCACGCTTGCCGAGTTTAGAGACCTCGTGCTTTTGAGACTGGCATCGATACGTAGCGCCCTCGAGGAAAAACGCCGCTCGGAGGTCCTCTACCAGGAGAGGCTAAATGAGGAGATGGAGTCTCTTAATCAAAACCTTTCCCGGATGAAAAAAGAGGTCGACCAGGTCCATGAAAAGCGCAAGGCGCTCGAAAAAGAGGTGCTCATCGACTCTCTTACCGGTGTGGCCAACCGGCGGGCTTTAAAGGAGCGGCTAAAAAACGAAATGTACCGCTTCCAGAGGTACAACCAGTTTTTTTCGCTGCTCGTATTCGATCTGGATCGATTCAAGTCCATAAACGATCAGCACGGCCATTGGGCGGGCGACAGGTGCCTCAAGGAGATCGTACGGCGAATCAAACCCATGCTGCGTGAAACCGATCTTATCGGACGGTGGGGAGGGGACGAATTTTTGATGATTTTTCCGGCCACCTGCCAGGAGAGCGCGGCCACTGTGGCCGATAGACTGCGCAAGATGATCCAGAATACCCGCTTCGTTTACCATAAGCAGGAAATCAGCCTGACCATAAGCATCGGGGTGACCCAAATCGTTGAGGCCGATCAAACCATCGAGAGTGTCTTTAATCGGGCCGACAAGGCCATGTACAAGTCAAAGAAGGCGGGAGGCAATACGGTTACTGCGATTTCCGAGTGACAGTGAAAAGTGAGGAGTGAATGGCTGGTGGTGAACCTGGTGTTTTTCTGTTCACCGTTCACTCTTCACTGTTCGCTGACTTTAATGGGGTATCTTTTCCCGCCCAGCTCGATAAAGAAGCCTTGCCCCGATTCGTCCTCGCCGATGAACTCGGCGAGCTGATAGTAGGCCGGGCGGGAAAACCTGGCAGGGAAGCGCCCCCCGGCCGCGCGGCAGTAAAGAACATTGTCCTTTCCGGTCCTGAGTGTGGCGGGGTCGAGGAACTCGTAGCGCGAAATATTTTTTAGCCCGATCCTTATCCGCTCGCCCCCGGCCTCGTCCCGTTCACGATCGACCCGGGATACTACGAAGGCCGTGTCGGCGACCTCAATGGGCCAGCGTCCATTAAAGTCTGAGAGCACGTACTCGCCCGAGGGCAAGAGTTCGAGCTTTTCGTAGAGGGCTTCCAGTATTTCCGGCCGGAATAACCTTGCTCCGTTATAAAACCAGTCTCCGTTTTCATCCACCTGGATGTGGCCATCATCGAGTTCTTCGATCATTGGAAAACCTTTCCATCTCGGAGTAAATACAGCCGCAATACTGTTGTCGGTACATGCCGAGCTTTTGGGCCCCGAGCTGCCCCTCGCGCCATCCGGCCCTGAAGTCCCTGTAGAGGAAATCGATTCCGTGTTTGCTAGCAGCCTGTTCGGCAATGGATACGATGAGGTCGTGCTTCTGGCGCTTACTGTAGAGAAGCGTCGTGGTGAAGGCGTCGAAGCGGCTTTTCTTTGCCAGGCGGGCCGCGGCCTCAAGCCTTAGAGAATAGCAGTAAACGCAGCGGTTGGCTTCGCGAAAGGCCACTTGCCGAAAGAAGGTCTCCGGGTCGTAGTCGGTCCTTACGATAAGCGGCAGCTCTTGGCTTTCCGCAAAGGAGCGCAGGGTTTGAAGCCTTTTTTCAAATTCCTGGTAAGGCTGGATGTGCGGATTGTAGAAAAATCCGTGTACGGCCAGGTTTTCCGCGCGCAGCGCCGAGAGCGGGAAGATCGAACAGGGACCGCAGCACATATGAAGGAGGATTCGCGCCATGTCGAGCTATCGGTTTCCTTTTATTCCCGGCGAAACCTCGCCGGGAATCCCTGATGTGTATGTTTGGCGGCGGCCCGGGTCTTGGGGTGTCCAAAAGCCACCTCGATCACCTGATACCAAGTTGCGTTCAAGATGATTCATACCGATCGAATTCATTACTCCCTCTTTCGATAAGCTGCATTTGTAGCAACTGTCTTAAAAATCAAGAGGTCATAATGTTATTTTGCGCACCAAAGCGAGTCATCTCTCACCATGGCATTGAGAATAGTAAGGAGCTTTCTCATGCAGGCCGTGAGAGCGACCTTTTTAGCCTTTCCCGCC
>JARLHO010000147.1 GCA_031292215.1 Syntrophobacteraceae bacterium | reverse complement strand
TTCGTTTTTGCTTCTCGCTCTCCGCTTGCAGCCTCCTTTTGTCGTTTGCATTCCTGCGTTAAAGTCTTTAGATTGGATACGCTTTGAAAATAGTTACCTGACGATGTCCAAAACCTCGACCGGCAAGGGGATGATAATGGGAAACCCGGTAGTGAGCCACGGCGTTAGCCTGCTAACCGAACATGATACCTATCTTTTTAAGGAGGGCAGCCACTTCCGGCTCTACGAAAAGCTGGGATCGCACCTTGGCGAAGTCGACGGGAAGTCCGGCGTCTTTTTCGCGGTGTGGGCCCCCAACGCGGAAAAGGTTTCGGTCATCGGGGACTTCAATGGCTGGAACCGCGAAACCCATCTCCTCGCGCCGAGATGGGACGGATCGGGTATATGGGAAGGGTTCATAACCGGGCTCGAACAAGGCGCGATTTACAAATATCACATCGCTTCCAAAGAAAACGGCTACCGCGTCGATAAAAGCGACCCCTTCGCCAACCACTGCGAAACCTCGCCTAAAACCGGCTCGATTGTCTGGGATACCGATTACGAATGGAACGACGGCCAATGGATGGCCGACAGGGCAAAAGCCAACCGGTTGGATGCCCCCCACTCGGTCTACGAGGTTCATCTGGGTTCCTGGAGGCGTGTGGAAGAGGACGCAAACCGGTGGATGAGCTACCGCGAGATTGCAGAGCACCTTCCAGCCTATGTTAAAGAAATGGGTTTCACACACGTCGAGCTTCTGCCCGTCATGGAGCATCCCTTCTACGGCTCGTGGGGATACCAGACCACCGGCTACTTCGCTCCGACCTCGCGCTACGGTACGCCGCAGGACTTTATGTACCTGATCGACGTGCTGCACCGAAACGGTATCGGTGTCATTCTCGATTGGGTGCCCTCGCATTTCCCAAGCGATGAGTTTTCACTCACGTTTTTCGACGGCACCTACCTCTTCGAGCACCAGGATCCCAAACAAGGCTACCACCCGGAGTGGAAAAGCTACATTTTCAACCACGGCCGCCATGAAGTCAGGGCCTTTCTCACCAGCAGCGCCCTCTTCTGGCTGGACAAGTATCACGCCGATGGGCTCCGGGTGGACGCCGTGGCCTCGATGCTCTATCTCGACTATGCCAGAACTGAGGGCGAATGGGTGCCAAACGTCCACGGCGGCAAAGAAAACCTCGATGCGATCCATTTCATCAAGCGGTTGAATGAAGCGGTCTATACGCAATACCCGGACGTCCAGACGATAGCCGAAGAATCCACCTCCTGGACGATGGTCTCAAGACCGTCATACCTTGGAGGGCTCGGGTTCGGAATGAAGTGGAATATGGGCTGGATGCACGATACGCTCGAGTATTTCTCGAAGGACTCGATTTATCGAAAATTTTATCAAAACCTGCTTACGTTCAATCTCTGGTACGCCTTTTTCGAAAATTTCGTCCTTCCGCTTTCCCACGATGAAGTCGTCTATGGAAAAGGCTCGCTGCTGCGCAAGATGCCCGGAGACGACTGGCAAAAATTTGCAAACCTCAGGCTGCTTTTCGGCTATATGTTCGGCCAGCCCGGCAAAAAACTGATCTTCATGGGGGGCGAAATCGGAGAGTGGGACGAATGGTACCATGAACGGAGCATTGCCTGGCGCCTCCTGGACAATCCCGCCCACCAGGGGATTAAAAACTGGGTCCGTGACCTCAACCGAATGTATTGCGGCGAACCCGCGATGCATCAACGCGATTTCAGCCCCGAAGGATTTGAGTGGGTCGACTTCCGTGACGCGGAGACAAGCGTGATCGCCTTTTTAAGAAAATCTGCAACCGGTGGCGACTTGATACTGGGGGCGGCAAACTTCACCCCGGTGCCCCGGGTGGGCTATCGGTTTGGCGTGCCGGCCCCTGGCCGCTGGCGAGAGCTGCTAAACAGCGATTCCAGGATTTACGGCGGCTCGGGCTACGGAAACTTCGGCGGCCTGGACGCCGCGCCGGTCCCAAGCCATGGGCGCGACTTTTCTCTATCCCTTACTCTTCCGCCCCTTGGAATCGTTTTCTTCAAAAGCGAAAAGGACGTCGATAGCTAACGAAATCAAATACCAGAGAAAACGAGAAACCGCGCAAAGAACCTCTAGGCGCCACACACATCCGAGCACCTGCGGGCGATGTCGAGTTCCTTGACGGCCGTAGCGGAAACAGGTCGCTACGGCCCTCGCACACGCAGACATGTCTCATGAAATGTTCACAGAATGAATTTTTTATGCAACTGTCACCGGACCGAGTGGTACAATCGACATAACTGGCAAATACATCGGTTCCTATTTTACCTTCCAATGGTCGAAGACTTTTAACTCGACCACTACCGATATACTCTCGGTAACTCATGATGATGGAGCGTCACTTTGGGTTTCCAGCGTCGCCGGCAGCCTGGGGACTCAGGTCATTGGTTCCGGCCCCCCTACCAGTCTACTCACCAGCACTGGCAGCTACACATTCAATCCAGGCACTACCTACTACTATACGTTAGCCTATGGAGCAACAAACGGGTTTCCGGAAATTCTCGGCTTCTCTAAAACTGCCGTTCCTGAACCCAGCACCATATTGCTGCTGGGTATCGCTCTTCTTGGCATCGGCGCCTATAGCCTCAGCAGGAAAATAACCGGATAATCTTCCATCCCCATCGCGGTTAAAGAAAGCGTGGCCGCTGGCGGTCACGCTTTCTTTATTTTATCTCCCCCAATGAATTCAGGGAACTGCCCAGCAAAGATCCGGGTTGTGTTGGCCGGCTTGTGTGTGATAGAAAACCAGCGTCACGTGCCTAACCCGACGAGGCGCAGCAGTCGCCACCCGTAGACTCGACCATGGAAAAATCTTTCCACTCACCCCGCCAAGAAAGGACCGCCATGGCTCAACCCGGATTGTCCGAAAAATGTAAACGGGCCGCCGAAATCATCTGCCGCCTTGGTCTGGTTCCACTCCCGGCAACGGAGACTGCGGTCGAAATCGTTAGCCGGGTCGTGGGCCAAGCGGAAGAGGAACTGGACCTCATCGCGTCTTTCCGTGAAAACCCATCCCAGACGCTCGCCCAACTGGTCGCATCCAGCGGATTTGCGGAAGGAAAAATCCTCCCTCTCGCCACAAGCCTTGCCGGGAAAGGACTCCTTTTCAACCAGCCGGGTTCTAGCGGCGTCATGGTCTATCGGCTCCTTCCGTTTTTCATGGTCGGGTTGATGGAATACAAATTCATGGGTCCGCTTACCGGCAGCCCGGAGGAAAAAGAACTGGCGCTTCTTTTCGAAAAGCTCTTGTCCGAACTCCGCGACCTAACCCAGGCAAACTACGACAGCCTTGCGCCCGTATTTGCCGCCGCCCCGCCCCTGGACCGCACCGTTTGCGGCGGTAAAACCGCCGACGGAAAAGCCATTCGAATCATTGCGGTCGATAAATCGATGGGAGTCTGCGAGGAATTCATTCTGCCGAGCCAGTCGGTTGAAGAGATAATCGATAAATTTGACGATATCGCCGTGGGAAACTGCTTTTGCCGCCAGCGAAGAAATCTTCTGGGAGAGGTGTGCAAAACGAATGCGCCGGTTCAAAACTGCTTTTCCTTCGGAAAATCCGCGCGCCACACAAGTTCCATGGGGTTTGCCAGAAAAATCACCCGCGAGGAGGCTCTAAAGATCCTTGGGGAAGCCCGGAAGGCCGGCCTGGTCCACAAGGCCTTTCACCCCGCAGGCAGGCCATCTAGCCCGGAGACCAGCATTTGCAACTGCTGCAAGGATTGCTGCGATACGTTCCGGATTTGGCGAAACGGGACCCTCCCGATGATAAATTCCACCTGCTACCTTGCGATAATCGACCCCGACGCCTGTACGGGGTGTGGAACCTGCGCGCAATGGTGCCCAACCGATGCGATCTCCATAAACGAAGACGGTTTGGCGCAGCGCCTCGAAAATGCATGCCTTGGCTGCGGGGTCTGCGCCGGATTCTGCCCGCAATCGGCCATATCCATGAAACAAGGTTTGCGCAGGGTGTTCGTCATGCCCCCGAGGTTGCGAAACGGTTGACCTTCGATTGCCGGTTCCTCCTGTCGCCGTTTTTTCTCAGTGAACCGGCGTTCCGGGTTTGGACTTTATCCTGTGCCACAAAGCGAAAGAGACCTCCTTCACGGCTTCGAGCACCACGCGCACCGCTCCGGCGATCTCTTCTTCGGCTGCGCCCTTGACCATCTGGTGCTCGGCTATCTTTAAAGACCTGTTTTGCGCTATTCCTTCCAGAACGGCGCTACTCTCACTGTCCCGAGTTATATCGACGCCCTCCGCGAAAAGAAAATTCACCAGTTCCCCTCCATCTGTAACGATGAAAAGATCGTCTCTTTCGCCGACCCTTCGAACGTGAATCTCGATGCGTTCATTGTTTGGAAAAACCCAGTCGGTGGTGATCAAAAACCCTCCCCCCGTGGGCGCAACGTCCCAACCCTGAAAGAAATCCTCGGCCAATGCCTCCAATATTTCATTTTCGTCCATTTGTATTCCTCCAGGCAGCAGATAGTATTCATGACGTTTTTCGTAAAGACTTGTTACAAATTTGCCTCATTTACCCGGCATGGCACATTTTCGTACCGGTATGACACACGCTCTTTCCCTGTGCCATATAAACACAAACGGCCCGCAAGCCGCAATCTTCTTGCAGCAAAAGCCATTATTTCAGCACTTTAACCATCCAATAGAAAAACTTTTTTAAGATTTTTCTCCCGTCTGGCCCGCGTGGCCTGAAATCTGCTCATATAATCTCCTCAACTGCCGAAGGGAAATCTCTATGTAACGATAAGTTCCCATGGATGGCTGCAAGGGGTTTTCGAGTGAGGGGGACTCTTCGCCCTGGCGGCACGGCAAAAAAAAGATTGGTCGAGTATTTTACGTTTACATCATGAAAGGGGCAAACCAATGAACTCTCTTCGATTCACAAAAAAGCGTCTATCTCTGTTTATGCTACCGTTTCTGTTTCTGTGCGTCAATGTTTCGTTTCCTTTAACGGCCGCGCGCGCCGATGACTCCAATGCGCCAACCGGCGCCTTCTCCACCGACATTCTTAGCCAGTACATATTCCGCGGTGTCGCCAACAGTTCGACCGGCTGCGTCATCCAACCTTCTTTCACGGCCACCTGGAACGGCTTTTCCGCGAATGTCTGGGGCAATTTCGACGCCTCCCGGCATAGCGTCAACAGTTATATTCCCCTGCAAAACGGGGCAGAGGGCAACTCGAAATGGAGTGAGACAGACTTTACCGTTTCCTATACCAAAGAATTGTGCAAAGATTTCTCGGTGCTGATCGGAAACGTGTACTACGGCCTCCAATATCCGAATGCGTATGGTCCTAACAGCAATGACGAAGACGAAGTTTACGGCGGCGTAAGCTACAACTTCCCATGGTTCTCGGCCGCATTTACGACTTACGGCGAAGTTATGCACTCAGCCGATGAGTATTTCGAACTCGACCTCAGCAAGGCCATTCCATTGCCCATGCTGGATTGTTGGTGCAAGGGAACCACTCTCAACCTGGGAACAAGCTTCGGATACCTTATTCTAAATCAAGACATCAATACACTGAAAGTGACACCTTTCGGGACCCCCCCCCCTACCGGGAGTTTCTCGGGTTTCGATACGTGCTTTTTGAACGCCTCTGTGACCTTCCCGATCAACAAGTATTTGTCGGTTTCTCCCAAGGTCGGTCTCTGGCTGCCGCTTACGAGCAAAGCCTCAGACTACCTGCAAGCCAATTCGATGGATCAAAGGTCCACTCACTTTTACGGCGGCATAAATCTGACCGCTACGTTCTAATAACCGCAAGTTATGTGCCAAGCCTCCGAGGCTGCCGGTCGCGCAACTGTTCGACCGGCGCCGGAGGCCTAGCCCATTCCGGCTTTGTTCGACCGGAAAACCCTGAAAATTCCAGCGCCCTAAGGGTACCGTACGCTCAGCCGCCCAATCCCCTTCCACACCTTCGCAACCTCTATTTTGACGGAATTTTTCCCGGATAATTTCTCGCATCAAACCCTAATTGATAATATAATATCCCGGCTGTGGGAAATCGTTCAATTGTCCTTAGCTTTATCATGTCGAAATGTGGAGATGTCGAGAACCTACAGCCCGCTTGGGTCTTGGCAAGGAAAACTCGGTAGCGGGCAATGCGCCGTCCGCGGCCGCATGAGGCGGAATTTCGCCGCTGCGTGAACGATCGCGCCCCCCCCTTTCGCAAAGGCGGGTTCGTAAACGATCGCCCCCTTTTTTGCAGAGGGGGGTTGGGGGGATTTGGCCATTCAAAAGGAGAAGATATGATGAAACACCTAACCAAAGGTTGGGGGCTTGCCCTTATCGTCTTTGCCGCCTCCGTGGCATTGCTGCCTGTGTCCCGCGCGGCAGCCCGGCAGGGGCCTGTTGTTGTCGGACGCATCTCCTTTATCGATGGACAATTGCTTAGATATGTTCCGGAGATTAAGAACTGGGTCCTTGTCAGGCAGGATTCTCCCTTCGGGTTAAATGACGCCCTGTATTCAGGAGATTCCGCCAAAGCTGAATTCATCTTTCCCAATGGCCTTCTGGCAAGGATCGATTCCGCCACCCAAATCCAACTGATCGCGTTGGAGCAAGACGCCTCGCAAATCGATTTGGCGTCCGGAATGGCCCGATTTTACAACAGAAATCCCAACGGGATACTAAAAGTCACCACCCCCTTTGGTTATGTCCTGGCTCAGCCCAATTCCATTTTCGATCTCTATGTCGGCGACCATTCGGTGCAAGTCATCGATCTGAACGGCAGGGTCGACTACATTCAGCAGAGCGACAATTCCTCCTATGAACTCACCCCCGGCGGCCCTTCGATAATTGCCGACGCCAGTCAGGTCTCAAGTGGCGAAAGCGCCGTTGATGCCGCCTGGGACGGCTGGAACGCCGAGCGTGATTCCATGCTGAACAAAAGGATCGAGGAGGAAAGAAACGGCGAATCCTTTAGGCGCCTTCCGCCTCAACTCGACTACGATGCCCGGGATCTGGACCGGTCCGGAAGATGGGAGCGGGTCCTCTATCAGGGAGAATACCATAAATTCTGGCGGCCCACTGGAGTTTCGGCCACCTGGCAGCCCTTTACGGTCGGCAGATGGACCGATTATTACGGCGATCAGGTCTGGGTGCCGGAAGAATCGTTCGGCTACGTTACGTGCCACTATGGCAACTGGCTCCATATCGACGGGGGCTGGTACTGGGCGCCTCCGGCCCCGATAGGCGAAGCCGCCTCCGGCCCGACCCTGGCCTTTGGCTGGTATCCGGGAAGAGTCGCCTGGATAGGCGCCAACCGGGACGTTGGCTGGATCCCGCTGGCCCCGGACGAGCCCTATTATTCCCATCGCCACTGGGGACCGGCCTCTGTCATGGTGGGCGCCGCAGGCGCGGCTTCCATCGCAATAGACCGTCTGGCCTTTGCTTCCTCTGCGGTAATCGTGCCCCACAGGGACTTCTATTCCGTAAATAACTATAGCTCCGTAAGAGTTACGAACATCAATAGAACGACAATAATAAACAACTATCGCGCGGCGCCCGTGGTAAACACCGTATTTAGAAATTACAACCAGACAAACGCCAGGTACAATTTTGTAAACAAAACCCCGGCCGCAATACCCTATGTCGCCGTGGACAAAAGAATCGTCCACAATAACCAGGCCGCCTCCGCGGCGGCCAAAAACTTGACCGCCCCCGCGCTCAGGCGGGCTGCGGCCTCAGCCAAGCCGGCAAAAGCCATGTCTAAAGGCGCGGTCCAACCACCGGCAAAGCTCACGAGCAAGCTGGTTCCCCCCAACCAGGCCAAAGCTCCTGAAAACCGTGTAAAGTTTAAAACTCTGCCGATGAAAACGAACACCAAACCTGCGAAGAATTCTGCCGCCGCCCGGCCGGAAGCAGCCAAGGCGCCTGTTCGTCCAGTCGCTCCGCCGGTGCATGGTGTTACGCAGCCGACTCCGGGAGTAAAGCATCCTCCCGGCGCGCGTCCTTCGCCCCCACCGCCAGGAATGCACCCACCGGCGCCTCCGGCGTTTCCAAAGCCCCCCGGACATCCGCCTGCGGCGCCCCCCTCGCTTCCACCTCCGGGAGTGCGTCCGCCCGCTATGCATAACGCGCCCCAAAGGCCTGTAACGCATCCGCCCGCCGTGCAGCATCACGGGCCTCAAAGGCCTGCGGAGCACCCGCCCGCACGTCCTGCTTCTCCACCTCCGGGAGCGCGTCCGCCCGCCATGCATAACGCACCCCAAAGGCCGGCAACGCATCCGCCCGCCTTGCAGCATCACGCGCCCCAAAGGCCTGCGGAGCACCCGCCCGCGCGTCCTGCTTCTCCACCCCCGGGAGCGCGTCCGCCCGCTATGCATAACGCGCCCCAAAGGCCTGCGGCGCATCCGCCCGCCATGCAGCATCCCGCGCCTCCTCGGCCGGCCCCCGCACCCCATCCGCCCGCGGCCAAGCATCCCGGGCAACAGGACAAAGGACACCACCCTGAACGATAGCGCTCACAAGCTCAGGGAATGACTGCCCCTAAAACAAAGCGGGCCGCCTACCCTCGCGTGACGAGGATAAGCGGCCCGCTAAAGCCTCGGTCCGACCGATCGGTTAACAAATCGGTTAACCGGTCGGCTAACAGCTCAACTCTTCTTTGCCGATGACTTAAGTTCCGGGAAATCCTGGTAGAAGTATTCCTGCGGCCCTTTTTCCTGCTTCTCTTTCCTTGCCTGCTCGGAATCCCTTAGTTGGACTCGCCTGATCTTGCCGCTGATCGTTTTGGGAAGCTCCGGCACAAATTCGAGAATGCGCGGAATCTTGAACTTGGCAAGCACTTCCATGCAATGTTGAAATACTTCCAAAGCCAGTTCACGGGAAGGTTCTACCCCTGGTCTTAACACCATGAAGCCTTTTACCAACTGCCACCTCTGCGGGTCCGGACTGCCAACGACTGCCGCCTCCACAATCGCATGGTGCTCGATGAGAGCGCTTTCCACCTCAAATGGACCCACGCGGTAATCCGAAGACTTTATCACGTCGTCGGCACGGCCCACAAACCACCAATACCCTTTTTCGTCGAAAGAGGCCCTGTCGCCGGTATAGTAGAAATTGTCCACAAAAACCGACTTCATCTTTTCCTCATCGCCCACATACCGGTCGAACAGCCCCAGCGCGCGCCACTTGTCGAGTTTTACAACGATGTGTCCGACCTCGTCGGCCTTGGTGATTTCGTTTCCCTGGTCGTCGGCAAGCCCGATGTCATAGAGAAAAGCAGGGCGTCCGAAAGAGCCCGGGATGACTTTTCCCTTGTACCACGGGGGGTTTCCTATCATTGCCGTGGATTCGGTTTGTCCGTAGAAATCCCTGATCTCGGTCCCCGTGGATTTTTTCCACTTCTGGATTATCTCGGGGTTGAGCGGCTCACCGGCGCTCAAGGACTCCCTGAGAGATCCGAAATCCAACTTTTCGAGATCGACCAGCATGAACGCTCTCCAGGCGGTGGGAGGAGCGCAGAAAACATTTACCTTGTACCTGGCTATCGCCCCCAGGTACTTACCGGTGTCGAACTTGGCGCCATAGTAGAACCCGGTGGATGTCGCACCCATGTTAAGGGGGGAGAAAAGACAGCTCCACGCCCATTTGGCCCACCCGGGCTGGCTCAAATTGTTGTGAAGATCCCCGGGCCTCACCCCGATGATGTTTGCCGTTGAGAGATGACCGATCGGGTAGGAGGCCGCCGTATGGGCTACCCGCTTCGCCAGTCCCGTTGTGCCCGAGGTAAAAAAGCAAAGGATGATGTCGCTGCTCTTGGTGTCGGCCGGCTCGGCCGTGGCTTTTTCTTTGCTGATCTCATCATAGCTCTTCCACCCTTGGGCTTCACCGAGTACGATTTTGACCTTGGGGGTAACCCCGATGTTCTTTAACGCCTCATCGATCAGTTTGGCCGAATTGACATCCGCAAGGATAGCCTGCGGGGGGTAGCTCTCAAAGCGGTATTCGAGCTCCCTGACCGTCATGGTGTCGGCCGTGGGCACCGCCACCAGCCCGCCCTTGATGGTCGCAATGTTTGAAAACCAGGTCTCCGGGACAGAAGGGGCCATCATGTACATGCTCTCACCCTTGGCCACTCCGTTAGCCCGCAGGAAATTGAGGCACCGGTTGGACTCCTCGGCCAGTTCCTTGTAGGTGTAGCGACGCTCCAGACCTGTATTGAGATCCACCCATAAAAGCGCCGCCCGATCTCCTCGCTCCTTGACGTGAATCCCTTCGAGAATTTCAGAAGCCCAGTTGAAACTGGAAGGTATGGCCATCCGGTTGAGCTTTGTGAAAACGGCCTCGGATGCGGCAGCCTTCTTCTCGTCATCTTCCATGACGCTTACGCTCATCAGATCCCTGTAAATGCTCTCTAGGCTCATAAAACCCTCCTGTGCCGGTTAACGTTACGATATGGTCAAAATTGCGGCACATCGCCGCAGTTCCCTCTGATCCTCCGTCCGGTTCTATCACGGAGAAGATGCCCGTCAAGAAATTTCTAAAAAAAACGGTCCTGCCTCCGGGGAGATAGCAGGTATTCTGTTCTAGAAATAATCTGCTGTGAGGTTCGACGGTTAGGGGGCTTATTCTGATCGCCCGTTCACAGGCGATGGTCTCGGCGGTCTCAGTCTTCTCCTTCTCACAAGCCGCCGGACAAAAGTAAAGCGACAACAAGAAATCGGAATGTCGGCAAATTTGCGCGCAAGTGCAGAAAAACTCGCATTACTTCAATTTTTTTTGTTCGGTCGGTAAGTTTTCTCCGCGCCCTCTCCATGTTCCGTCCACGACCGGGCGCTGAAGTAGATTTCTTTTTTTGGAACAAATTTACCGCAGCGCCGGTAGAGACCGCAAAGAGAAGGGCATGTCTGAATCCCCCTTCCTGTTACCTCGGAACACCCAAATCAGGTTTGGGCAGAGGTTCTCCCCGCTCCCCGCTCCCCGCTCCTTTTCACTTTACTTCTTTCTCATTTTCACTTTTGCCGATTTGCTGCTAAGATCCGGGACGTAGGCAAAATGCTCGATGAGAAAGGAAAAGCTTCGATTGCTGACTAGTCTGGCCATCCATAATTACGCCATAATCCGCGACCTCGAAATAGCTTTCCACCCGGGATTTAATGTCCTCTCGGGCGAGACCGGGGCGGGGAAATCCATTCTGGTTGGCGCCGTCAACCTGATCCTCGGCGCGCGCGCCTCCACCGAGATGATCCGAACGGGCGCCCCCGAAGCCGGCGTCGAAGCGGTCATGCAACTGCCCCAAGGCTACCTTTGCGCCAGGCTTCTCGAAGAGTGGGGGATTGACTGCGGCGGGGAACTGGTCATTCGCAGGAGCATCGCCAGAAGCGGCAGGAACAGGGTGTTTATAAACGACCAGGCCTCCTCCGTTCAGCAACTCCAGCAGCTTTCCCCTCTTCTTATCTCCATCTCCGGACAGCACGAACACCAGTTTCTCCTCGATCCCGAGACCCACCTCGGTCTTCTCGACGCCTTCGCAAATCTTGAGGGCGATTGCTCCGAGGTGCGCGCCGTATATGATGCCTGGCGGGAAAGCCGCGAAAAACTAGCGCTTATGAGGCGCGAAAGCCAACAGAGGGCGGCCCGGATGGACCACCTGAGGCTCCAGATCCAGGAGCTCGAATCGGCAAAGCTTTTGCCCAACGAAGACGCCGAACTCCAAAGGGAGCGCGAAGTCTTAAAAAACGCAGCCGTTTTGAACCAAGCGGCCCGCAAAGCCGTAAACACCCTCTACGCCGAAAAGGGCGCCGTCTTGGAACGGTTTTCGGAAGTGGAAAAAGAGCTGGGCGCCATCCAAAGCTTTGATCCCTCCCAGATCGGACTTGGCGAATACCTGCTCCAGGCCCGCATCAACTTGCAGGAATTGGTCCATGCGCTCCGACTCTATGCCGACCGGATTGTTTTTGACCCCGCAAGGCTTGCCGCGGTCGAAGAACGGCTTGCGCTTCTGGGAAAGCTCGGCAAAAAATATGGCGCAACCGCAAACGAGATGCTCCAAAGCCTCGGTGAGCTCCGAAACATGGCAGGCGAAGGCGAAAAATCCAGTCTTCAAGAAGAGGAACTGGTAAAAAAAATCGATGCGCTGCGCAGCAGCTATCTCGAAAAGGCGACCGCCCTTTCACACAAAAGGCGCGAGGCGGCCCAAACGCTTTCCGCCGAGGTCTCCTCCCATCTGGCCGATCTCGACATGCCCCGGGCCCGCTTTTGCGCAAGCCTTGGAGGCGAAAGCGCCAGTGAGCCCCTCTTTTCTCCCACGGGCATCGACAGGGTGGAGTTTCTGCTTTCGGCAAATCCCGGAGAAGATTTAAAACCGCTCGCAAGAGTTGCCTCGGGAGGTGAGCTTTCCCGGGTCCTTCTCGCCCTGAAGAGCCTTCTTGGCAGAAAAGGTGAAGCTGAAACGCTTATTTTCGATGAGGTTGACGCCGGCATCGGAGGCCGGGTTGCGGAACTGGTCGCCATTCAACTGAGCAAGCTCTCTTTGCGTCACCAGGTCATCTGCATCACCCACCTGCCCCAGATCGCCTGTTACGGCAAACACCACTACGTGGTCCAAAAACAGGCGCAAGGTGACCAGACTCACTCCTCCATCCGCATGCTGGCCGAATCGGAACGCACAGAGGAACTCGCTCGCATGCTTGGCGGCGTTTCGATATCCGCGAAGGCCCGCGAGCATGCAAAAGAGCTCCTCCAAAGAGGCAGAAAAGACTGAGGCCGAATCCCCGTGTAAAGATTCGTTAAACACCTCTGTAGCCCTTCCCGGTGATATTGATGATTCCGGACGGCCATGATATAAACTGCCAGTTTCAAAAATTTTCCGAGTTTGGGTAGTTATCGTTTGCCGGCAATTAACATTAGCAGGTTCAAAATCCGATTCGCAAATGGCGACCGACAAACTGCAGATGTGCCCGACGGATTCCCTTTTTTCAACTGGTGAACCGCATGGTGTACGGATAGAAATCGCAAGGCACAGGCGATGGATGAAACGAAAGAAAAGCTAAGACTTGCCGCCGACTGCCAAACCGCTCTAAAGGCGTTGCAGGAAAGCGAGGAACGGCTTCGTCTCTTTATCGACCACGCACCGGCTTCTATTGCCATGTTCGATCGTGAAATGCGCTACCTTGGCTATAGTCGGAGATGGCTGCTGGACTTTAATCTTGGCGCACGCGATCTCAAGGGGCTCTCACACTACGAGGTATTTCCGAAAATTCCCGATCGGTGGAAAGAGGCCCACCGCAGGGCGCTGGCCGGAGAGGTGCTGCGTTCGGCATCGGATCTATTCATTGCCCAAAACGGCCCTCCGAAATGGGTCCGCTGGGAAATGCGCCCCTGGCGCGATTCGAGCGGTCGTATCGCCGGCATAGTCATTTTTAACGAAGACATAACGGAAATCAAGAAACAGGAAGAGGAGCTCCGCAACCTCAACCGGACTCTCCAGGCGCTTAGCGATACCACCAGGGCCACGATCCATGCCTCGGACGTCTCCCGGCTTATGGACGAGGTCTGCCGAATCATAGCCGATTACTGCGATCGGCCAATGGTGTGGATCGGTTTTTGCGAAAATGATGAAGACAAGTCGGTCAGGATCGTGGCTAAGGCGGGGGTTGATGAAGATTATCTTAAAAGGCTAAAGGTCACCTGGTCCGATTCCGAATTTGGCCGAGGTCCTGCGGGAACGGCAATAAGGACCGGAAGACCCTGCGTCTGCGCAAACACGTTTACGGACCCGCGTCTAAAGCCGTGGCGCCCCCAGCTCACGGCGCGAGGCTATGCTTCCTCCGTTGCGCTTCCGCTAATGGCCGACGGAGCGCCCCTGGGCGTACTCGTCATATATTCCAAAGAAACCGATTCCTTTTCGGAAGATGAGGTAAAGTTGCTTGCCGGATTGGCCGATAACCTCGCCTTCGGCATCAAGACCCTGGGGGTCCGCCTTGCCCATAAGGAGGCGGAAAAAGGGCTGCTGGAGAGCCGGGCGCGCCTCGACCTTGCTCTGCGCTCGGCCGGCATGGGGACTTGGCATTGGGACATAGTGTCCCAAAATTTTCACTTTGACCAACAGGCCTGCGATCTATTGGGTATCGATCCGACTACGTTCGGTGTCACTCAGGAAGAAATCTTTAGCGCCATATATGTCGACGACCGCGAAACGGTTCGCAGGGCTCTGGGTAAGACCTTACAGCAGGGTCTGCCGTTTGTGGCCGAACACAGGGTTCTTAGGCCTGACGGCGCGATCATTCATCTGGCGGCCAGGGGCAAGGTTACCCGCGACGCAGAGGGGCGGCTGGAGAGGCTAAACGGACTCGTTTGGGATATCACCGAGCGAAAGCACTTGGAAAACGAGCTTCGCAGGTCGCGTGATCAACTGGAACTGCGCGTGGCGGAACGGACCGCGGATCTAAAATCGGCCAATAAAAAACTTCGCCGCCTGCCTTCCATGCTGATCGAAGCCCAGGAACGAGAGAGGCAGAGGCTGTCAATGGAGTTGCATGACTCCGTCGGCCAGACTATTGCGGCCCTTAAGTTTCGCATCGAACATGTAATCGTCTGTTTGGAAAAGGAAAAATGTCCCCAGTCGCTCCATCTGCTAAACGAATTCGTTCCGGTTCTGCAGCGCTCTCTTGACGAAACCAGGGCTATTTACATGGGCCTAAAACCCACCATCCTCGCCGAGCATGGCATTCTTGCCACCCTGGATTGGTATCGGCTGGAGCTTCTAAAGCTCTACCCCGACCAGCATATAGAACTGGAGACGCGAATCGAAGAAGAAGATATCCCGGAAGACTATAAGATCGTGATATTCCGGATAGCCCAGGAGGCCCTAAACAATAGCTTTAAGCATGGCAACCCCGATTGGGTGGATGTTCGCCTTGCACTAAATAATGGCGCCATCGAATTGGAGATACAAGACGACGGCATCGGAATGAACCCGGACTTCATTATCAAATCGCCTGGAGCAAAGAGCCTTGGCCTGATGGGAATGAGAGAGCGGGCCGAACTAACGGGTGGAGAATTTACGATTCATTCGGCGCCAAACGAGGGCACAATGGTCAAAGCAATCTGGAGAAATCCGAAAAAATAATTAGGATCGCCCCCCCTTTTTTTGGAAAGGGAGCCAGGCTCAATCACCCCCTTTTTCCCCAAGGGGTTGGGGGGATTTACTTCGATCGCCCTCCTGTTTTTCAAAGCTGACAATTACCCACACATGCGCCCACTTACCCCTTAGCGCAGACTCCCAAGAAAGGGGCCGGGCCTGATCGCCCCCCTTTTTTGCAAAGGGGAGTTGGGGGGATTTACTCTGCCGCCGCCCCTTGCACAGGGATCAGGTCAAAAACCGAGCGTCCTTTGAGACGCCCCGGGCCAGGGAGGATCTTTTCAATGCTTCCTTATAGCAATAGCCTCAAACCATTCGCGAGAGAATTGCGCAAGAGGATGACCGATGCAGAACAGGCTCTCTGGTCCAAAGTCAGGCGAAAACAACTCAATGGTCGGGTTTTCTATCCGCAGAAAGCCATCGGCAGCTATATTGTCGACTTCTACTGCCCGAGCGTAAAGTTGGTTGTAGAGCTTGATGGCGGGCAACACTATACGGATGAAGGCAGGGTAAAAGATCAGATCGGGGATAAGGTCCTTGCAAATTTAGGATTATCGGTACTCAGGTTTTCCGACCTCGATATTCTTAAAAACATGGACGGAGTTTTATCCGTGCTCTACGAACAGACTCGAAATCCCCCAAGCCCTCCCACTCATTCCGACCATTTATCCTGCCCCCTCCACACCCTCGTCTGCGCTCGACCCTATGCAGACGATCCAGGAGAGAAGGGATTGGCGGGACAAACGCTGAGATCGAAATCGATCAGAGTAGTGCTGCACTTGGAGCAACCGACCCGCAACTCCAAGTTGTTTCCCCGCGCCATCGATCCTGCAGCAATCCAACAGAAACTGAAACAGCTCCTGAAAGCTATCGATGCGCACCCCAAAGTATAAGAAATGGGACGGATGAGAGATACACCCTGGACCGTGGCGGAGAGGTAACGCGATTCAAAAATCCTTCGCGCTGTCCAAAAGCAGGGTAACCGGCCCGTCGTTTACCAAAAAGACCTCCATCATCGCCTGAAAGCGCCCGGTAGAAACCTTCGTAGTATATTCCAAAAGGTTTTGGACGTAGCGCTCGTAGAGAGCCCTTGCGGCCTCGGGTTCTGCCGCCGATGCATAGGATGGTCTTCGCCCCTTGCGGCAGTCCCCGTACAGGGTGAACTGCGAGACGACCAGGATCTCCCCTTCTGTGTCCAGGACCGAGAGGTTCATCCTGTCACCATCGTCTGGAAATATTCTCAGGTTTGCCGTCTTTTCCGCAAGGTAGCGAGCGTCCTTTTCGGTGTCCGAACCGCCGACTCCCAGAAGTACAAGAAGCCCCCTTCCTACCCGCGAGACTTCCACTCCTTCGATTCTAACGCCCGCCTCGACCACACGCTGGATCACCGCTCTCACGCCCCTCCCTCCGGCAGACGGTAGTAGTTGAAAAGTGCCCCAAAATCGATCCCGCCCGACCGGTGCTCCCCGTACTCCCGGTATATCTTTTCCATTCCGTCCATAAGGTGCTGGGACCGGATGCCGTGCTGGATCGAAAGGGAAGCCTCGATAAAGGCCGCAAGCTTATCGCAGCCTCGAATCACCTCGCCGTCGATCGGCGAAAAGACGTCCTGGTTGAAGTTTTTCATCTCTTCCCCGGCAATGTCTTTCCTCACTTCGCCGTCCACCATTATTCTGTTCGAAAATTCGTCCTGGATGAAATAGACGACTTCGTCCCGGATGCAAGGAGGAAGAAGGGGCAGAATGCGCTCCTCGAACTGCATCTTTTCATAGTCCTTAATGATTGCCTCCAGCCCCTCGACCGAAGTCTTTACCGGCGAGACGATGTCGCGGGTAAGCACCTCGGGCAGATCGTGGAAGAGTCCGCTAAAGAAGTTGTTGCAGCAGCGCTTGACACACGCCCCCATTTCCATCGAGCAAAAATAGGACATCATGGCCACAATCAGCATGTGCCCCAGCACCGAGGTCTTGGGCACGCGGGGCGAATGGGCCCACCTTTGCTGGAACCGCAACTGAGCGCAAAGGTCCATAAAGCCGAAAGACTTCTTTCTAAGGGCGAGTTTTTGGACCCCGATAAGGTCGTAGTGGTCCTCGATCTGGTTTTCTATCTCCTCTTTGGTCTTTTCGATCCCGTAGATAAAAGGGGCCGTATTGTAGATGATCTGGAACTCCCAGTTGGTCGCCAGATAATGAGCGGCTTTTAGTATCCTCTTTTCAAACCTCGCATAATTGGGATCGAATAGATATTTTTTATAACTTTCCCCAAAATCTCCCCCCAGTCCCTTCAAGTCCTCATCCATCTTGCCCAGGACCAGGGAATTGATCTCTTTTCCCTTCCTGCTCATCAGTTTGTGAAAAACCGGGGCCTTGATATCGGTAAGTATTACGCGAGGGAAAAATTCGAATATCCCCCCCTCGATCAGCTTCATCCAGTCGATCCGCGCGTGGCCCTCGTTTTCTTCGAGCTTTCCGAATACATAGGCAAGAATCATCTTGTGCGCCTGCTTATCGAGTTCGGTAAACTCGACCGGTCGAACATGGTCGTTCCACCTCTGGATGCTGGCGGCCTCATAAATCTTGTCAAGCAAACCTTTAGTGATCACAGGATTCCTTCTCTCTCGATCCGCGCTAGGCGGACGCGAACGAAGATTTTTAGCCAACCCCCAAGAATCCCGGGGTCTATCTCCGCCCGAGCTGAAAGGTTCAACTCGATTTTTACCACTTGGCCAACTAACGTTTTCTTTATATCATCGAAGGAAAAACATTCAAAAGCTCAAAGGGGAAGAAAACCCGGATTGTTGGCGCACCTCCTGCTCCCCAACGTCCCACCCTACCGCAGAGGCGACGACTTATCGGGTTCCCATCACCTCTGGTCAGTTGCCGCATGGACTTTTGCCGTTTGTGGTCGCCGTTTCTTTTGCCGCTCCTCGTTGCCGTTTCTCGTTGCCGCTTTGCAGCTTAAAACAGCCCGGTGGTATAGTCCCTTGCGCGTCGATTGCCCGGGGGGGCCCCGCAGGACCGGCCGGCTTGCCGGTCGAGGGTCGCCTCGCCACCCATGCCGCTCTTTTACAAATGAATAGGACCGCTTCGCACCTCCGATCGCTAATCACTGCTCTTTGCTGTTAATACGCTGTTAATACGCTGTTATTCATGCTGATACCCCTGCTGTTAGCCGGCTGTTATTTTGGGGCTATAAATCGAGTATGACTCGACAAATCAGTGGGTTGCAAAAGGTACGGCTGCGTTTTTCGCTGTATTATCAGCGGGGGTTTTAGAATACCCCCGCCCAACTTCCATCTTTTATTGCCAAACCTTAGATTTACTATACACTGTTCGCACCCCAAAAAACGGGGAGAAACCCCGTGCTCACGAAAGGTTTAAGCCGGAATCCACTAACTTTAACGGTGCGCAGATTTCTACTTGTTTGTGCGCTGCCTGGTGTACCTGGGCGCTTGAGTGGCAAAGAGCAATATCCGCTCACCTTATCTTTTCATCGCTTCCCCGCGCCCCCAATTCGACCCGGCATACTCGCCGGGAAGGAGCATCGATTGAGACTACGAAAAAGCGGTATTTTGTTGCATATAACCTCACTGCCTTCAGAGTTTGGAATCGGAGATTTGGGGCGGGGAGCATACGATTTCGCCGATTTTTTGGCCGATTCGGCCCAGACGGCCTGGCAGGTGCTTCCGTTCAATCCATCTTCTCCTGCCTGCGGGAACTCTCCTTACTGCAGTTTTTCCGCCTTCGCCGGAAATCCTCTCCTGATCGCCCCGGATCTACTGGTGAAACAGGGATATCTTTCGCCGGAAGATCTCAACGTCGATTCGTCTTCTAACAACCCCTTCAAGGTGGATTACGAGCAGGCGGCTGTCCTCAAAAACCGACTTCTTAGAAAGGCTTATGAAAATTTTCGGCAAACCGGGGATAGGGACTGCGCATTTAAAAATTTCGCAAATGCCAATGCGCACTGGTTAGACGACTTCGCTCTTTTCACTAGCCTCAAGGAGCAATTCGCGGGGGCCCCCTGGCGCCAATGGCCCCCTGAGATCCGCGACAGGACGGAGCCAGCGCTTGGCAACTGGACGCAAAGACTTTCGGAAAGCATCGAGCGGGAAAAATTTTCTCAATTTCTTTTTTTCCATCAATGGGCGGCGCTCAAAAGCTACTGCAACCAAAAACAGATCCAGGTGATTGGCGATATCCCGATCTATGTTAGCCACGACAGCTCCGACGTCTGGGCAAATCGCCGGTACTTTAAACTCGACGGGAATGGACGACCGGATTTTGTCTCCGGCGTGCCTCCGGATTACTTTAGCGAGACCGGCCAGTTGTGGGGAAACCCCGTGTATTGCTGGGATTCGCTGCGGGAAACCTCCTATGCGTGGTGGCTCGGCAGGATAGAGCATAACCTTAAATATCTGGACATGGTCCGGCTCGATCATTTCCGGGGCTTTGTCGCCTACTGGGAAGTGGCCGCCTCGGAAAAAACCGCCATAAACGGCAGATGGGTAAACGCCCCGGCTACCGAGTTTTTTGGTGTCCTGCTAAACCGTTTTCCCTCGATTTCAATTATTGCCGAAGATCTGGGCATAATTACTCCCGAGGTTCGCGAAATCATGAACATGTACGAATTTCCGGGCATGAAGCCTCTATTGTTCGCCTTCGGCGGCGACCCGGCCACCAACCCTTATGTTCCCCACAATCACGTGCGCAGTTGCGTCGTCTACACCGGAACCCACGACAACAATACGGTAAAGGGCTGGTTCCAAAACGACGCGACCCAACAGGAAAAAGAAAACCTCTGCCGGTACTTTGGCCGGGAACTAAACGGTAACACCGTGTCGCTTACCCTGGTGAGGGCGGCGATGATGTCGGTTGCCTCAACGGCGATAATTCCGATGCAGGATTTTCTAGACCTCGGGGCGGAGGCGCGCATGAACACACCGTCTGTCTCATTTGGCAACTGGGAATGGCGGGTCACCGCCGACCGGCTGAGCGCCGATCTTTCAAAAAGTATCGCCGGCCTCACCCGGACTTACGGGAGAAATAGCCGATAGTGCGAGAACCATTTTCCTTTCAGGCCTCATCATGTAAATCGCCATGAAACCGGATAAGCCCCTCCTGGGCCACAGAGGCCACGAGCAAGCCCCGGCGGTCGAATATCTTGCCTATGACCAGGCCGCGGGCGCTGCTCGCATTAGGGGTATGGACGGCGTAGAGCAGCCAGTCGTCCATGCGAAACGGCCGGTGGAACCACATCGCGTGATCCAGGCTTGCCACCTGCATCTTCGGGTCCAAAAGACTCCGACCGTGCGGGTAAAGAGAGGTCGGCATAAAACCGTAGTCCGACGCATAGGCCAGAAGATACTGATGAATGGCCGGATCGTCCGGTATCGTGTCGATGGTTTTAAACCACTGATGCCTCTTAGGCCCACGCTTTTGCGGCAAGTAAAGGTTACTCGGTTCCACCGGCCGGACTTCTATGGGCTGGGGGCATTTAAGCCTTTCCATTATAGGCCCCGGGACCTGGTCGGCGATCTGGCCGGCAATCTCCATTTCCGTTGCCAGCCCCTCAGGGCCGGCAACGCACGGCGCCTGGTCCTGATGGTCGAAACCCGGCTCACCTACCTGAAAGGAAGCCGACATGTTAAAAATCGCCCGCCCCTTCTGTATGGCGACCACCCGGCGCGTGGTGAAGCTCTTGCCGTCGCGGATACGGTCCACCTGGTAGACTATCGAGTCACGGACATCGCCGGGTCTTAGAAAATACGCATGCATGCTGTGGGCCCGGCGCTCGGCAGGCACGGTCTTGTATGCCGCAGACAATGCCTGCCCCAGGACTTGGCCGCCGTAGACGCTGCCAAACCCGAGATCCTGGCTCTGGCCGCGAAAACTGTTCTCATCGATCTGTTCGAGATTTAGCAACTGCAACAACTCTTCCAGTACGTCGCCATCCGTGCATGCCTTCATCGCCAGTTTCTCCTCCGCGACAAGTTAGACTTGCTTTCCTTATACTACACCTTTACGAAACGGACCTTTTCATCCGCCTGGTAACCGATTGGATGGAGGAGCATTCGTGAGGTTTCTAACGGGTAGCGCGAACTCGACAATTGACGGTTAGCACTATCACAAAGGAATGTCTTCACTTCCTTCATCATCATATTGCATCATTTCACTTGCCAGTTTTAAAAACACACCCAATGATTCACAAAGGTTCTTTATTATTCGACTATAAACCTCTTTTTCATTCACATCTTTTGCTTTTGCCATTGCCTTCAATGTTACATTCAACTCTTTTGACAAATCATCCATTATTTTTTCAGGATCCATCGAATCTCCTATCTCCATTTGTTCTTTTTTATGCGATATATGTTTCTATTCATCCGCGTAAGATACCAATTCGTAATATATGGTAATGTACCTGGGGCGTCAAGCTAGAATCATCTACGAACGTAGCTACTCAGAGGATCTTGCCGCCATGTTGAACCGCTATGGTTTTTCACCATATGATCGCCGTATAGGGAACCCCAAGGGCAAAAGCGAGCTTGGTTTCGGGACAAAAAAGTCATTATCCCTCTAAATCGGATCGGGTGATTTTTCCTCAAACCTCATCTGGCGCTCAATTACGGGAATGGCCCTTGAAATACTGCAACGCTCAGGCGCCGAAAAACGAAAAAGCCGCAATTGCGCTCCCTATTTCCCCGTGAACCACGGGATATTCTTGGAGCGGGCCTTGTCCGCAGAGACCTTTTTGTAGTAGAACAGGTTATGGTCCGGAAATCGGAAATACTGCGGAGAAGATAGTAATAGGTTGGGTCCCCCCAGAGGCAGGGAAACCAAAGCAATCAGGCCGCCCGGTGACATCGACGACTCCAAGGCTGCAGAAACCCTTGTCGGCATCAACAGTTGGGTGATTATATTTTTTTCTTTATGTCCTGCCACATCCTCTTCGAATAAGAAAAACATGTCCAACAGGGGGCATCTTTGGCCGGGATTGGAGTAGGACTCATTTCAAGGATAGAGATCGGTGCTAATAAAATTTTCACTCGAATTGCTCGAAGTTGGCTACATTGAACTGTCCAAACTCCTTAAGGCAACAGGGTTATGCCCGAGCGGTGGAATGGCAAAGTTTGTCATAAGCGAAGGGAGCGTCCGGGTGGATGGAGTGGTTGAATACCGTAAAGGTCGAAAGATAGCTCGGGGACAAAAAGTGGAGTATCAGAAAAGTATCATTGAGGTGGTGTAGGACTGACGGAAGGCGGGTCGACACCGGCAACTCACCGCCACAATTGCCTAAAGCTTTTCGGGAGACTATTGAAATGCAGGAGGATATGTCGGCTGAAACGGAGCCAAAAAGCAAATCGCAGGTAAAAAGAGAAATGCTCTCTTTGCAGGCCCTGGGTGAGAGGCTTGCGGAACTCGCTTCGGACCAGATAAAAAAGATCGAATTACCATTGGAACTGCGGGACGCATTGCTTTTTTGCAAGACGATTCGAAAGGGTGAAGCCAGGCGGCGGCAGCTTCAATATATTGGCGCGCTCATGCGCGAGGCCGATCCGGAACCCATTGAGAAGGCCTTGCATGCCATTGGCAGGGGAGGACTTCAAAAGGAGCAACAATTTAAAGAGGTTGAACGATGGCGCGATAAATTGATAGATGGAGACAATGACCCTATGGATGAAATCCTGAGCCGATTCCCGGGAACAGACCGACAGACTCTACGCCAACTCGTACTCAACGCCCGGAAAGAGCGAGAGGGGCAAAAACCTCCGAAAGCATCACGGGTTCTTTTTCGTTTTCTAAAAGGACTATCCAAGGGGGTATAATCACCTCGCAGGTTAGTCCCCCCCCCTCACCGCCCCCCAAAGAGCGGAAGGACCGCGGCATTAGCTATTTGAATCAGCCAGTAAGGGAAAAAGCCCGCGACCACGATTCCGACTATGGAAAAACCCGCCAGGAGCTTCTTTGGAAACGAGACCAAAAGAGGCGGCAGCGCTTCGGCGGGTTCTAAAAGATAGGCGGCCTTTATAACCAGCAGGTAATAATAAAGCGATATCACGACGTTTATCATGGCGATGATTACAAGCGCCACGTAGCCCTTTTGAATAGCCGCCGTAAAAATCAGAAATTTTCCGGTAAATCCGACGGTCGGGGGTATTCCGGCGAGGCTAAAAAGGGCCACCAGAAGAGCCAGGGCCATTATAGGGGATCTTTTGTGAAGCCCTGCCAGCTCTTCTATCTGCAGGTTGCGCCCGTCCGGGGCAAGTTCCACAATGACCATGAAAACGGTAAATTTCATCACCAGAAGCGCAAGCGCATAAAAAATCGCAGCCGAGTACCCCGCAGGATCCAAAACCAATAAGGCTATGAGCACGTAGCCGGAATGGGCCGTTGTCGAGAATGCGAGCAGCCTCTTCAGGTCTTTTTGCACAATGGCGGCAAGGTTTCCCAGGGTCATCGAAACAACGGATAAAATCACCAGCACGTGAACGAGGTAGGCGCTGCCGTGGCCGGCGGAGGCCAGCACCCTCAGGACAACGGCGATGGCTGCAACCTTTGAAGCCGTCGCGATGTAGCCCGCGACCTGGTTGGAAGCTCCCTGGTAGGCATCGGGCGCCCAGGAATGGAAGGGGAATACGGCAAGCTTAAAGAAAAACCCGCCCAGGGTGAAAAGCAATCCCATTATCACAGTCGGTCTGCTGATCAATCCCGGCAGTACTTTGGCCATATCGGGAAGGTAGGCTGTCCCGCAGGAAGAATACAGAAGCGCCATCCCAAAAAGCATCACCGCCGCAGCGAAACTGCCTGTCAGAAAATATTTTATCCCCGCTTCCAGCCCAAGAGCTCGCCTCTTCCTCAACGCAACGAGGATGTAGAGCGAGTAGCTGGAGAGCTCGAGCGATAAGTAAATCGACAAAAGATGGTCGGCGCTCACCAGCAGCATCAGCGCAAGCGTGCAGGAAAAAAGAAGGAAATAGAACTCGTTGTGGCGCCGCTCATCGATATCCGAAATACTTCCGCAAAGAGACACTATCAAAAAGAGCCCAAGCGAGAGCAGCGTCTTAAAGACCTGTGAAAAAAGATCGACGCTGTAGGCCCGTATAAAAAGCCAGCCTTCCGCCCGCACCGAAGCAAGGCATACCAGTATGCCGACCGAAGCCAGGAGAATGGCCGATAGATATTCCCGGCGACGCCCCCCGTTCGAAACGGGCTTTTGCGGAGCGGCAAAGGTAAGGAGCAGGAACCACAGGCTTGCTCCAAAATAAAATATTTCGGGACCCTCAGTTATCCAGTTCATCTAGGCAACCCATTCATAAATGGAACCGAAGCGGTCCGGATCACGTTAAATAACAGGGAAGGATAAAGGCCCAGGATCAAAAGGACCGCGGCCAGTATTATCCGGGGAGTCCCAAGCCATGGGGAGACATCCGGCAGTCCGGCAAAGCGCGCGTTTGCGGGACCGTAGAATGTTTTCTGCACGACGCGCAGCATGAAAAGAGCGGTTATAACGAGCGTCACCACTCCAATTACCCCGAAGAGGGGATAAACCTTAAAAGCCGCCAGAAATACCAGGAGTTCGCCCCAAAAATTCGCAAGCCCGGGCAATCCCACCCCGGCAAGGGCCGCAAGGATGAAAAACGCCGAGGCGACCGGCATTATACGGCTAAGGCCTCCGAGTTCGGGGATCAGCTTCGTGTGGGTCCGGTCGTAAATGTAGCCGACCGACGAAAAGAGCAGTGCCGTCATGATGCCGTGTGCAAACATCTGGAATACAGCCCCGTTAAGCCCCGCCACGGTGACCGTCGATAGCCCCAGCCCCACGACCCCCATGTGCGATACGCTCGAATAGCCGATCACGTATTTTAGGTCCGTCTGCCTCAAGCCAACCAGCGCGCCGTAGATTATTCCGATTACGGCAAGCACCGCCATCGACTTCGCCCAGTAGATCCACCCCAGAGGACAGAGCATGATGGCGACGCGAAGCACCCCGAAAGATCCGATCTTCATGAGGACCCCCGCATGCACCATGCTGACCCCATGGGGTGCTGCCACATGTCCGTCGGGAGACCAGGTATGCATGGGCCAAACGGCCGCAAGGATGCCAAATCCCAAAAAGAGCAGCAGGAAAGCGAACTTCTGATCCGCCGGACTAAACATCCCGGGGTGCATCAGCGAAACGAAGGAAAAGGTGTTAAGACCCGATTTGGCCCACAAAAAGATGATCGCAGGCAGAATCAGAGCGCTTCCCGCAAGAAGGTAGAGGGTCAGCTTCATCGCCCCGTACTCCTTGCGGGTCGTGCCCCAGATCGCTATCAAAAGATACATCGGGAAAAGGGAAACATCGTACCAGACGAATATGAAGAAAAGGTCCATACTCATGAAAAGACCGAACACACCGGTAACCAGCAAAAAATAGAGAGCGAAGTATTCTTTTACCCGCGTATTGAGTTCCCACATGGTCAAAACACCGGTAAAAAATACGATGCCCGTAAGCAATAGATTCGGCAGGCTGAACCCGTCCACCGCGTTGAAATAACTTATGCCCAGGGTGGGAATCCACGACACCTGCTCTACGAACTGCAGTCCCCCTAAGCTCCTGTTGAAAGCAAAAAAAACATACAGGGTTAAAAGCAGGCAAACTCCGGAGAAAAAAATGCTGACCTGCTTTATCAGCACATGCCTTTCTTCCGGAATAACCATGATCGTCAGCATGCCGACTACGCAGCTAAGCAGGATGGCGGAAAGAAAAGGAAACGTTGCGGGCTCCATGTGCATGGGAAAATCGCCTTCTTTGATCCAGGGGTTCGCAAATACGCTTTCAAAAATAAAAGCAAAGAAGAAGCAGGGCCAAAACTCCAAGTATCGCCAAAAGCCTGTACTGAATCATCCCGGTCTGCAGAAAGGCCACCACCCAACCGCTTTCAACCGTTCCCTCGCATATTCCGTCGATACTCCCGTCAATGACTTTCCTGTCGTTTTGAGAGCAGAGCCTTGATATGCCCCTGTCGATAACGAACTCGACTACGAGGCCGTAAAAACGATCGATGTACCACCTCTCGGCAAACAATCGGGATAGAACCGGCATCCTGTCCACAAAACCGATCTGCTTTGCCCCCTTGCGGCCAAATTCGACCCACGCAAGCCCCACCCCCGCCAGGGCAAGAGCAAGCGGGGCGATATGGAGCCAGGAGGGTTCCATCCCCGCCGCGCCGCCTGCTGCTGCGCCGCCACCGATAAAATCTTTAAACGAGGTTTTAAAAAAACCAAATATAACGCTAACCGCAGAAAGGATAATCAGCGGCCAGGCCATCGCCCGATACCCGGACTCATGGGCGGCGTGACCGCCTGCCGTTATGCCCGCTTCCTGCGGCGGCGGGCTTGCAGCCCCTTCCGCCCGCGGAAAGAGAAGGATAAAAATTACGCGAAACGAGTAGTAGGCGGTCAAAAAGACCCCGGCAAGCCCCGCTGCCAGCCACAAAGGATTGTGCATCGCCGCGAGCGAGCCCATTATGGCCTCTTTGCTGAAATAGCCCGAAAGCGGCGGAAGCCCCGAAAGTGCCGCCGCCCCAAGGACAATCGAAACCGTGGGGATAACCATCCGCCTTGCCCCAAAACGGCTCAACTCATAGATGTCGTTGGTCTCGTAGCGGTGGATGAACACCCCGGAGCAAAGGAAGAGCAGCGCCTTAAAACCCGCGTGCGTGGTCAGATGAAAAACACCGGCGAAATATCCGCCCGCACCCAGGGCCATAATCATAAAGCCGAGCTGACTTATCGTTGAATAGGCCCAAACCTTCTTTATGTCCCGGCTGACGATGGCCATCGTCGAGGCCAGCAGCATGCTGATCGTTCCAATGGCCAGAAAGACCGTCATTGCTACCGAAGACATGCTGAAAAAAGGGAAAAGCCGCGCGAAAAGATACACTCCCGCTGCGACCATCGTGGCCGAATGGAGCAAGGCGCTAACCGGGGTGGGTCCTTCCATGGCGTCGGGCAGCCAGGTCATCAGGGGAAACTGCGCGCTTTTACCCACTATCCCCCCAAATATCAGGAGGGCCGAAAGGGTGAGAAAGGAAGGCGAGACCCCCGATAACGCGCTCCGGCTGTCCAGGTGCGCGATACTAAGATCCCCGGTGTGTACGAAAAGAAGCAGGAGTCCGATAAAAAAGGCCGCATCACCGGCCCGCGTCATTACGAACGCCTTTTTGCCCGCCTGGGTGGCGCTGAATTTCTCATACCAGAAGCCGATAAGCAGATAGGACGAAAGCCCTACGAGTTCCCAGAAAAAATACAGTTGGAGCAGGCTGGCCGAAAGGGCAAGGCTCATCATGGCCCAGGTGAAAAGCGACATGAAGCCGTAGTAGCGAGAAAACCCGGGATCTCCTGCCATGTACCCGAGCGAGTAGACCTGCACCAGAAAGCAGATCGCCGAGACGATCGCAATCATCAAAAGATTTAGCCTGTCCAGCAAAAACCCGAACGGAATATCCAAACCGCCGGAAGCAAGCAGCCGGGTCGAAAACTCGATGGGCGCAGCCAAGTGGAAATGTAGCGCCAGCAAAGCGATCGAACATGCCAGTGAGATCGTCACCGACCCGATCGATAGCCCCGCCGAAAGACGTGGCCGGCCCCGCGTGGCAATAAGTATCGTCAGAAAGGAGACAAAGGGCAGCATCGTGGCCGCGATCATGGCCGTAAGATCTACAGCGTAAGCAGGTGAGCCAGCCATATAGCCCCTTACCTCAAAAGGTTGAAGTCGGCCGGATCAAACGACCCGGTGCGCCGGAAAGCATAGACAATGATCGCAAGGCCTACCGAAACCTCGGTTGCGGCCACCGCCAGTATGAACAGCACGAAAGTCTGGCCGTCGAGATTATCGAGGTGCAGCGAGCCCCCCACAAAAGCGATGGCCGCAGCATTTAGCATGATCTCGATACCGAGAACGATCATGATCAGGTTGCGCCTTGTCACGGCGCAAAATGCTCCCAGCGCGAAAAGAATACCCGCAACCACTAAAACATGACTGAAGGGCGCTATCATTTTTCTTCCTCACCATCTTGGCCGCAGTGAGCGCTTTTACCCGCCCCAAGGTTCAGGGCGCCTATCAGCGCCACCAGGAGCAAGAGAGACACGACCTCTATTGAAAACCAGTGATACTCGAAAACATGGACGGCAAATTGAATCGGCGAGGCGGTGAGCATTTTTAAGGGGGCGTTAAGGCCCGGCGTTTGCACCGCCATGGCCGCTGCGACAAATACATAGATCAGGCAAAAAAAAGCCGCCGGAACCCACTGGGTCGCTGGAAACACGCTTTCCCCCGAAGGTTCTTCCCGGATCATCATCACTACGAACAAAAACAGCACCATTATCGCGCCCGCGTAGATGATGACCTCGAAAGCCGCCAGAAGCGGCGCCCCGAAAAGATAGAAAAGCATCGCGGTCCCAAAAAAGGAAACTATCAGGTAGACCACGGCGTGCATCAGGTTTTTCCGTGTAATAGCGATAGCCGTAGCCCCTATCACCGCCGCCGATATCAGATAGAAAAGAATTCCATAAAGCGTCATCGCGTCCTCAGCCCTTCATCCGGCATCGTCTCCGTCACGGCATATTGCTCTTTATATCCACGGGTTTACTCTCGCCGACGTGTTCGCCTTTGTCGCCGTACTTCGAGGTTACCCCCGCATATCGGTAAAAGTTGTATTCCTTGTCCTTGCCCTGGTGGTTTACGAGCAGGTCCTCTTTTTCATAGACAAACGCGAGAATGTTTGTTTTGGCGAATTCGTAGTCGGTCGTTAGCTGGATCGCCGAAGTCGGGCAGGCCTCCTCGCAAAAACCGCACAGGATGCACCGGGCGAAGTTTATCCGAAACCACGCGGCAAAGCGGCGCCCATCGGGTCTCTCCGCTCCTTCCATCGAAATGCAGTTGACCGGACAGACCGCCGAACACAGGTAGCAGGAGACACAGCGCTCCTCCCCGTCGGGGTCGAGGGTAAGGATGATCCTCCCTCGGGCTCTTACCGGCAGGGGCCGTTTGTATTCGGGATACTGCTCGGTTATCGGTTTTCTGAAAAGATGAATGAGTACCGTCCAAAGCCCCGAGAGCAGCTCTTTTACAGCTTCAAACGCAGATTCCATTTTCCCTCCCGTATAAGAGCAGGTGAATAGAAAAAGCTTTTGCCCACTCACCCATTCACCCACTCACCGATTCACCGGCTCTTTTCACATCAATCCAACCGCCCCGGTAACCAGGATATTTATGAGGGCAAGAGGGATCAACACCTTCCACCCAAGGGTCATGAGCTGATCGTATCGAAGCCTCGGCAGGGTTCCACGCACCCAGATCATGAACAGGGCGACCAAAAAGATCTTTATGAGCAGCCAGACGACCGGAGGCAGAAACGGTCCGCGCCATCCGCCCAAAAAAAGCACCGCCAGAAGTCCACCGAACACCATCATGTGAACGTACTCGCCGAGGAAAAACAGGCCAAACCGCATGCCGGAGTATTCGGTGTGATACCCGGCCACCAGCTCATTTTCGGCCTCCGGCAGGTCGAAGGGAATGCGCTTGCTCTCAGCCATGGCGCTAATGACGAAAATGAGGAAGGCCAGGGGCTGATAGAGAATAAACGGGTATTTTTGCTGTGCCCCGACTATATCGACGATGCTAAACGAGTGCGCCAGCATGACTATGGGGACAAGCGATAGTCCGAGCGCAAGCTCATAGCTGATCATCTGCGCAGCACCCCTGATTCCGCCAAGAAGCCCGTATTTATTGTTCGACGCCCACCCCCCCAGCGCCACTCCATAGACGCTAAGAGACGACATGGCGAAAACGAAAAGAAGGCCTATGTTCAAATCGGTAATGACCAAGGGGACCCTTTGCCCCAAAACCGTAATATCTTTTCCGAAAGGAACCACAGAGAACATAAGCAGAGCGGTTAAAGCCACGACTGCCGGAGCGAGCAGAAAAAAGGCACGGTCCGCGCCGTCTGGCACAGTGTCTTCCTTGGTCAGCATCTTCACAATGTCTGCCAGAGGCTGGAGCAGTCCGAAAGGACCGGCCCGGTTAGGCCCGAGGCGGACCTGGAGCCTTGCTAGAAATTTTCGCTCCACCCACACCAGGTAGCCGGCCAAAAACAGCACGACCCCAAGGACGATCGTGAGCTTTACCAAAAGGATAATAAACCCCGCTATCCACAGCAGCATGCTCTTTTGACTTTCCCTTTCGCCTTTTAGCTTCTGCCTTCCAGCAGACCCTCACCGGTCAATGTCGGGCAGGATCACGTCCATGGACCCGATGATCGAGATAAGGTCGGCGATGCTTTCGCCCGTAGCCATGAGGGGCAATGTCTGGATATTGGCGAATCCCGGACCTCTTACCCGCATCCGGTACGCCGACCCCAGGCCGTCGCTTACCACGTAGTAGCCGTGCTCGCCTCTCGGGACCTCGGTCGCCCCGTAGGCCTCCCCCACAGGGATTTTCATTCCCCGGGTGACGTTTATAAAGTGATGAATCAGGGTTTCTATGTCCTGTAACATCTCGCCCCGCCTCGGAATCGCGTAGCGGTAGTCATCGGTCACATAGCGGCCCGAAGGCATGTTGCGCGCCACCTGTTCGATGATCCTTACGCTCTGCCGCATTTCCTCGACCCGCACCAGGTACCGGGCGTAGCAATCGCCCTCCGTGGCAGTCGGGACCTCGAACTCATAATGGTCATAGCCCGAGTAGGGCATCTTTTTCCTTAAGTCCCAGGCCAGACCGCACGCCCGAAGGTTGGGACCGCTCACACCCCAGTCCATCGCATCTTCCAGGGATATCTTCCCGATACCTTTGGTCCTGGCCAAAAAGATGGGGTTTCTCCTCAAAAGCTTTTCATATTCCAGAAGGCGTCGCGGAAATATCGCCGTAAGATCGTCTACGGCCTTTTTCCAGCCATCGGGCAGATCGGCGGCAAGCCCCCCGATCCTTAGGAATTCGGCATGGAGCCTCCCCCCGGTGATAAGCTCTATAATGTCTAGAATCCTCTCCCGTTCGACGAAGGTATAAAAATTGGGCCCCATCGCCCCGACGTCGTGGGCAAAGGTCCCCAGCCAGACCAGATGATTGCTCAGCCGGTAGAGCTCAGCGAGCAATACCCGAACAGCTTGCGCCCGCTCCGGGACTCCGATGTCGGCAACCGTTTCGACTGCTGTAACGTAGGAAAACTCAAGGGAACTTCCGGCCAGGTAGTCATTGCGGTCCGTGTAAGGAATGTATTGATGCCAGCTCTGCCGCTCGCCGATCTTTTCGGTCCCCCGGTGATGATAGCCGATCTCGAGATCGAGCGACTTGATCTTTTCGCCCGAAAGAGCCGCGATGCAGCGCAAAAGGCCGTGAGTACTCACGTGGTGCGGCCCGATATTTAGGAGAAACTCTTTTTCCCCCGCCGGCGCCTTGGCATCTAATGCCGTGACTACCAAGGCATCCAAAGGCTGACGCTTTCGAGCGTCCTCGAAGGTATAGGGCGCCATTTCGGTCGCCCGTCCCGGATAGTCTTTCCTTAACGGGTGGCCCTCCCACCATTCGGGCATGAGGATCCGCCGAAGGCTCGGATGGCCCGTAAACCCGATGCCGAAAAGATCGAACACTTCCCGCTCATACCAGTTGGCCGAAGGCCAGATGTCGGTGACAGAGGCCGTGGAAACAGGTGCGCCGCCTTCGGCGTCCAGGCCCGACTTTATCCTGACGCGGCGGGCGGCATCGAAGGAGAGCAGTTGATAGACGACCGTAAAATCCGGATAGCGCCCCCGCTCCTTTTTCGAAAAAGAGCAAACGGCCCCGACATCACTTGTGGCTTCCGCCATCCCCTCGCTCCAGATTCTGTTTCTTCTGGCCGATTCGTCGATCGCGGTAAGGTCGTCTAGCCGTTTATATTTCGTTTTGGCTTCGTTTTTTAAAAAACGGAGCACATCCTTTACGCTCCCCCGATCGACTTCGAAGGTAAGCATGTCCGAGCTGTGGAGTTCCCTGCGCGCCCTGCCCGCAAATCTTTCCTCCACCTCGGCGGCAAGCGAAAGGTCTGCGTCCGAAAATTCCATGCGCCGCGCCGAAGGGGTCCACATGATATCGGACCGGCTGCCCCACTGAAGTCGTCCCGGAAGCAGCGAAGTTCCCCGTATGGGTACTCCCTCATAACCCGGCCCGCGCGGGTCTTCGGATTTTGTCGCCCCGACTTCGAGCACCGGCCTCTCGGTCCCCTGGGACCCGCCTCCAAGGTGGAATATTTTCCGGCTGGGCCTCTCGGTGCAAACTTTTTCCTGCAACATAACCAGCCCTTCGAGAAGGGCCTCCGGACGCGGCGGGCACCCCGGCACGTACACATCGACTGGAATGATCTGGTCGACCCCCTGCACGACGCTGTAGACGTCGTACATCCCGCCCGAATTCGAACAGGAACCCATCGAGATCACCCACTTCGGCTCGGCCATCTGCTCGTAGAGACGCAACACCACCGGAGCGATTTTTTTAAAAACCGTCCCCGACACGATCAGCAGGTCGGCCTGCCTGGGAGAGGGACGCAGCACCTCGGCCCCGAACCGCGCCAGATCATAGCGGGAGGTAAAAGCGGCGGCTTCCTCCACAAAGCAGCAGGAGAGCCCGAAAAACATGGGCCACAGGCTGTATTTGCGCGACCAGTTTATCACCCTGTCCGCTATGCTAAGAAACCGGTTTGCCTCTACGGCTCTTTCCAATCCAGTCCTCCCTGTTTCCAGATGTAGAACAGCCCGGCAAGCAGCAAAACGATAAAAAACGACATCTGGGCATACCCCGCAAAGCCCATCTCCCGATAAACCGCCGCCCAGGTAAGGATGAAGGCCCCCTCGACATCGAAGATCAAAAAGAAAATGGCCACCAGGTAGAAAGGAACCGGATAGCGGAAACGGGCCGATCCCGTTGGAATGATGCCGCACTCGTAGGGCCGGGATTTCTCGGGACTCTTTTTCTTCTCCCCGAGCCAGGCGGCCAAAAACAGTTGTGAAGCGATGAAAAGCATCGCAAGGACCGTAAAGACAACCAGGCTAAATACCCCTGCATGAAAGGGCGACATCGCCCCTACAGCTACGGGCCGCATAAAACCTCCTATGGTCGAAAAGGCAATGTTTCCCAATCTAATAATTGTCGCTTCGTCGGTAAATAGCCCGGTTCCAAATTAGCCGAGGGAAATACCGTCGCGGGGCCATGCCGCGCAAGTTTACTATCTACGAAAACACGAAAATGTACAACTGTGATTATTGCCCGTGCCCGCAGAGGGCGACTTTCGAACACGAGCAAAAAGGAAGAAAATTTGAAATATTACGAAGAAATACTTGATACGTTGCGCCAAAGGCGGATCGGCGCTAAAGCCTTGGGTGGTTTTTCGGATGGTGATTTTGGCGTCGGAAAAAGAAAACGCCATTCACCCATTCACCGATTCTTCCCGTTTTCCAAAACCTCCCGGGTCCCGAATCCGCCTATCACCCTTGCAGGTTCAGACCTTAGCAGCCTTGCGACTTCATCTTTCTGCGCGAGGTCATAGACAAAGACCACTCTTTTGCCCGATTCCCACAATTTCGAAAACTCCCGCACACCCAGGAGCCTTTCTGTCCGCTCCCGGTCCCAGGCGGGGTCGTGCAAACCCGGGTCCTTCAGGATATAAACCTTTTGCCCGGAGTAATAAATCATGCCGCTAACCCACTGGTATTCATGGGGTTCCAGAATAACGACCGCCCCTACAGGTCCTGCTTTTTCTAAAATTCCGACAATCGGGGCGCTGGTCTGGAACGGTTCCATCAATTTGAAACCCCAGTTGGCCATCAGGAAGATCGGCGCCATGATTCCAATCATGAGGCCGCAAGCCAGCCGCGGTCGTGAGTCCAGCAAGGCGGCCGAAGCGCCGAGAACAAAGATGGCGGCCCCGGCCAAAACCACTACGGTAGGAATGCGTATTCGCTGCAGGATCTCGATCTGGGCAGCGACGCCCGACCAGCCGGAATACGGCCACCAGGTTTCAAGAAACTGAAATATGTCACGTTTTTCAGGACCCAGGACCTCCCAGCCGGCGGCTGCGCCAATCAGGAGCAAAACCGCGATAGCAGCCAGGGCGACCGACATATAGCCACGCAAACTCCGGTTCTTTTCGGTTACCGCTTCATCCCACAACCTCCCGATAAGGAGCGCAAGCGCCGGGATAGCGGGAAGCGAGTAGTATTCGAGCCGGTCGTGGGAAAGGGTAAAAAGAGCTATAATGAACAAAAACCATATACAAATCAGCAGGTCGTTTGCCTGAGACCATCGAGTCTCTCCAATACGGCGAAAGGCCCTGAACACCGCCTGCGGCAGCAGGCCCATCCATGGAAAAGTCCACAGGACGGCGAAACACAGGAAAAGAGGGGCCGAGAGAAACTCATCTCTTGGCCAGCGATTTCCCGTAAAGCGTTGAAAATTTTCACGTATAAAATAACACCATAAAAAATCGGGGTTGGCTCGTGCCGCCAGAACATGCCAAGGAATGACGATTACCGCCGTCAACAGTATACCCGCTGCCGCCCGCCCGGTTAGAAAGCTTTTCCATTTGCCGGACGGGACAGCATGCAAGCCTATAATCGCAATTGGCAACCCGAAGCCGTACAACGACTTCGTAAGACCCGCCAGGCCAAAACAGGCGAACATGACCATAAGCCACGCCCCGGCATTGCTGTTTTTTTCAATAATCGCCTTGATGTAGGCCAAAATAGCCAGAGCGGTCCAGAAAGTTAGGAGAATATCCGCGCTGACCGCGACCACACGGCAGTAAAGGTAGGGACCCATGCAGCCGCTAAATACCAACGCGCTCAACCACCCCGCCCTTTTTCCGTAAAGCGAGGCCCCGATAGCTCCGACGACAAGAATTGTCAAACAGGCGCCCAGCACAGGCCAAATACGCGCTGCGGCCTCGGTTTGCCCAAGGACATGAAGACTTGCGGCGTTTAACCAGTAGACCAGGGGAGGCTTGTCGAAATGGGCAACGCCGTCCAGCCGAGGGGTGATCCAGTCTCCCGAGTGCAGCATCTCCCCGGCAATTTGCGGATACATCGCGTCATTGTCCATAAGGGCCAAACTCCTTACCCCGATCAGGTAAAAAGGAAGGCTCACGAGAAAGACCCATAACAGGGGATGGCTTAGGATCGACAGGCAGCGATTTGCCGATAAATACTCGGTTTTAGGGATGATTTGCGCCGCATCCGCCTGACATTTAAACACTGTAAAGTTCCTGTTTAACCTTGATGACGTAAACTCTGGACAAACTCTTTCGCCCCCGCGGTCGAGTCGCATTCGGCATAAATGAAAAGGCAATTTACACAATCGATACTTTCAGGTCAATCTAGATATTTTCACTTATCTTTACAATTGAGCCTCTTGCAAAAGTCCGTCCGAGGCAGTGATTAAGGTTTGAAAAAAGAGCTCCATCAACGATCTTGTGGTAAAGTGCGGTCGACGAAAACAACACTAGCCACGGGAGACGCCAATGAAGCTCGGCCAAACAATAT
>JARLHO010000146.1 GCA_031292215.1 Syntrophobacteraceae bacterium | reverse complement strand
TTGCTGGGGTGATTTTTTTTCAGCCGGGGGCTGTGCCGATCGGGGGGCGGGGCACGGCCCCGGGGGCAAAAAACCCCCCCCCCCCCCCCGCTGTCCCCGATTTTTGCTGTTTTCATTTTGCAGCCCCTTATGCTATTTAGAAAATTCTTTCGCTTCCCGTTGCCGCTCACTTCGCTCGATGTCGTTTAGACCCTGATGGGATACACGCTGATGCCGCATGGACTCCAGTTCGCAATCGTTGGTCTGGCCTCGGTGGCCGGAGGGGCCGTAAACGCTCTGGCCGGCGGGGGGACGCTTATCACTTTCCCTACCCTCACAGCCCTTGGCATTCCCGCCCTTGCCGCCAATGTGACCAATACGGTGGCCCTGTGCCCGGGATACCTCGGGGGCACTTTTGCCCAGATAAAGGACTTGCGCGGGCAAAAGCGAAGACTTCTGTTCCTCCTTCCGGCAGGGGTCCTTGGAGGGCTCGCCGGAGGATTCCTGCTGCTGCACACCGGCGAACATGCGTTCCGGGTACTGGTGCCCTATCTCATCCTTCTGGCCACGGCCCTTCTCGCCGCACAGACTCCGGTGCGAAACTTCTTAGCCCGCCGCGCGGCAAATAACGGCCAAAAGACCCCCGCGGGTCGATGCGGCGCCGAGGCGATAGCGGCCGTCCCGGTGGGCCTTTCCGCCGTATACGGAGGCTATTTCGGAGCAGGCTTAAGCGTTATCGTGCTGGCCGTCCTGGGACTCGTGCTAGACGATTCCCTCACCCGGCTAAATGCCATCAAACAATTTCTCGCCTTTGTCATAAATGTGGCCGCGGCCGTCTTTTTTCTTTTCTCCAAACAGGTCGTATGGCCCTTTGCCCTTGTCATGGCGCTCGGGTCGATAACCGGGGGAATCATCGGTGGACGGCTGGCGGGCGCCATCTCCCCGGTCCTGCTGCGTCGGATCGTCGTAGCGGCCGGCGTCGGGATAAGTATAATCTATTTCGTGCGCTAAGAAGGGCCAATGCGAGCCTTGGACCAGGACTTTGCTCATCTCTGCGCCGTTGGCTGCGTCCGAAGTCAAGCGTATAGGAAACTTCATTTGTAGGATGGGTGGAGCAAAGAGACTGTGTCGTAATAGAAATTCGCAAACTGAGCTATAGGGCGCCGGGGCGCTTAAATATTGTTTGCCCTAAGCGAGCAGTAATTTAGAAAAGGGCTTGGTTCAATCGCCCCCCTTTTTTTCAAAGGGGGGTTGGGGGGATTTCAAGCCTTTTCGTACACCACGGAGTAAACTCCGTTCAAACATACAAGGGATCAAAGCCTAGCCGGTGGTTGAGGCCGTGAGGCCGATATCCCCGGAAAGGAATGAAAAAGAAGGAGACGACCCCGTGCGGCGCCGCTTGAACGCAAACTCAGTCTCTTTTCGGCCTCAATTCTTCCTCGATGCGCTCCGCAAGAAATATTTTCAACAGAGACTGGTAAGGGACATCTCTTCTATTTGCCAGCACCTTTAGATTATCGAGCATGGATTCCGGAAGCCTGATGGAGATGGTCCTGGTGGAGGGCTTAAGGCGGGGAAAGGACAAGAGGTTTGCCTTCCCCCAGTCTATGTAGGCGGCAGAGTCCCGGTGTGACCAAAAGTCTCTCTCCTGATCTTCACTTTCAAATTTCGGAACTTTCCTTTTCATTATATATCCTTCTCTCCGCCCGGCTCATGTCCCTGGCAGAGAGTACCCCGGCTCAAATCGTCTCGCACAGTGAAAACTATAAACAAACCTCGCCCTGCATCGCTCACCCCGAGAGCGTAAAATCGCGGTTCGTACTGAGAGTGATTTCGATCTTCTCCGACTACAAGCGGCCGGTTGAAGAAAATCTGCTCACACTCCGTGCGGGCGACCCGATGAGTTATCGAGTTTTTCTCGGAATTTCCCTCCTCCCATTGAAATCCACTGCACTCAGATAATCGTTCGAGCACCACGGGTTTACCGCTCTCCGACTTTCCAATGTGTATATAATCATAGCATACAACTAGAGCTCTGGAGATACTTCACAGCGATCCACCGCTCAGGATGCAAGTTTTGCGCACAGTTCGGCGACTCTTCTTCCAAGCTTTTCGCCGTTTGCCGTGGCCTTATCGTCTGGCGCCCCCACACACGACACGCCGTAATGGCCGGTAGCGTCCAGAGGGTCTCCCGCTATCACCATGCCGTAGATGAGCAGGCATTGAATTATCGAAATAAGGGTCGTTTCTTTTCCGCCGGAAGGGTCCCCGGAAGTGGCAAAAGCCGCTCCCACCTTATTTTCCATCTTCTTTCGCGTGCTGACGAATTCATCGAATACCCGTTTCAACTCGGCGGCCATCACCCCGAAATAGACCGGAGATCCCGCAATGATCCCGGAAGAGTTAAGAAAATCCTCTTTTGTAACCTCCGCTGCGCTCTTTAGAAGCGCGCTCGCCCCCCGGGACTCTACCCCCTTGGCTATCGCCTCGGCCAATTTCTGTGTATTGCCGCCTTTCGAGTGATAAAGCACGAGAACCTGCATGATCTTCTCCTTTTACCCATTGAAACTATTCCAAAAATTCTATTGGCCAAAATGCCCTCGGCAGGAAAACCATACTCTAGTTTTCGGTCGCGGAGGCGTCAAGCCGGAAAGGGCGGGGCCGAAGCCGACCGCCTCAGCCCAACTGGTTCCAGGGAGCGAGAGAGATGGGCGCATAGCCTTCTTGCCAGGCCAGGATGTCCAGCGGGATAAAGCCCAGAGGGGCAAGGTCGGGGTGCAGTCTCAGGCCGCTTTCCACCAGGTCGATCACCGGCAGGTAACGGCCGCAGCTGCGGCAGGAGTGAATACGGTCCCGCTCCCGCCCCCTCACTGTGAGCACGTCTAGTTGTTCGTGGTCGTTTTCCCCGCACGCCGGGCAAACGAGTCGGACAAATCGCCAGAAATGGCCGCAAAGCGGGCAATGGAGCCAAAGCCTGCCCGATTTTGAGACGAGAAACTCGGAAGGGTCGCCCTTTTCCTTTAGTACGCCGTAATCGGGCCCGCCCCCGCATACGGGGCACCGCCCCTTGCACCACAGAGCGTTGTCGGCAAGGCCACCCGTTCGCTCCTCGAGTGCGCGCAAAAAGGGTTTGAGGAGTTCGGCGGCAAGAAAAGACAACACCTTGGCTGGAAGAGCGGCCTTCTCGGCCAGAGGTCCAAGGGCGCCAAAATCACCGGTAAGCGAGGCTTTGATGAGCATTTCCGGCAGCTCGGACCTTTCTTCCAGCGCCGCGAGCAGCCCTGAGGCAGAACATGCTACCGGCGAAAAGACCTTCCCCAGCACGGGAAGCAGTCTTCGCGCCGATCGAAGGAACTCTCCGTAAAAGATCGACCAATCGATGCGTCCAAGAAAAGGCTCGCCGGCCCCGAAGGCTTCTTCATCCAAATCCGGGACCGGCATGCCGGCCAAATCTATTTTCAGCGCGTTTCGCTCTTTAGCGAGCGCGGCGAAAGCCGCGACGATCCGGCTCAACTCCGGCGCACGGCCGCACAGATCCTCTACGGCCGCCTCGGCGTCCATCGTCAGGTTTTCGCAAAGCTCGACCGGCAACATCTTTTTGTTCCTTGTTCAGGAGATGGTGCAAAACATCCAGTGTCTACCCCGCCATCCGCCGAAAAGGGGACACGAGGCCGCCCAGAAGCTCCCTGCGGCTGTAGCTTTCCACCGCTTGCTTCCCCTGCTTTTTAAGCGCCGGCTCCGGGTTGGTCACCAGGTAGATCACCCTTACGTCCTCAGGGTCCACAAGCTGAGCCTTGGGGTGCGAAACCTTGACCGCGCCCAGCCGGTGATGGGCCATGGCGAGCATCGCATCCCGTTCGCCGAAGTTCATCGCGCCCGTACCGCAGGTTTTGACGCAGATCGGCGCAAGGTCTGCCCGAATCCTGTCGATGCACATGTCGCATTTGGTCAGAATCCCGGTCTTATCGTTTCGCCTCGGAATGTCGTACGGGCACGATTGCTGGATCTCCTTGCACTGGGCGGCGGTGAGGTTGGCGGTTTTTTCCGTGTAAACGACCGCTCCCGTTTTTTTGTCCACAACGATTGCCTCCGGTGCAAAGCTTTCCGCTGTGCCCTTGCAGGACGGCTCCAGGCAATGATGACACTGATCGGGAAAGAAAAGCCACTCGACCTTGCCCGCCGTTTTCGCTTCGGTGAACCGCACGAGTTTATAGTTGAAAGGATTCAGATCGGGCGGGTTTTGATGCGTGCCGCGCTGTCTGGTAGGAACCGCGGGCAGGCCGTGCCACTCCTTGCATGCCGTCTGGCAACCGCGGCAGGCGATGCAGCGTGATGTGTCGATGAAAAGCGCCTTTGCCATTTGCTTCTCCCTTCATGGCTAAACGTGGAGTTCGGTAACCTTTTGGGCCTTGCGGACATCTACCAGGCAGGCCTTGTACTCCGGAATCGATACGTTCGGGTCGCACACCGAGGCCGACAGCCGGTTGGTCGCGTCCCCCGCCCCGGGGGTGGTCCAGCCGAAGCAGAAAGGCATTCCGACCAGGTGCACTGTCTTTCCGAGCACCGTAAAGGGCGTAAGGCGCACCGTCACCATGGCGATTGCCTCGACTCGGCCCCTGGCGCTTTCGACCACGACCGGCTCTCCGTTGCCGATCCCCCTAAGCCTTGCCAGTTCAGGGCTCATTTCCACGTATAGCTGCGGCTCGGTTTCGAGCAGAAGCGCGGTATTGCGGGTATCGACTCCCCCGCACCACTGTTCGGCCACCCCGTAGGTGGTGAGAACAAACGGGAAGCGTGGATCCCCCGGTTTGGCCAGCACATCCATGTCGCTTTGCGCCCCCTTCATGCAGGGATTGCTCAGTTGGGCCGAGAAAGGGTGCGACCTGACGGGAGTTTCCGCAGGCTCGTAATGCTCCGGAAAGGGTCCGTCCACACGGCCCGGACCGTAGAGCTGCCCCATTCCCTGCATCTGCATGATGAAAGGATACTTCCCCCGGGGGGAAGCCATGGGAGGCGCGGGTCCGTCGGGGACGTCTCCGACCCATTTGTCGTTTTCCCAGGCGATTACCGGTTTTGCAGCGTTAAAGGGCTTGCCGTTTGGATCCACCGATGCGCGATTATACAGTATTCGTCGATTTACCGGCCAGGCCCACGAAAAATTCGGAAAAAGCCCGATCCGGGCCTGCATGGATGTCTGTGCAAGGTCCCGGCGCCTGGCGAGATTGCCCGCCGAGCCGTAGGAACCCGCGTAGAGCCAGTTAAGAGAGGACGTCGAGCCATCGTCTCGCAAAAACAGAAAGCTTTCGACCTGCTCGCCCTTCTTGTACTGCTTGCCCTTGACCGTCATGTCGCGCGTGTAGGCGCCGTTAATTCTTTTGGCCACACCATCGGCATCGTAGACTTCCGGCCAGACCATCTTCAGGATCGGATCGGGAAACGCGCCCGATTCTTTTGCGTAAAGCGCGCGCACCCGCTTGAAGATGTCAACGACCATCGAGCCCATCGACCGGCTCCGTCCCATGGGCTCGATGCCCTTGGCATGCCACATGAGCCACCTGCCGGAGTTGGTGATCGATCCATCCTTTTCGCCTCGCTGGCAGGAGGGCAGCAAAAAGACTTCCGTTTGAATCTTTTTGGGATCTACCCCCGGCCGGCGCCAGAAATCGGTTGTCTCCGAGTTGTGGATTTCGGCCACGGCAAGCCAGTCGAGCTTATCGAGGGCCTTTCGGACCTTGTTGCTGTTCGGCATGCTCTGTGCCGGGTTGTGACCGAGTATGAAGCCGCCTTTGATTTGCCCCTTATACATCCTGTCCAGCAGGAAGATGACCGAATAGTCCACACCCGGGTCCGCCTTGGGAAGCCAGCCGTATCCGAAACCGTTCTCGCTCGTCGCCGCCTCGCCCATCCACCCTTTAAGAAGACTCACCACGTATTTGGGTTTGTTGCTCCACCAGTTGACGCTTTTGGGGTCGTGGGTCTGCGGCGTGTTGGCCCTCAGATATTTTTCCAACGTGGTCTGATCGGAGGTCGGCAAAGGCAGATATCCGGGCAGGGTGTTCCAGAGGATGCAGTGGTCGGTGGAACCCTGTACGTTGGGCTCTCCTCGCAGGGCGTTGATGCCCCCGCCCGCAACCCCCATGTTGCCCAAAAGCAACTGCACGATCGCCCCCAGGCGGATATTTTGGACCCCTACGGTATGCTGAGTCCAGCCAAGAGCGTACATCATCGTGCCCGCCTTGCCCGGAGCTCCGGTCGCCGCATAGATTTCATAAACCTTCAAAAGGTTTTCCCCGGATACGCCCGTGACCGCCGAGACCTTTTTCGGGGTATAGCGTTGGTAGTGCTTCTTCATCAACTGGAAGACGCAGCGGGGGTGGTTTAGCGTTTTGTCTCGTTTCGGGACCCCGTTTTCGTCCACCGTAAAAACCCACTTCTTTTGATCGTATTTCTTGGCCGACGGATCAAAGCCTGAGAACAGGCCGTTTTTAAAATCGTACCCCTCACCCACGATAAATGATGCGTTGGTATACTCGGCCACGTATTCCCTGTTGAATTTTTCCTTCTCCAGGATATAGCGCACCATCCCGCCGAGCAAAGGGATGTCCGTCCCGCTTCGAAGCGGAACATGCATGTCGCTCCTGGCCGATGTGCGTGAGAACTTGGGGTCGATGTGGATTACCGTGGCCCCCGCATCTTTGGCCTTTAGCACCCATTTAAAGGAGATCGGGTGATGCTCGGCGGCGTTGCTCCCCATAATGAGGATAACGTCGGCGTTTTTGATGTCGATCCAGTGGTTGGTCATTGCGCCGCGTCCAAACGACTCTGCCAGAGCCGCTACCGTTGCGCTGTGTCAGACCCTGGCCTGGTGGTCCATGTGGACTATGCCAAGCCCCGTAACCATCTGGTGTGTAAGAGCGCATTCCTCGTTATCCAACTGCGAAGCTCCCAGCTCGAAGATGCTTTCAACCCGGTTTACCTGCTCGCCTTTGCCGTTTTGGACGATGAAATCCCTGTCCCGGGTATCCTTGATCCTCCTGGCGATCCGGTCCAACACGAAGTCCCACTCCTTTTCCTCCCATCGATCGCTTCCCGGAGCGCGATAGAGAGGCTTTTGAAGCCGGTGCTCGTTATAGTGCATGGAACGAAAAGCCGCGCCCTTTGCGCAAAGCGCCCCTTCGCTCACCGGAAAGTCCGGGTCTCCCTCTGCTGCGACCATCCTCCCGTCCTTTACGGACATGATTATGTTGCAGCCGCACGAGCAGAAGTGGCAGATGGAAACGACTTCCTTGGCCCCCTCGATCTTAAGCTCCGCTGCCACGGCCCTTGCGGGCCCAAGGTCCAAACCCAGCTCGGACAGGCCAAGGCAGGCCGCACCCGCGCCGGTAATCTTGATGAAACCTCTTCGAGAAATGTCCATAGCCCCTCCTTTTTTGGATCAGTCCCAGGTGCAATCCGGCGGGTGAAACCGGCAGGCCAAAGCGCGCCTTCGCCCGCAGCCGTTACGCGAGGCGCCTTACCCCGTTCAAGAAATCGGTCCGCTTTTCACTGTTGATATTCCTGCCCTATCTTGATTTTCTATGCGCAATCGTATGCCAATGTCAAATCACAACTGCAACGGTGGTTAGTATTTGATTAGCTAACTAAAAATTACCAGGTGAAGAGCGGAAACAGCGGCCACGGCTCGTCGCTGTTCTTGTTGCGCGCGAGCCCGTCTCAAAAAAGCAACAAAAGGAGAAGTTGTTTTCGTTGCGTCCGACCAGGAACTGGTAAAAGCGGAAAAATTCCAAACATGCAATCCCGATAGATGAGAGGCGCTGCTCTAAATATCACCGTCCATGATTTTCGTCCCCCTGCCCATTTCCCTTTGGCCCGCAGACCAGGAAGAATGGAAAGCTCCGGCGCCGGGGCTATCCATTCTTCGGTGTTAACCACTGGCTACTTCTTCCCGCCCACTATGTCGTAGACCCAGCTCAAGGCCGCCGAAGCGGCAGGAAAACCGATGGTGCTGGTCAGCAAAAGCACCGTCTGGCAGATTTCTTCCGATGTGGCGCCGGCCTCCATGGCCCTTCTCGCATGGCTGTGGACCGCCCCCTCGGATCTAATGGCCGCCGCTGCCCCAAGCTGAATCAAATGGGCCGTCTTCTCATCGAGGGGGCCGCTTTTCCTGACTGTTTCACCAAGATTTTCTACAGCATCCAGGTAGTCCCGATACTCTTCCCGCAGCTTCACGTACCATTCCGGTATGTTTTTCTCCATCGTTTGTCTCCTTTTTAAAGAAAACCAGGGTTTGATCGAACCGATCGCAAATCGCCGCTTAGCCTCTCGCTTGCGGATAACTCTACCCGAAGATACCGGAGTCGTCCACAGGAACGGCTGCCGCAAGAGCGGTTATCGCTGCTCCGCCCCCCTGTGAAACCCGATACTTAGGGCTTGTCCGTAAATAGAACCTTTGCGCTTGCATCCGGCTTTTGGCCTGCTTTGGCCGCTCATCAATCGCAAAATCCTCGACGTAGCTCTGCTACGCCTGCGGTTTTGCTCAATCCTCGCGACCAAATCAGTCT
>JARLHO010000145.1 GCA_031292215.1 Syntrophobacteraceae bacterium | reverse complement strand
TCTCGGGAGCCTGGTGGCTAAAGGAAAACGCTGACAATATGTTAGCCCTGCGAACCACAAGGGCGAACTCCGATTGGGGCAACTACTGGCGTCAGTGCGGCGAAGAAGCCGCTTAGCGTATCAGTTCGAATTACACCCCTTTTTTCGGCAGTGGACCATTTTGAATTTTAATTTACTTTCACCTTTTATCCACCTCATGCTGGAATTTTTCACACATACATATTGCCACCGGGAAGTCCAGTGTGTAATGTGTATTTTAGTTATTGCGCCCGGCGCAGAGAGGGGAATGGGCCATGAAGCCGAAATATACCGCTTTTGATGTAGCAAAGTATTTCCTGTCCAGAGCCGAACGCGAGGACCAAGAGCTACTCTCAAACCTTAAACTCCAGAAGCTTGTCTATTATGCGCAAGGGATGCACTTGGCGATGCGCGACGCGCCTCTTTTTGGCGATAGGATTGAAGCGTGGGATTATGGCCCGGTCGTTCCGGATCTATACCATTTTTATAAGGAGAACGGAGCACGAGGTATTCCAGCGGATCCCACCTTTGATCTGGATAAGATAGACGGAGCTACTTTGGATTTTTTAGATGAGATTTTCGATGCTTTCGGGCAATTCTCTGCTATACGCCTTATGCAGATATCACATAAGGATAAATGCTGGGAAGACGCAGGTTCCGGCGAGGAGATTTCTTGGCCGTCCATGGCAAAATGCTTGAAGAAATATCTAAAAAATGGCAAGAAAAAAAGATCTTAAAAAGCCGAAGGCTCAAAATACAACGCATATCAAGGTTGGGATTCCAAGTGCTGAAAGCTACGATTCCGGACGACCTTCTTTTTCTCTACAATACATGCATTATCAGGGTCCACATTGCATATCCCAATGCCAGACAGACAAAAAAGCGCTTATTCTGAGTACATTATTGAGATTAAGCCAATTCACGTGGAAAGATATAACAGCGAGACTGCCAAAAGACCAAGGCTTTGAGCCGATGCCACGCTCCAGGTTCGATGTAACTGTGCCCATGCCTCCAGGAGTTACTCCTGACACTAAAATACTTGTTGCCCGTTACGATGATGGAGGAAGATAGCTGGCTACAGGCGCGGTGATGTTTATCACATCGTTTTAGTTGGCAAGGCCCTCTATTCCCACTAAAAACTAATCTGCCAACTTCGCAATATCTTCGCTAAGCTTTTATGCCCTTGGCTTTCCCGCCTTTCTTCCCGCCCACGGCTCCGGGATCCAGTCGCGCCGGCGGCGCCTACGCCGCCTTTTTCAAGTTCATGTCCCCGGGTTTCTGTTCAGCAGCCCCCAGGCCGGCCCCGCCATCGACGGCAAAGGATGCCCCGGTAATATAGGCGGCTTGGGGGGAAGCAAGAAAACGAATGACTGCCGCCACCTCCTCGGGCTTCCCTATGCGATTCATGGGTACGCCACCGATAAGCGCGGCTCTATTTTCCGGAGTCCCGGTAAAGCGCGAGAACATCTCGGTATCGATCGGGCCGGGCGCAACCGAGTTGACGCGGATACCAAATTCCACCCCTTCGAGCGCTGCGACCTTAGTCAGCCCCTCGACCGCATGTTTGCTGGCCACATAGACGGAGGCGCCCGGAAAACCTCGAAGGCCGGCGACAGAACTCAAATTCACAATGCTTCCCGCCTTCTGCTCCCGCATCGCGCGCATTTCGTATTTCAGGCACAAAAGGACACCCAGGACATTCGTTGAAAAGACTTGCGAAAAAGCTTCCGCGGTTTGGTCGACAATTGGACCGGCTTTACCTTCCGTGCCTGCGTTATTTACCGCGACATCGAGCCGGCCAAACCGCTGGACGGTTTTATCGATAAGGGCTTTTACGTCCTCTTCGCTGCGGACATCCGCCTTGATAAATTCGGCTTCCACGCCGAGACCACGTAATTTTTCGACCAATTGCTCGCCTCTATCCTCATGGCGGCCGGAAACGACAATCTTTGCGCTCTCCTCGGCGAACGCCACCGCAGTGGCATGACCGATACCGGTAAGCGCGCCGGTTATGAGTACTACCTGGTTTCTCATTAGAAGTTTCTCCTTTTGGCAGCCTGCAACCCAGTCCATCGAACCGCGAACCTGGTTGCACTGCTTTTCGTCTATTCTTCCCTGAAATTAAAAGATAATCCGTCGTGGCGACGTTGTGAAGGTCGGTCGCCGGAGCGTGAGACAGGGAAAGGAGAAAGGGATAGCGGGATTTACAAAATAGCGGTTTATCCTAAAGAGCCGCAGCTTTGCTCAGGCGTCCCCCGGGATTTCCCCCCTGGCCGGGGATTCGAATAAATTGCGATTCCGTTGAAATTCCGGCCAGGAGTGACAATATTATTTGTAAAATAGGATAGTTGTACGATCTATTTCGAAACCCTGCAGGAGTGAAACCCCATGACGAGTATCCAATATCGCAGCGCCAACGTGGACGGCTCGAAGATCTTCTACCGCGAGGCGGGCTCACCGGATGCCCCCAGGCTGTTGCTGCTGCACGGCTTTCCCAGTGCGGGCCATATGTTCCGCGACCTCATCCCCCTTCTGGCGGATCGCGCCCACATGATCGCGCCGGATTTACCCGGATTTGGAAACTCGCAGCAGCCCGAGGGCGGTTGCACCTTCGAGCGGATCGCGGACACGATCGACCACTTTACCGAAATTGTCGGTTGGACTCGCTATGCGGTCTATGTCTTCGATTATGGGGCGCCGACCGGTTTCCGCCTTGCCCTGAAGCATCCCGAACGGATTTTGGCGATCGTCTCGCAAAACGGCAACGCCTACGAAGAAGGGCTGAGCGAGGCCTGGAACACGATCCGGGCCTATTGGGAAAAACCTTCGCCTGAAAACCGTGAAGCGCTTCGCGCTTTCTTAAAGCCCGAGATGACCATCCGGCAATACACCCATGGCGTCCCGGACGTTGCGGCGGTTTCACCGGATGGCTATTCGCTCGATAATTTCTACCTGTCGCGGCCGGGCGCGGACGATCTGCAACTCGACCTGCTCGGGGATTACAAGAGCAATGTCGCGCTCTATCCAGCCTTTCAGAAATATTTTCGCACCTACAAGCCCCCGCTTCTGGCCGTGTGGGGCAAAAACGACCCGTTCTTTCTGCCCGCGGGCGCCGAGGCGTTTAAGCGCGACATCCCGGGGGCTGTCGTTCGCTTTTTCGATACCGGCCATTTCGCTTTGGAAACGCATGCGGGCGAGATCGCGGCAGCGATACGCGATTTCCTGGCCGAGCTGGCAACCCGGGCAGCCGCCTGACCCGGGCCGCTTATCGCATGTCGCAAACCCGCTTTGAGCCTAGGGCGCAATTTTCGCCGTCTCTTCTTCGTAGCGCGCGACCGCCTGCCTTACGGCTTCCTTCACCTTCGCTGTTTCCGCGGCTTGTAGCTCCATGTCCCCCGTCTTCTCGATCCCCAGCTCCGTTAGCACGAGGTACACCTTGATCGGCACATCCGCTTTCTCAAAACAGGCTTTCCCGCACCCGATCGCACAGCCGTCGATCACCACCACAACCGGCGTGGTCATTGCCGCATGGACAAACCCCATGAGTTCGCCGCCGACCCCTGCCAGACACGACATTTTTCCGAAACCCTCCCCGGTCAGCTCGACGGCGGCCCGGTTGGATAACTGGCCGACATTGGAGCCCCCCGAGCAGGCGAAAATCACTATCCGATCACCTGGTTTGCTCGCCATGGTCAACATGATTTCCCCCCCCCCCCCCCGGTAGATCCCGGGCGGTTGTACTCAGGCCAATAATCCCGCCCGTCACATCGCCCGTAAATGGGTTCACCCTTATTTTAGCCACAATAATCGGCGGCTCTCGCGAAAATACCCGCCAGTTTTTCACAATACTGGAATAAACTTCCTTTCGGGGGATTTTTTCTCCCTTCTCGCGTCCACGAACTCATGGCTTGGAAACGGTCGGAAAATATCGCCGGCCATCGATTAAGCCTGCGCCCGAGTGATGAAAAACTGGTATTGAATGAAAAAAGCGATAGAATCGGACACAGCAACTTGGCTCAAACGCATTTCAGGGAGGACCCTCACATGTCTTCGGAAAAAACCGGGAATCTTTTTGAAAAAAGGCTTGGACGTTATCAGGCGGCCATCGGGCTCCAACCCGTGGACCGCATTCCCATAGCGACCGGCAGCAACTACTTCGCTGAGGTTTATTCGGGAAACACCAAGCAGCAAACCCTCTACGACCCTCAAAAGTGGCTGGAGGCCGAAGAGGCCTTCGTCTGCGATTTTCCGGAAATAGACGTTTTACGGGACAATCGAATCTACGGTCCGCTCTTCGACGCGATCGGATGCAAGACCTACAGGCTGCCGGGTCGCGACCTCCCTCCCGACATCCAGTTCCAGTTCGTGGAAGACGAGTACATGAAGGAGCAAGACTACGACAAACTGATCGAAAACCCGCTGCGGTTCATGATCGAGTCCTTTTTGCCCAAAATCCTCGGTGAATTTGCCGACCCTTGCGCCCCGAGGTCCCACATCGCGTTTTTAAAGGCCGGAATGGCGCAGATGATGATGGGGCAGGTGATGCGAAACCGCACCGTTGTACTCGAGGAAAAGCACGGCATGCCTCAGCCCATGGCAGGCTTTTTTTTGGCGCCCTATGACGTCCTTGCCGACAGCATGCGCGGATTTACGGCCACGATGACGGACATGTTCCGAAGGCCGGAAAAATTAACGGCAGCCTGCGACGTCCTGGTCGATGAGGTATGCCATCTGGCCCTGGCGACCGCAGACCCGTTTAAACGATGGCCTATATTCGTTCCCACCCATAAGGCGATGTTTCTGTCCCCCTCCCAGTTCGACCGATTCTACTGGCCATCCTTTAAAAAAACTCTCGAAATCCTGATCGAAGCGGGCCACACGGTGCGGGCATACCTTGAAGGCAATTGGTCCGCCCACCTGCATCGGCTGCTGGAGCTGCCCAAAGGAAAGATTCTCTTTGACATAGACACCCGGGGAGATATCGTCAAAGCCAAGGAAATTCTTGGAGGACACTCGTGCATCGCGGGCGGCGTTCAGGATTCGCGGCTCATTCTGGGAACGCCCAAAGAGGTGCGGGACCACGTGCGGGAGCTTTGCCGGACCGTTGGCACAGGCGGTGGGTATATCCTCTCGGCGGGCTGCAACTTCCCCTACGACACAAAACCCGAAAATTTCAGGGCCATGATCGACGCGGTTCTTGAATTCGGCGTCTATGACAGCTCCCTTTCTCCCAAACCCCGCGAACTTTCTCCCGGCGTCCAAACCGTGGCAAGCCTAAAACCCCGACGACTGGTCACTGCCTGGGATGTGAAAAAGGCAGAACTGGGCGAAATAAAAGGCGACGAGGAGCTGATTCGAAGAAACTGGGAACAGCTCGAACAGATGGCTCATGTATGGATATGGCAATGGATCCTTTAGGCTCGCGTCCCATCTGGAAGCGCCGGGTTGGACACTGATTATTTATAAAAATTTAAGGGAAAAACCCCGGGAGGCAAACGCTATGAACGACCTGTCCTTAGCCTTAAAGGATCTCGATGAAAAAAGAGTCTACGAACTGGTGGAAAAAGAACTTGCCGCTGGCGCCAGGGCCATTGACATAATCGAATCATGCAACGCGGGCATGGTTGCCGTGGGCGAACTTTTCGCCAGTGGCGCCTACTTTATAAGCGAGTTAATTTTTTCGGCCGAGATCCTAAAAGAGGTGATGAAAAGGATCGAAACTTTGCTGCAAGCTGCGCCAAGCGGCGCGGGCAAAGGGAAGATAGTCATCGGCACGGTTAAAGGCGACATCCACGATATCGGCAAAAATATCGCCGCCACCTTGCTGCGCGGTTCGGGATTTGAAATAATCGACCTGGGCGTGGATGTGGGGGCGGAAAAGTTTGTGGAAGCCCTTGAAAAGAGCGGCGCCAAGGTGCTGGGGATGAGTGCGCTCTTAAATTTCGCCTACCCCGAGATGAAAAAAGTAGTGGATGCCGTTATCGCCGCCGGCCTTCGCGACAAGGTAAGGATCATAATCGGAGGAGCTCCGGTAAATGAGCAGGTACGGGAATTTTCGGGCGCAGACTATGCCGCGGCAGATGCCGTGGCCGGTGTGGAATTTTGCAAAAACGTCTACGGATAATGGCTGGGGGCGCAATCGCCCCCCTTTTTTTCCAAAGCTTACAATTACCCACACATACGCCCACTTGCCCCTTAGCGGAGACTCGCAGGAAGGGGCTTGGCTCGATCCCCCCCCCTTCGCAATGATACGCATGCAGGGGGCCTTGGCTCAATCGCCCCCCTTTTTTTCAAAGGGGGGTTGGGGGGATTTACTCTCCCGCCGCAAGGCAAAGGCAAAGGGTCTCTAACCGGCCTTTTTATTGCCTTGGCATATCCCCCAGTCGCTCTCATGGCGCAGCAACTGTTCAGCGGCCATCCGCCTGCCGGAAGCGGTGAGAAACCATTGGTCAACCACGGGCGTGAGACGGTCGATGCTCTGCTGCGTGGTCATGCCGAACCGCTCTGCAAAAGCGCGGAGCGCGTGGTCCGTATAACGCCACAGTTTATCGGCGTCCTTTACGACCGCATCGCTTGCCGAAATCGCCTGCTTTCGCGAGTCGTGTCCGAGGATGATTTCCGTTATCTCCCGTACGAAATGGAGAGGATAGTGAACCTCCAGGAGAATTTGTCCGGCAATTTTTGCCCCCTCCACCTCGTGGACCCGGTTTAAAGCCAGGTCGTTACTTCCGGGACCGTACGCGGAGGATTGAAGCTCTTCCGGGATGCGCTTCCACCCGACATCGTGGAGGATTATCGCCGGAAAAACCACACAAGGGTCCCCCTCTTCTTCGTCTAAGAGTCTTGCTGCGAATTCGTAGGCGATTCGGGTGTGTTCCCGGTTTCCACGCGTATCGAGATAGGGTGAGGCAAGTTCAAAAAGCTTGGTATGTATTTTTTCCATCGTAATTGTCGCCGGCGCTCGAAAAGGGATAAAAGTCATTAGCAAAAGAGATTCCAAATCCGCTTGGATCTTTACCGGGAGCGCCACTGACCCGTTGCCTCAAGGAGTCGAAACGGGGAAATTACCTGCCGGCGGATATGTCTTGGCGGAAAAGACAAGCTGTGCGCAAAAAAAAGGCCGCGCCGCCGGTAATCAGTTGCACTCCCGAGTATTTAAAAATGTTATGTCCGGCCAGTTTTCCATAACACACTCGAGGCGCCACGCATTGGGAGCAAGGTAAGCCAGACGCCCCTCCGAGTCCTGGGCCAGGTTGGAGAGGTTTTTCCTCTGGAAATCCTCAAACCTTTTCTTGTCGCCGCAGTCAATCCAACGGGCAACGGAAAAGCCCGCCGGCTCGTAATCGGCATCCACGCCGTACTCGGCCTTTAGCCTGGCCACGGTCACATCGAACTGCAGGGCGCCAATGGCCCCCAGGATGTAGTCGGAGCCCACCAGAGGCCGGAAGTACTGTACGGCGCCCTCCTCGGTCAACTGGGTCAAACCCTTTTGGAGTTGCTTTGCCTTCAGAGGGTTTCTAAGAAGCACCCGCCGGAAATGTTCCGGGGCAAAACTCGGGATTCCGGTAAATCGCAGCGGTTCTTTGTCCGTAAAGGTATCTCCAATCTTTATGGTTCCATGATTGTACATACCGATTATGTCGCCGGCATAGGCCTCTTCGACGTTTGTCCTGTCCTGGGCCATAAAGGTGGTGGCATTGGCCAGGATGATTTCCTTCCCCAGCCGTTGATTGATAACTTTCATTCCCCGGGTGAATTTGCCCGAGCAGATCCGCAGAAACGCGATCCGGTCCCTGTGAGCAGGGTCCATATTGGCTTGAATCTTAAACACAAACCCTGAAAAAGGCTCTTCAAAGGCAGAGACCTCTCTTGTCACCGCAGGTCTTACTCCCGGTGAGGGGGCCATTTCGACGATGGCGTCCAGCAGCTCCATTACCCCGAAATTATTGATAGCACTGCCAAAGAAGACCGGCGTCTGGTTTCCCTTAAGAAAGTGGTCCATCTCGAACGGGTTGGCGGCCCCTTCGAGCAGTTCCACGTCCGCGCACAGATCGTCGGCCTGGCTTCCGAGCAGTTTTTTTAGCTCCGGGTCGGCCAGGCTCCGGATAGTCACTCCGGGCTGTTTTCGGGAATCCTGGCCGTGGGTAAAAAGGTGGAGTTGCCTGCGGTAGAGATTGTAGACCCCTTTAAATCGCTTGCCCATGCCGATAGGCCAGGTGAGCGGCGTACACTCGATCTGGAGCTTGTCTTCTATTTCGCTAAGGATATCGAGGGGCCCCATGCCTTCCCGATCGAGCTTGTTTATGAAGGTGATGATGGGGGTGTTGCGCATGCGGCAGACCTCCATCAGCTTCTCGGTCTGAGACTCCACCCCCTTGCCGGAGTCAATCACCATGAGGGCGCTGTCCACTGCGGTAAGAACCCTGTAGGTGTCTTCCGAAAAATCCTGGTGGCCGGGCGTATCGAGAAGGTTCATCTCAAACCCCCTGTGGGAAAATCTCATCACAGAGGTGGTGACAGATATGCCTCGCTCTTTTTCGATCGACATCCAGTCGCTTGCGGCGTGACGAGCGGCTTTTCGCGCCCTGACCGCCCCCGCTATTTGAATCGCCCCCCCGAAGAGGAGCAGTTTTTCAGTAAGTGTCGTCTTGCCGGCGTCGGGATGGCTGATGATGCCAAAGGTCCTGCGCCGTTTGACTTCTTTGTGATTGGCTAGATCCATTCGATCTCTTTTCCGCAAAAACTGACGATATCTAACGAAGCGAAGGGCGCCCGTCCTTTGGTGCTCCGCGACCGGAGAACGGCCGCGCGGGTTTTACCACGTGCTTTCTCGATCCATCATGTCCTCCGCGCCCCGGTTCATCATTCCTTGGGCCTTCCGGGAACCGTTTTTTACCTGAGCCGGAATTTCGACCGGCGCCGGGATAGGCGCCACTCTTCGTATCGCTAAAGAATTTACCGGGCGCATAGTTGGAGCCCGGACGCTGACCGGAACGATTTCCACCCTTAAAAATCGGCTCCGCCCGTATCGAGGGATCGGGCTCATACCCATCGATTATTTCCTTCGGGATTTCGCGCTGCAGGAGACGCTCTATTGCTTTTAAATGCTCCCGCTCATCGATGCACACAAGAGATATGGCGATTCCTTCCCGCTCGGCGCGACCGGTGCGGCCGATACGGTGCACGTAGTCTTCAGCCAGATCGGGCAGTTCGAAATTCACCACATGCGGTAAATGATCGATGTCTAGTCCTCGCGACGCAATATCGGTTGCAACCAACACCCGGACCTCGCCACGCTTAAAGTCGGCCAATGCCTTGGTTCGCGCCGCCTGGCTCTTGTTGCCGTGGATGGCCGAAGCACGGATCCCGTCGCTTTCGAGTTGCTTTGTCAGTTTGTTGGCCCCGTGTTTGGTGCGGGTAAATACCAGGACCTGGCGCCATCTTTTGGAACCGATAAGAAAAGAGAGCAGCTCCCGCTTGCGGACGCGATCGACGGGATGGACCAACTGCTCGATTGTCTCCGATGCGGTATTGCGAGCGGCCACCTCGATTAGCTCCGGCGAGTTCAGCAGACCATCGGCAAGTTGTTTGATGTCGTTTGAAAAGGTGGCGAAAAACAGCAGGTTTTGCCGCACTGCGGGTAGAACCGTAAGAATCCTTCGAATATCGCGGATAAATCCCATGTCCAGCATGCGATCGGCTTCGTCCAAAACTAATATCTCGACTTTGGACAGATCCAGGGTCCGTTGCTGCACGTGGTCGAGCAAACGCCCGGGGGTCGCCACCAAAACATCGACGCCTCTACGCAGTTGGCCGATCTGAGGGTTAATGCCCACCCCCCCGAAGATGGCCGCCGATTTTAACGGCAAATATTTCCCGCACGCCGCCACATCCTCCTGGACTTGAGCCGCGAGCTCGCGCGTTGGCGTAAGTATCAGGGCGCGTACGGAGTTTTTAACCTTCGTGATGCTGCGTTTGCTAAGAATCTGCAGCAATGGCAGGGCAAAACCCGCTGTTTTGCCCGTGCCGGTTTGCGCTCCGGCCAGGACGTCTTTTCCTTGAAGAATCACCGGGATTGCCCGGCTCTGGATAGGAGTCGGTTTGCTATACTTCTGATCGTCGATGGCACGGAGTAATTCGGCCGAAAGACCGAGGGTTGCAAATGACATATTAAAAGTTTTTCCTCTATTGGTTGTTGATTATCGGCTTAGAGCCTGAGGTCGCAGTGGCCATGATACAATTCGTCGCGCAACCCCGCTACCTCCCCGTCATTTAGGTAATCTTCAAAACCCATCGAGCGATCGATGATCCCGTAAGGGGTTATCTCGACTATCCTGTTTGCAACGGTTGCCACGAATTCATGGTCGTGGGAGGTAAACAGCACCACCCCCGTAAACGCGATGAGGCCGTTATTTAGGGCCGTTATCGATTCCAGGTCAAGGTGGTTGGTGGGCTCATCGAGTATGAGGGCATTGGCGCCTGCCAGCATCATCCGGGAAAGCATGCAGCGCACCTTCTCGCCTCCCGAAAGGACACTGGTCTTCTTTAACGCCTCATCGCCCGAAAAGAGCATTTTGCCCAGAAACCCTCTCGCAAATTGTTCTCCCTCCGCGGGGGGAGAAAATTGCCCCAGCCACTCGACAAGGTTCATCCCGGTGTCGAAATAGGAGCTGTTTTCTTTTGGAAAATAGCTCCGGGTGATGGTAACTCCCCAGCGGAAACTACCGCTGTCCGGTTCGAGCTCTTCGGCCAGGATTTGGAAAAGCGTCGTTTTGGCGAGGCTGTTGCCGCCGACAAAGGCAATTTTGTCGCCTTTGTTGACCGTAAGGGTCAGGTCGTTTAAGACGGGAGAACCCTCAACGGCCTTGGAAAGATCGGCTATCTCCAGGATAATGTTTCCGCAGGGTCGCTCGGGCTTAAACGCCACGTGCGGGTACTTGCGGGAAGAGATCGGCATATCGTCTAGCGTCAGCTTTTCGAGCAGTTTTTTGCGCGATGTGGCCTGCCTCGCCTTGGAGGCGTTGGAGCCGAAGCGCTGGATGAATTCCTTCAGCTCGTTTGCCCTGTCGACGTTTTTGCGATTCTCATCCTGCTTTTGCCGAAACGACATCTGGCTCGCCTGATACCAGAAGTCGTAGTTGCCCACGTAGAGCTGGATCTTGCCAAAGTCGATATCCGCCACATGCGTACAGACCTGGTTAAGAAAATGGCGGTCGTGGGAAACGACGATGACGGTATTGGGGAATCGGATCAGATACTCTTCGAGCCAGGAAATGGACTTTAAGTCCAGGTGGTTGGTAGGCTCATCGAGAAGCAAAACATCCGGGTTTCCGAAAAGCGCCTGTGCCAGCAGCACCCGCACCTTATCGCCCCCCTCCAGTTCCTTCATCTTTTTGGAGCGCATCTCTTCGGGTATGCCAAGACCGTTTAGAAGCACCGCAGCCTCAGACTCAGCCTCATAGCCGTTTAACTCGGCGAACTCTCCTTCGAGCTCCGAGGAGCGAATGCCGTCCTCTTCGGAAAAATCCGCCTTCGCGTAGATGGCCTCCCGCGCGGTCATGACTTCGTAGAGCCGCGCATGCCCCATGATGACAGTATTAAAAACCGTCTCCTCGTCGAAGGCGAACTGGTCCTGGCTAAGAACCGCCACGCGCTGTCCGTGGTCAACCACGATGTCGCCCTTGTCAGGTTCCATCTCGCCGGAAAGGATTTTCAGGAAAGTCGATTTGCCCGAGCCGTTGGCGCCAATGAGCCCATAGCAGTTCCCCGGGGTAAATTTTATATTGACGTCTTTGAAGATGACCCTTTTGCCGTAAGAAAGGGCTACGTTTGACGCACTGATCATTCTTGATTGCTCCCTGCTGAAAATAAAAAAACCACAGGCGTCACCTGTGGTTAACGGATTATCCATACTACATAAACTTTAATATCGGCATTGGCAAGATAATTATCTCGACCGCCGCAGTTCTCCGGGCGATACCACAAAGAATGCAGGAGCCGGGCCTTGTCCCGCTGTCTTAGCGACCGGAAAAATTGGCGATGATTCCATTAAACTCTACCCCCATTTATCCTTTTATTATAACATTGTCCACCGGAAAAACCCCTTTCCGATTCCAGCTCCTCTCCTGCCTGGTCGCCGCTAAACTCGGGTGTAATTCAAACTGATACGCGGTTTTTTGCCGCTGGCGGAATTATTTTGCGTGTCAAAACAATTAGCTGGACATTCTCGGCAAGATAGACTAGGTCATCATGGGAAACCATAAGGAAAGGGAGGCCCCATGAGTGA
>JARLHO010000144.1 GCA_031292215.1 Syntrophobacteraceae bacterium | reverse complement strand
TCAACCACCCGGCTAATGGCTTTGATCCCTCCGGGATGGGGTATCGGCCTCGCGGCCTCAACCACCCCGGGGGTATCGGCCTCGCGGCCTCAACCACCCCGGGGGTATCGGCCTTACGGCCTCAACCACCCGGCTAATGGCTTTGATCCCTCCGGGATGGGGTATCGGCCTCGCGGCCTCAACCACCCCGGGGGTATCGGCCTCACGGCCTCAACCACCCCGGGGGTGTCGGCCTCACGGCCTCAACCACCCGGCTAATGGCTTTGATCCCTCCGGGATCATGATCGTCGATCTAAGAGAGCTTCCAGTTGAGTCGCTTAACTCAACAACATTGCCTGCCCCCCCGCGCAGAATCCATTGTCTTGAGTAATGAGTAGTTATTCACCGATTCAAGTTCCATCTTGCCTCCACCCGGGTCCCCCGCCCCTTCTTAGACGTGACGGAAAGGGTGCCGCCGGAAAGCTCCGCCCGCTCCATCATGTTGACAAGGCCCATGCCGTTGCTGTTATCCCCCGGGAAGGTCTTTTTACGATCGAATCCTTTTCCGTTGTCTTCTATGACAAGCTCTATTTCGCCGCAGGATTTAACAAGCGTTATGTCCACCCGATGCGCCTCGCTGTGCTTTTCGATATTGGTGAGAGCCTCCTGCGCTATGCGAAACAGGGTTATTTTTAGCTCCTCCGGCACATCTATTTCCTCGATTTTGGCGACACTTTCGATACGAAGATCGGGAAAGGCAACTCTTGTCTTTCTGCTAAGCCACCCAAGGGCAGCGATGATTCCCATGTCGTCTAGAACGGAGGGCCGTAAACCGGTGTAGATATTTCGGACCTCCTCGATGGCCATCTGGATGGTCGGGATAAGCATCCCCAACAAGCGCGCGGCATCCCCCGAAAGCTCCGCCCCCGTATTGACGAGAACGTTTTCTATACCGAATTTCACCGCGGCAAGGTTTTGCCCGAAGCTGTCGTGAAGGTCTCGCGCAATTTTTTTGCGCTCCTCTTCCTGAGCGCCAAGAAGTCGAGAAGACATTGCCTTTAGCCGGTCGACGGCTTCCCGCAAAGCGTCCTCGGCGGCCTTTCGCTTCGAGATGTCGACAAAAGCTATCAGCCAGCCCTTGAGCCCGACCTGCGCGTCCCATAAAGGGACAATAGCGATGTGGGCGAAAAAAGTGGGCGAGGAGCTTCTAACTAGCCGTAACTCCGCTTTGGCTTTGACAGCGGGTGTCCGGTTGGCTCCGGCCAGAAGGTCGAAATATTTCGAGCGGTCCTCGTGGTAGACGCAGTTCGAAAACACCATGCGTTTAAGCGTCTCTTTCGGCAGGCCCAGCAGGTCGCAAGCTTCTTTGTTAGCCTCGACTATCACCCGTTTCGGGTTGAGATTCAAATAACCGACCGGAGCGCTATGGTAGAGCTCCGCGTAATTATGGAAAAGCTCTTTTAGCTGCTCATTTTTCAAGCGAAGCTCTTCGCCCTGCATCTCGAGCTCTGTCTGGTGAACCTCCAGTTCATGGATGAGGCCAAGAACATCGGATTCGGTCCAACCGGCTCCGGGTAGCGCGTCCTTATTCAAGGCGGCCTCGGCCCTTTTGCGCAACTCGTCCCAAGCCGACCCTATTTCTGCGTTTTGGTCCCTTCGGCCGCTATCTGAATGCCCCTTCATGATGCAGACCTCACCGGGTCCGGCTCAGGCCGAAGGTCTGCAAACGTCACCACCGCTCCGCTCACCTGCCCTTTGGGGTCCATGTGGGGCACGATTTTTGTCGAATAGCGGCGTCCTTCCCTGGTGGTCACAACCATTTCCATTATCTTTGGTCCCATAATAGCCTCGCGAATGTCGTCAAGAAAAGGATGAGGATCGAAACGCATGGAAATGTCGGTAAGAGATCGTTCTATATCGGCATCGATGAGGCTGATCAACTTTGTGGCCTCCCGTGTGAAACGCTGCACATGCAGGTTTCTGTCAACAAAGAGCATGGCGATCCCCGTGGCGTTCAAAACGTGACTAATGGTCGCATAGGAATGGGAGATCTCGAGGATTTTTTCGTGCAGTTCGGCGTTTACGGTTGAAAGCTCCTCGTTTAGCGACTGCAATTCTTCCCTGGAGGACTCGAGCTCTTCATTTGTGGATTGAAGCTCCTCATTGGACGACTGAAGCTCCTCGTTTACCGATTTCAACTCCTCGTTGGAAGTCTCCAGTTCTTCCATGGCTGTTCGATGGTCCTGCTGAAGCCTTGCGATTTCGCGCTCCAGCTCCATTATCCGCTCCGTGACCGAGTCGGGCGCGCCCCTTTTCCTCCGCCGGGGCCTTTGAGAACCGGGGATATCCTCAAAAAGTATGACGATCATGTTCTTAAGAGATTCGGGTTTTCCAAGGGGCTTCACTATCAGGTTAAAATCCTGAAAACCGCCGTTGATTTTGACCCGCAGCCCCTCTTTTCGGACCGCGCCGCCCTCGGTTGCGACGTTTCTAAGCGCTGAGGCAAGCTCGAAGCGCAGCCCCTCGCGGGCCATGTCGACAACGTTTACGCTCATACGGCCCTGGGCGTGCTCCAGGTACTTGCCGGTCCGCCCGTGGATGTAGCTTATCTCGCCGCGGCGGTTTACCACCACGCACGCCGGTGAGTGGCCCTCCAGGAGGAGGTGCGCGGTGGCCTCGGCTATCGCAAAATCCCCCGGATCCCGCGAGGGGTGGCCAAGGGGCGGCCGAGCCGCCCCTATTCGGGGCCGGCCTCGCGTCGGAAACTCGACGGCCGGCTGCAACTCCGGGCTAACGTCTAGCCTTCGGTAAAGGCTCCACTTCTTGTTGACGGGGGAGAATAGGTCGGCGAACTCGCCCACCGTTTCGGAACTGCCCAGGAAGAGGACCCCGCCGGGCCTTAGAGCGTAATGAAAAAGGGGCAGGATTTTTTTTTGCGCCCTTGGTTCGAGGTAAATCATCAGGTTGCGGCACACGAGCAGATCCAGCCGGGAAAACGGGGGGTCTTTTAGCACATTGTGGCCGGCAAAGACCACCGGCTCGCGCACCATCTTTCGGACCTCGAAACCGGAATTTTCCTTTTGAAAGAAACGCTCCAGTCTCCGGGGCGAAACATCGGCGGCGATGTTTTCGGGATAGCGCCCCTCTCTTGCCTTCTCGATGGCAAACTGGTCAAGATCGGTGCCGAAGACCTGCAGCTCTTTCCTGAGCCCCAACTCATCGAGACATTCCACCAGCATTATCACAATCGAGTAGACTTCTTCTCCGGACGAACAGCCCGCCGCCCATACCCGAAACGGCTCATGCTCAGATCCGCGCGTCAAAAGATCGGGCAAGATCTCCATTTTCAAGAAGGTGTAAGCTTCGGGGTCGCGGAAAAAACTGGTGACGCCGATCAAAAGATCCTGAAAAAGCGCTTCGATCTCGCCCGGGTTGTGGTGGATATACTTGAGGTACTGATTGGTGGAACCCATCCTGGTGACCGCCATCCGCCTTCGAATGCGCCGGACGAGCGTGCTTTTCTTGTATGCGGAAAAATCGTGGCCTTTTCGTTGATTTATGATCATTATTATCTTCGAGACAGCGGCGGGGAAATCCTCGTGCTCCTTGGCTTCTTCCGACTTTGGCGCTCCCTGGCCGATTGCGAAACACTCGATTATTCGCTCGGGCATCTCGGAGGGGGACAAAATGAAATCGGCAAGTCCCGTTCCGATTGCGCTCTCGGGCATCCCCTCATATTTTGCGGAATCGGTTGACTGCACCACCGTTATTGCGCCCTTTTCCTTTAGAACGCGCACCCCCTGGGTGCCGTCCGTGCCCGTGCCGGAAAGTATCACGCAACATGCCTGTTCGCCCCGGGATCGGGCAAGGGATTTAAAAAACCCATCGATGGGAAGCCGCGGGGCCCCGCCCCGTTTCTGTTCTTTTAGGCTAAAGGATTCCCCATCGAGTTCCAGGTCCCGGTTGGACGGAGGAAGATATACCTTGTCGGGCTCAACCGTCATGCCCTCTTCTATTTCGATTACGGGAATTTTGGACCGGCGCTGGATTATCGCCGGAAGAAGGCTCGATCGCGCGGGATCGGTGTGGGATATCACCACGTAGGCCATGCCGCTCTTTCGGGGAACGTTTTGAAAAAATTCCTCAAGGGCCTCGAGTCCACCCGCTGAAGCCCCCAAGCCAATTATTGGAAACCCCTTTTGGACCGGCGCTCCGCTGTTTTGCGCCAATCCGTCCTCCTCCCGGTACCAAGCCGTATCTTCGGCCGGCTCGACCAAAACTTCGACATCATCCCGGATATACTCGGACTTGCACGCCTCTTCACCCTTGCGCGCGTCCGCATCAATTGTCTTTTTCATCCCGGACTTCGTTTTTTTTTCTTTCCCGTCCGCCATGCCTCCCCCAGAGATTACCAAAGGTAAACTAAGCAATATTAAATAGGCTAATCAATATTATAGAGGAAAAATGCTACATTTTGAATAGGCTTGGCCCTGACGGCGATCGAAAATCACGTGCCGCGGGGATAAAACCTCCCCGCCAATGGAGGTAGAGGCGCGCCGGGCGTTTTCTCCAGATTTGCGACCGGATTTAAAGCATTCAAATCGTCATTTTCCCAAGCCCTGTAACATTACATAGACGATGTAGACGCGTCATTGTAAAATAGGACAATTTTTGAAAAACCATATTTTTCTTTTTCCCCCGCCGATGCTTTGCGAGTCGGGGACCTGGTGAAAGGACACTGGCTTGACGGCACACAAAGGACAAAGAAGTTTTCCGGAACTGCTCGAATTGGCCCGAAGGCTCGGCGCAAGCGATGCGGCGCACGTTGCGCCGTCCGGGATTTGTATCGAAGATGAGTTGGCCGGGTTATGCGTTGAGCCACAATGCGAAAACTTCGGAGCTTCGGCCAATTGCCCGCCCCACGTTTTGGGACCAAACGGATTTAGAGAGCTACTCAAGATCTATTCGCAGGCGGTTGTTTTCAAATTGGAGGTTCCCTCCTCGATCCTATTTTCTCCTGTCGAGCGTTTGGAGGTGTTCGCGCTTTTGCAGGAAATAGCGGCAGGAGTCGAGCAGGCTGCGATAAAAATCGGGCAAACGCGCTCCAAGGGTTTCGCGGGCAATTGCTGCAAGGTCCTTTTCTGCTCCGATCACCCGCGATGCCGCGTTCTCCACGAGGGGGGCAAATGCCGCAATCCCCACCTGGCAAGGCCATCGATGTCGGGTTTTGGCATCAATGTGTCCAAACTCATGGAGGCGGCCGGATGGCCCCTTAAAATCGCCGGAGAAAAGACCGTGGATACCTCGACGGGGACCCTTTGCGGGTTGATCCTGATCGGTTAAAAAACCCGGCCTTGGGCAGTGCGTCACTGGATATTCGATATACTGTTTCCTCAAAAAATGATGAAGCCCGGATGTGCCCTCTAAGAGCTGAAGAAGGGGTCCTGAAGCTTTCAATGTCGAAGGCTGGGAACACGGGGTTGTGGGTCGGATGGGCAGGGGGCGTG
>JARLHO010000143.1 GCA_031292215.1 Syntrophobacteraceae bacterium | reverse complement strand
GCTACTCGCTTCTAGCTACTCGCTTCTAGCTACTCGCTTCTAGCTACTCGCTTCTAGCTACTCGCTTCTAGCTACTCGCTTCTAGCTACTCGCTTCTAGCTACTCGCTTCTAGCTACTCGCTACTCCCCCTTCAACACATACCGGCAGGCCCTGCCCTTTCCGACCCTTACCAGTCTGCCCGATTCGACCAGTTCGCTAAGTTCCCTCAGGGCCTGGCGCTCGGAGATCTCGGCAAGTTGGGAATAATACTTATTGGTTATAAAACCGTTAGTTTTTATGAATTCCATCGCCCGCACCTGCCGCACTTTAAAGCCCGAATCGTGCATGCGCTCCCCTGCACTCAGTTCGGGTACAAACCTTTCGATATCCTCCCCGGTTTGTCTTTTCCCCTCGTTGGTTGGCGGCGGTGTGCTGAAGTCCCTTACTTCGTAAGGCAGATCCTTTAGCTCGATTTCGCTCCCATTCGAAAGAATAATGGCTCTTTCGATCGAGTTTTCGAGTTCCCGCACGTTGCCCGGCCAGTGATAATCGAGAATACGCTCCAAGGCGCCCGAAGAAATTCCGATCGATTCGCGCAGGGCTTGCTTTGCGTACTTGGCAAGGAAATGGTTTACAAGCAGAGGCAGATCGTCTTTTCTCTCGCGAAGCGGCGGCAGGTGAATGTGCACAACATTTAACCGGTAATAGAGATCGCTTCGAAACCTTCCGCTCGCCGCATCCTCTTTGAGATTCCGGTTCGAAGCCGCCACCACCCGGACATCGACTTTCAGGGTATTACTGCCCCCTACCCTTTCGAACTCCATTTCTTGCAAAATGCGAAGCAGTTTAACCTGGAGGGGAGGAGACATTTCACTAATTTCGTCTAGAAAAAGCGTGCCTTCATGGGCAAGTTCGAACCTGCCCTTGCGCTGGCTCACCGCACCGGTGAAAGCGCCCTTTTCATGGCCGAAGAGCTCGCTTTCAAGCAGGGTTTCCGGCAATGCCCCGCAGTTTACCGATATGAAAGGCTGGTCTTTTCTCGGGCTGTTGTAGTGAATGGCCCGTGCGATCAACTCCTTGCCGGTGCCCGAATCCCCGGTTATCAGCACGGTCGCCCTGGCCGGGGCCACCTTTTCTATCAGCTCGAATATGCGCTGCATCCGCACGCTCTTGCCGATAATATTTCCGAATTGATATTTGCCTTGCAGTTCGCGGGCCATCATCCGGTTCTGCCGGACAAGATTGTAATGATTTAGGGCCTTGAGTATAGTGAGTTTTAATTCCTCATTTTTAAAAGGCTTGAGGATATAGTCGAAAGCGCCTTTTCGCATCGCCTCCACGGCCTTTTCGACACTTCCAAAAGCGGTCATCATGATGACGGGAATGTCGGGCAGCCGCAGTTTAATGCGCTCCATGAACTCAATGCCGTCCATTCCGGGCATCTTCATATCCGTAATGACGACATCGAAGTCGTTTTCCTCGATGAACTCCAGACCTCGCCGCGCGCCTTCGGCGGTTATGACCTGGTAGCCCTCTTCGGAGAGCAGTTCTTCGAGCACCAGCAGATAATTCCTTTCGTCATCGACGATCAGGACAGTGTTCATTCTATTGCTAAGTTTCCCTTTCGATCTCGAACTCCGGTTGGGTGAGCGGGAGCCGTATAATTACGACAGCGCCCTGCCCTGCCTCGCTCGCCACTTCGATTTCCCCGCTGTGGTTATCGACGATGGTCCTAACTATGGCAAGGCCCAAGCCCGTTCCGTTTTCACGGGTGGTAAAAAATGGGTTGAAAATCTTTTTTAGCGCCTCCTCGGAAATGCCGCAGCCGGAATCCTGCACCTGGATTTCGACGATGGAAGCGCCGTTTCTGCCGTTGGAAATCGCAGTATGCACGCTCAGAAATCCCCCGTCAGGCATCGCCTGCAAAGCGTTTGCGAAGATGTTGACAAAGGCTCGGTAGAGCATCTCCTGGTCCGCTTCAAGGCTATAGTCCCCGGTTTGATAATGCTTTAGGATACTTATTCCCAACCGGTTGCATTCGGCCTCCAAAACGAAAAGATTTCTGTCCAGAATGTCCTCGATCCTGCATGGTACGGGTCGAGGGGTCTGGGGTCCGGCGAAGTCTAGAAATTCGGTCAAAATGTCGTTTAGGCGGGTGGATTCTTCGACGATGATTGAGGAAAATTTTCTCAGTCTTTCGCTTTCCACGCGCGAATCGAGCAGTTCGGCGGTGCTCCTTATGATTCCCAGGGGATTTCGAATTTCATGGGAAACCCCGGCAATCATTTCGCCAAGCGACGCGAGTCGCTCCGACTGGTGGAGCTTACCTTCCAGTTTGTGCTTTTCGATGCTCCTGGCCGTTATTATTCGTTCGGCCCGCCTGGCGATGAACAGGATCGTCGAAAACAGGATGCCGACAAACAATAGAAAACTTAGCGCCACTATCCACTGGAAGCGCCTTATGGTCTTGTAGTCCCGAGTTATGTCCTGGGTGATTTCATAGACCCCGAGGACCCTGCCCTTTTCCCAACTAAGAGGTTTTTCCACCCACATGGGCATATACGTGGTAAGAACCTCTTTGCCCCCTTTTCGTTGGAACCCTAAAAAACCGGTCTTCCCCTTGGATAAGACCGAAACGGGCACTTCCTTCAACGCCGATTGAAAAGCTCCTTGAAGATGGCCCTTGCTCCCGATCTTTCCTTTACCCGTGCTGTAGACAAGGATCTCTTTTTTGTCGTAAATGTTCACATTCCGGACCGAAAGCCCGTGGATCGTATTTTTTACGACCATGTCGAGTCTTTCGTGCTGGCTGGCGTCGCTTAGGCGGATTTGCCCTTCGGTGATCAGTGTGGGCAGGGTAAACAGGTAAAATACCTGGTGGTTTAGGTTTTCCGCCACCAAGAGCGCATATTGTTCGCTTTTCTTGAGCAGGAGTTCCTTGGCTTTTTGAGATATAAAACCCGATAAAATTACGGCGCAGACAAGGATCACCACCAGGGTGGAAATGGCAAGATACTTCACCAGTTTAAAGGGTTTGACACTTTCCAGAAGCTGTTTTTCCGCCTGAATCGCTTTCATCGTCCCGGGCCTTTTTCTCCAGTCGGCAGATCCCTCACTGTGGCCCGCCTTTGATCGAGCTGCTCTTTGAACCTGGCTTCCCACCCCGCTTTGGGCTCGAAAAAAAGTGTGCCGGCCAGTTCCTCGGGCAGGTAATTTTCCGGAACCCAGCCGCCTTCGAAATCGTGGGCATATTGATATTTTTTCCCGTAACCCAGTTCTTTCATGAGTGGGGTGGGGGCGTTACGCAGATGGAGGGGAACACGCAAGGCCCCAAAAGTTTTGGCTTTTTCCATGGCGCTGCCCATAGCTTTGTATAAAGAGTTGCTCTTGGGCGCAAGGCAAAGATACACGACAGCCTGGGCGAGGGCAAGCTCGCCTTCGGGACTTCCCAGGAAATGATAGGCGTGGAAAGCGTTTACGGCTTGAATAAGAGCCGCGGGGTCGGCAAGTCCGATGTCTTCACTGGCCATTCTCATGATGCGCCGCGCGATGTATAGGGGGTCCTCGCCGGCGTCGACCATCCTGGCCAGCCAATAGAGGGCGCCATCGGGGTCGCTTCCCCTAACGCTTTTGTGAAGGGCCGACATGAGGTTGAAGTGCTCTTCGCCGGCTTTGTCGTAATGAACGGCTTTACGCAGCAGCGCTTCCTTGGCTGCTTCAAGATCCACCGCGCGCACGCCCTCCGCGTCTGGCGCAGTAGTTAGAACCGCTATTTCCAGTGCGTTAAGGATTACGCGCGCATCCCCGCCCGAGCCTGCGATCAGGTAATCGATCGCATCGACGGAAAGCCGGGCCGGGAAATTTCCAAGGCCCTTTGCCTTATCCCCAAGAGCACGGGCGATAATCTTTTTTAGCTCCCCTTCTCCCAGCGGTTCCAAAACGGCAACCCTGGCGCGCGATAGAAGCGGTCGTATGATCTCAAAGGAGGGATTTTCCGTGGTGGCGCCAAGGAGCAGAACCGTTCCGTTTTCGACGTGGGGTAAAAGCGTGTCCTGCTGCGCCTTGTTTAACCTGTGAATTTCATCCATGAGAAGCCAGGTGCGCATTTTGCTTTTTGCAAACACATCTTTTGCCTCCTCGACGGCCGCTCGTATTTCCCGAGCGCCCGCCATCACCGCCGAAAGGAAGATGGTGTGGCTCTCGGTGTGGTCGGCGATGATTTTTGCCAGGGTCGTTTTGCCGCACCCCGGGGGGCCCCACAGGATAAGGGAGTCGAACCGGTTGTTGCGAAGCAAGCGGTCGAGTATTTTTCCGGGCCCCAGCAAATGCGATTGGCCGATAAAATCAGCCAGATCCCGCGGGCGCATGCGCTCGGCCAGCGGCGCCTCCCCAAAAGATTCGACGATCTCTTTTTTTTCGAACATGTTCAACTGGTTGGTAGTTTTGCTGTTTTGCCTGTCCGATTTCATATTCTCGCCGCTCACCCAAGGGGCGAACCGCCGCCCCCCCGTCACTCTCGAAATTAAAAATAGCGCAAACCGGGCCTGACCTAATTTTAGTGAATATCTACCAACATGTGGTAGAAGAATATACCACTTTTTCGAGCCCGGTCCCCGGGAATCGTGAAAAACGGCGAAAAGGATAGTGGACGTAATTGAAAATGGTCCGGACAATAAGAGCCGGTATAGTGGTTATAAGGTGTTAGGAACCGGGTCGCCGCCTCCCCTTTCGGCCCTGGCTCCGTTTCAAAAGCGGTGGACTTCGAGACGTCTAGTCGTCCGGAGGCCGTTTGGGAAAGATGTGCCTCCCCTGGAGAGGAGAAACCAAAATGGAATGGCGGGAAGTGGTCGATCATCCAAGCTTACAAGATCTGCCTTTCAAGATCGAAACCAACGAATGGGGAAAGATTTTGATGACACCGGCTTCCTACGTACATGCCGCATACCAGTCGCGCATATTTCGGTGGTTGGTATTATCGGGCTTGGGTGAGGCGCTTGCAGAGTGTCCCGTCCAAACTTCCAAAGGCGTAAGAGTAGCCGATGTTGCCAGGGCAACCCACCGCTTTCCATAAAAAGTACGGACCACAAAATCTTTCGCTTCCCGAATCCCCGGAAATCGTCGTGGAAGTGGTATCCCCATCGAACGGCACCGCCGAGATGGAAGATAAGAGGAATCTCTATTTCGAAGTCGGGGCAAGGGAATTCCGGCTTTGCAACGAATACGGGAATATGCGCTTCTTCGATCCTAACGGGGAACTGGAAAAAAGCGCGATGTTTCCGGACTTTCCAGGCCATATCGACATTGATGTTGACGTTGTGTGAGAAACGAAGGGGGCGCGGCGAAAAACCCTGACCGGACGCCTCTGAGGGCGAGCGTAGGATGGGTGGAATGATGAGCAACCCATCGCTTCGGGGAGTCCTCTCCTGAAGCCTCTTGAGTGTGGGCGCACCCGTTGTTCTTACAATTCCCCACACGTTCGCCCACTTACCCCTTAACGGGCACGCGCCTGGAGGGCCTTGGCTCGATCGCCCCCCTTTTTTGCAAAGGGGGGTTGGGGGGATTTCAAGTCTGTTCGTACGGAGTAAACTCCATCCCTGTTCTTAAGGATATCGAGGTCGAACAACCTGAGTACTGAATAACCCGGGTGTAATTCAAACTGATACGCGGTTTTTTGCCGCTGGCGGAATTATTTTGCGTGTC
>JARLHO010000142.1 GCA_031292215.1 Syntrophobacteraceae bacterium | reverse complement strand
GGGGGTGGTTTTTTGGGATTTGGGCGTTTTTTTTCAATGGGGGGGGGGGGGGCGTGTCTCCCCGCCCCCCCCCCCCGCTGCCCGCTTTCCCTAAAATCCCCCCTGCCTTGCGGCGCAAAAGGGGCCATGCCTTCTTGCATTGGCAAGGGCTCGGCCTCTACCTGCCTTCTTTGATCAAGTCCGTCATGGCTCGTGGAACAGAAATCGAGGGGCAGAGAAGCTCTCCTACTTGAGCCTGGAACTCTTTTTTTTCCAACGGCTTGTGAGTGCCGAAAACCATTTCCAGTTCCGGATATTCTTTCTTGACGGCTTTTTTGTACATGTCAAGGAATGGACATAACGCCGTCATGCAATACGAGAAATGGAGCGCGTCCAGTTTGAATTCGGCCACCGCGCGCACCTTCCTCAGGATCTTTTCGGGTGCGGCAAGCGTTGGGCACCCGGCACAGTTGATGATGCCGACCAGATCCAGGGCAACATGTGGCCGATACCTTTCAAAGAATCCCTGCCGCTTTCTCATATCGGCCAGGCAGACGACTGCCGCGCAGTTGGTGTCCTGCGTACAGTTTGAACAGGTAACGATTCCGATACGCGCCATAAAACCCTCCTTCTAAATAATTGAAATCTTGCCCCATCTTTTACTCAAAATCATGAACCATATTAGGGGAAAGGCCTTGGGCGCGGCATCGCCCATTTGGGGGATGGCGGCTGTTTTTTCGTCCCGGGCGGGAAAATTTGTAAAGACGGCCGTATTACCGGCGCCCCGGAACAAAAGGTGTGCGGACCCCACTACTAGACCAGGTCGTGATGTGCGGCCCAGACTGCGGCCCTGGTGCGGTCATAGACGCCCAGTTTGTTAAAAATATGTGTAATATGGCTTTTGACCGTATGGGGGCTTATGTGAAGGGAGGTGGAGATTTCCCTGTTGGTAGCCCCTTCGGCCATAAGGCGGAGTACGCCCAGTTCTCTTCCGGTAAGAGGTGCGGGAAGGAGGTCGTTTGCGACACTGTCGATCTTTTCCGCGTAAGTTTGGACCCCGGGAGGCGAGTCAATGTCTATGGCCACCGAGGAAATCAATCGGCCCTGGTCGTTTAGGACCGGATAGACTGCCTGTAGGGATTGCGGGCGGCCGAATCCCCGGCACAGGGAGACGGGCGCCCTTTTCCTGCTCAAAGCCACGGCGAACGCCATGCAGGAAGCAAAGCCGCATTCTCCGCAGTTGGAGCGGGGCAGAATGCGAAAAAGGTTCAAAATGTGTCCGGGGCGCCGGATTTTGTAATTTGGGCGAATCGAGTCCCTGTTGCGATGGATGCGGTTTAGGAAAACGACCAGGTTTTCCATGAAGTCGAGCGCTTGGTTGCGATCGCAAAAGGATGAAGCCGATCCCCGATTTTCAAAGAGGGTGCACAAAATGGAGTCGAGCACAAACCGGATGTGCGGGGGCTTTTCATAGAGCATCGCTTTTTGCGCCACAGAATTTATATAAGGAGCGAGTTCGAAGACATCGGCGCAAAGCGTGAATTCGGCGATCATGCGGGGTGAGGCCCCACCCGGAATGGGGCTGGGCAGTTTCAAGGAAAATGCGCAATATCCCGATACAAAGTTACTCGCATCCATTGTTTGTATCCTGGGGGTTTTAGCCCTGTAAGAGATCCGGTGGATAGGATAGTTTCGAGCTAAAAGGAATTCCATCTATTTCAAGAAAATTTTAGGGATAATATGTTCCAAATTCAGGTCGGGACTTGCAACTGCGCGGAAAAGTCATGCGACAGATTCTCGTCTTGCGCAGTCGAGCAAAACGGGTATATATTTTCTTGTAGTGGAACCCGAGGCGGTGGCTCTCCTTGACACACTACCGTTCACCAGGCCCGCAAAAGGTGAGCGGGACGGGTGAAACCCCGTCGGGTGGGCTTTGACCTGATCGTTTCGCCTACCTGGAATGGTCCAGGGAGGATGGAAAAGAGAAATGATGCCAAGGCAAACGATCGAAGCGGTTGCGGTCGATATGCGTCTTCATGAAAGGGCTGCCTACCGGGAGGGCTTTTGTCTTGTTTGCGGTATAGACGAGGCCGGGCGCGGGCCTCTGGCCGGGCCGGTCGTAGCCGGCGCGGTGATACTGCCAAAGAGCGTGCGCCTTTCGGGTATTACCGATTCCAAGAAGCTGACCCCTCAGCAAAGAGAGGACTTTTTCGAAAAAATCCAGGCGCGTGCGCTGGCTATCGGGATCGGGGTTGTGGAAAACGGCGAAATAGACCGGATAAACATCCTCCAGGCAACGTTTCGGGCTATGGCCGGCGCGGTTTCTCAGTTGCCGCTCGCACCGGATTTCCTTTTGATCGACGGCCCCTACAAACTTCCCGTCTCCATCGGGCAAAAGGGAATTGTCCGCGGGGACTCTCAATCGATTTCCATCGCTGCGGCCTCGATTATCGCCAAGGTTTATCGTGACCGGTTGATGTGCCGGTTTCACGAGGAATTCCCCCAATACGGATTCGATACCCACAAGGGCTATGGTACGGCGCGCCACTATGAGGCCCTGCAAAAATTCGGGCCGTGTCCGCTGCACAGGGTCACTTTTAGAGGTGTTTTGCCGGGCGCGGAGTGCGGGGGGCGAGTCGATGGCTGCGAAGAGCCTCTATAAAGCGCCGACGCAAAAATAGCCGCCACGCTGTCTGCTGTAACCCCCTATTACTGCGTGCAAGCGCATAACCCTCATTGGAGAAAGGACTTCCATGATACCCGAAAAGGTCAAAGAGATACTAAAAAAGGACGGTATAGTCGCCATCGCTACGTTGGGACTGGATGGGCCTCATCTGGTCAATACCTGGAACAGTTACGTTCGTGTATCCGCCGATGGCCGTTTGCTTATTCCTGCCGGCTACATGCATCGAACCGAGGCAAATATAGCCTTTAACCCCGAAGTCCTGATCACCTTGGGGAGCAGCAAAGTGGAGGGATTGCGCGGGGCGGGCACAGGGTTTCTGATTAAAGGCAGAGCCGCTTTCATAACTTCCGGTCCGGACTTTGACTTGCTAAAGGCAAGCTTTTCATGGTTGCGGGCAACGTTGGCGGTTACGCCGGATTCTTTTACGCAAACGCTATAGAAAACCACCTCTTTTAGTGTGGAATTAAAATTTTTCTCGAACCCCAATTTTTTCGTGATTCATTGCTTCCGCAGGCGCTGAAGAAGCTTATCTTTTCGATATCGTTTTGCCGGGTAAAGGCAAACACCTCCAGCGCCTCCTCCATAGCGGGAGAGATTATGAAACGGGTCTTAGCGCTCTGCCTTGTATTCCTTACCACTACGTTGATCGGGACGATTTTCGGCGTGAGAGGCCTTTCGGATGCCATCGCTCAAGGCTGCCCGGCGGCAGATTCGGTTTTAGCCGGAAACCTGATGTGGGTTCGTCCCTGTACGGGACCGTATCAATTGCAGGCGGATTCGAAGGGCTGTCAAGACTGGGCGGTGAGGCGATTAAATATTGGAAATGGAGCCAATAGTTATGCAAAAGTGAAAGGCTTGTATGCCTTCTGTATGCAAAGCAGAGGATACTCTGTGATTGCCTTCCATCAGGTTTTCCGAAATTGCTGGAACAATGGGCCCCTTGTCCCGGAAAGAAGTTGCTGTGAATGCCCTGTTTGCAGCAAATATACCCTGTCCCATGACGGTCGCGCCCGGGTTATCGAAACGATTCCAGAAATCCCGTAATCGCTTGAAAAGCATTGAAGCACCGCCTCGAAATGGCCCGCCGTCCATTGGCTCGGCGCCTGTAAAATCATGTGTCGCAGGTCTGCGGTTCAGCCCTTGAGCCCCGGGCCGGGATCACCGCAGATCTGCTTAAGCGGCGCCAATTGCACTTTTTCATGGTTTCTCAGGTAGAGGGCAACCACGGCCAATGCCCCGCCGGTTAAGCCCCAGAAAGCAAAAAGGCCCTCGGGGGAATTTAGCAGCTCCATAGCTCCCGAGGCCAGAATGGGACTAAGGCTTGCACCGATGCTGTAGGCAAAAAGCAGGCCGGCGCTGGCCGCCAATATATCTTGTCCGCCAAATATCTCGTGAGCGCGTGCAACGGAAAGGGGATAGAGGGCAAACGCAGGCGCGCCGAATAGACCCATCTCAAGAGCCAGTTTCCTAAAAGAGGTCACACCGGTTAGGAGCATAATAACGCTTACCGCGGCTATGGAAACAGCTACCGCGGACAAGACGATGGTGCGGTCGAACCTGTCCGATAAGGCGCCAACCAGCCATTGGGCAGCCAGGCCCGAAAATACGGTTAGCGACATTATCCAGGTCAGTTGGTGGGGCGAAAGGCCGATGGCGGTACAAAACACCGGCGTCATGGAATAGAAGGAGCTGTTGGCAAGACCTGCGGCCAGGCACCCCAGCATCCCCAGGGGAGCTTTCCGGAAAATCGCCGCCAATCGGTACTGTTTTTTTTCCGTCAGTTTGGGATGCACCCCGCTGGTTACCAAGATCGGAACCAGGCAAAACGAAAACACGATGCCGGCAAGGATGAAAAGATTGGGCCCCTCGATATTGCCAAGATTTAGCAACTGCTGGCCAAAACCTGTGGCCATGTAAGTTAAGGCCATGTAGAGAGCAAACACCTGTCCCCGGTGTTGGAGTTCACTGCACTCGTTTAGCCAGCTCTCGATGACCACGAACAATCCAAAGGTGGTGATGCCGCCGCAAAACCGCAAAAGGCCCCAGAGCCAGGGCGAGATGCAGAGCCCGTAGAGGAGTGTGGAGGCCGTCATTATAGCGGCAAACGTTGCGAAGGCCCGTATATGGCCGATTTTTTCAACTAACCTGTGGCAGAGAAAAGAGCCAGCCAGAAGGCCCGTGTAGTAGCTGGACAAAACGGCGCCCGTCGTGGTCATGGCAAAACCTTCGCAAGCCATGCGGGCGCTCAAAAGGGTGTTGAGGAAGCTGTTTCCGAGCACAAATATAAAGGCGGCGGCAAACAATGCCCTGAATTTCTTCAGGGAATTAAAAATCTGACCCATTCATTGCAGTCCTGTAAGGAACCGGAGGTCCCCGCGCTTGCTGCCTGGCGACTCCCGAACGGGCGCCAAATCAAACACATTGTCCCAAACATCTTCCGGGAGGCTCCAACGGGATGTCGGCCTTCCCGGGCGGCGGATGTAGGGGGCTCGGGGCGAGGCGGGTATTTCGCGCACTAAAAATCCCGGTTGTCCCTTAGGGATACTCCCTGATTGCCCTCCACCGGGGATGTCCCGGGAAGAGGTCTGATTGAAAAGCACACCGGATTTGGATGGGGCGATACTAACACGACTTCGGACCCTATGGGAAGGGCAGCCATGGCGTGAACCGGAAAGCAGAGCGGATTTGCCGAAAAACGATTACGCCGGGGCAAAATCACCGCTTGGACGGCGTAAGTCCGGTAGCGGAGACTCCCAAGAAAGGGGCTTGGCCTGATCGCCCCCCTTATTTGCAACTTTGCAAAAGGAGATAGGTGGGCGCATGTGTGGGTAATTGTAAGTTGTCGGAGGGGGGGATTGTCAGCCATGCGCACAGGGCGCTCAAAAGCGCAAGGCTCGCTGCCGTCAACGTTATTGTGCGAAAACTCGACAGGAAGGACAAATTTATGGCGCGTTGTAGACTGTGCCTTTTGGCGCCGAATCGTGCCGGCGCTTGGGCTTGGGCGAGCATGGGCGCTTCGGCGCGCAAGGCCTGTCGAATCTCCCGGAAAGAAGGTGGTCCAGTAAGCGTCGCCGATTCCGGGCGTGGCGAGCAGAGCGAACCCGGCCGAGGCGATCAGCGGACCGACGATCAGTGGAAGGCGTGCGCCGTAGTGATCGATAAGTGCTCCGGACCAGCGGGAGAGCCCGCCTATGATCAGGCTAAGCGGCAGAAACGCAGCACCTGCAAGGGTCGCGGGATAGTGTTGAATCCCAACCAGGTTAAACGGCACGAAAAACAGTGAGCCGTCGAGCGCAAAGTAGAGCAAAAGCGTCATTGCATTGGCCCCGCTAAAGGTCCTGGACCGAAACAGACCAAGGGGCATCATTGGCGAGGCGGTACGTGCTTCCCACCAGAGAGACAGGCCCAGGAGCAACACCCCGGCAAGCAGTGAGCCCGGCGCCGCCGTGCGCGTCCAGCCGGCCCGGGACGCAGAGGTCAACCCATAGGCGATTGCTCCAAGCCCGGCCGTTGCCAGAAGAGCGCCCGGCCAGTCTATAGTTGTTTTTTCCGATTCCTTCCGACCCGCCGGAACATGTCGCAGAGTGAGGAAGAGCAAAACCAGGGCGAGCGGTACGTTTACAAAAAAAATAGCGCGCCACGACCAGGTGTCAACCAGTCAGCCGCCAAGTACCGGGCCCAAGGCGGTCGAGAGGGCGGATGCGCCGGCGCAGGCGCCGATCGCCCGGCCGCGCTCATGCTCGGGGAAGGCTTCACTAATAATGGCGAGACTGCTCGGGATAAGAAATGAGCCCCCAATGCCTTGAGCAGCTCGCGCCCCAATGAGCCCCATTGCCCGGGGCGCGAGTCCGCAGGCGATCGAGGCCGCTGTAAATATTACCGCTCCGGCGGCGAATACGCGCCTTCGGCCAAAACGATCGCCCGCCGAGCCTCCGATCAGAACCAGGGAACCCAGCATGAGCATGTACGCGTTCACGATCCATTGCGCAAGCGAAAGAGGCATGGCCAGGTCGGCTTGAATGGCGGGCAGCGCCACATTGACAACCGAGGTATCGATAAAGGCCATGGTTGAGCCAAGAATGGCAGCGGCCAGGACCCACCGCTTGGAATCTTTCGGGCACCCGAGCGTATCCCGGGCAGTGGCGCGGATGATGCCAGTATCACAGGCCGGCAGGGTTGGGCCGATCATGGGGTGTTTCCTCTCATTTTGTCCCTTTTGAGCCGCAGACCTTTCGGGACAACGACCAACTCCGCCAGGCCAAACAGGCCCCGGGCGAGAAGGGCAAGCAGCGTGGCGGGTACCGCGCCCTGAAGGATCAGTCCCGGATCGTCCATGCGGATGCCGGTAAGAATCGGCTGGCCGTAGCCGCCCGCACTGATCAGTGCTCCCGGGATCGCCGTTCCCACGTTGATTACCGCCGAGGTCTTCACCCCGTTCAAAATAATTCTCGATGCCATGGGAAGTTCGACCAGCATGAGGCTGGCCCCGGGGGGAAGGCCAAGGGCTTCGGCCGATTCTCGAACATCCAGGGGAACTTCACGAAGTCCCGCATAGGTGTTTCTAACAATTGGCAGAAGGCTGTAGAGAAAGAGCGCCGCAATGGCCGGCCGAGCGCCGATTCCCAGAAAAGGGATCATAAATACAAGTAGGGCCAGGGAGGGAATAGTCTGGATAATGCCGACCAGGGCCAAAATCACCCGTCCAGGGCCCGGCCGTTTTTCGGCCAGGATGCCCAACGGTAAAGAAACCAGGATCGCTGCGCACAGGGAAATGGAAACCAGGTAGAGGTGCTCTGCTGTACGCTTCCAAACCCGTTCGGCCACTGTCTCCACGCGCACGCGGGATGTGATGAAGAGATGTTTGGCCAGATACTGCGCCGCGACTTTGCTTTCCGGTACCCTTTTGATCTTGGCCAGTTCATTTAGCCTGATCATTTCGGATTCGGATATTTTCCCATTGAGCCTGGCCAGGGCGGCAATAACCCGGGGCGCCCGTTTTTCCAGTTGCATCCGGTAGACAAACACCGCAGTGTAGACAGGAAAATAATGGAGGTCGTCTTCGAGTGTGCAAAGCCCGTAATAGGCAATAATCTCGGCATCGGTCGTATAGACGTCGGTTACATCGATGGAACCGGACTCCAGACCCCGGTAAGCGAGGTCGTGTTCCATGCCGGATACATTCTTTTGCGGGAGCCCGTACCCGGGCGCGAAGCCCCGGCCAGCCGTCCGTGCGGTTCATGAACTCGATGCTAAATCCAAAGGTCAAACTCGGGATGGTGTAAAAGAACCGAGATTCGGGAGATCCCGAGTTTTTTACAGGTCTCCTTCTTCATCCCCAGGGCATAGTTATCCGTAAAACCGAGAGAGGGAGTCATACGGATGCCGCGTGCGGTAAGGGCCGCCCGCAAAGATTTCCTGGCTGATCGTACCGGTATACTCGGGGTAGATATCGATATCCCCCTTTAACAGTGCATCCCAGAGAACGCGCGTGCCGCCCAGTGCCTGGCGCTCCTTTAAATCAGGAAGGACCCGGGCGCTCCAATGTCGGGTCCCAGCGTGCAAGCTTTGCCGCCGCCTCATAGGTGCTTTGAAGAAATGATAAGAGTACCCCGTCTTGATCTTGGGCGGTGCGCACTACATCATAAGGGAGCAGGAATTCCCGCAAGTTTTGGTCGTAGTAAGCTTCAGCGGGTTTCACCGGATAGGTGTGGAACGCCTCCGGTTCCGGGTAGGCATAGGCATAAAAGGCGGCCGCTTCCGAGCCGGCTCCCGGCCAGAACCCGCAACTGCTCACTTCCTGCGAGTAAGCCTCAACCATAACGAAGCGTCCGACATTGGGAACCCCGGGATGCTCCGGGGCCTTTCGCCCGGAAAACCGGGTTACGGCTACATCGAATGCTCCCCAGAAAAAGTGTACCGGACTGGCTTTTCCGATAAATCGGGAACGAAATTCCTTAAAGACTCTGTCCACCTGCACGAGGATGCGCCACCACCGAAAAACATACTCAGGATCATAAGAAGCATGCGCTCGGTCTTGCTCGAAAGGGATTCTTTCTTCCACTTCGACCGGTTTTGTCCAGATGACCACCCCAATACCCAGAGACCGGAGGGCATGAAGAGTTTCCGAGTAAAAATCAGCCACCGGGCGCGGCCGTAAATCGATGGAGCGTTTTTGCCCATCACTAGTGTCAATGTGCATGCGATGGTCGAAAAAATCAAAGCGCATTTCGAAGGTGCGCATATCGTAGGGAATTGGCGAAGTTGCAAGACCGCGCGAGGTGACATACAGCGGCACCTGCCACCAGTGATTTGTCATGGGGGAAAGCTTTAGCCGGATTTTCCCCACTACCTGCATCCACATGTGGAGGGTAGTATAGGTGTCGTGCCAATCTTTGAGAGGAAGAAGCGGCCAGGCTTGCTTGCCGTTTGCGTGCGGTGGCGCTTGGGGACTGCGAGGCATAGACTCTCCTTCTTCAGGATTTTGAAAACGCCTTGTCTTCCCGGACCGGTGTACCCCAGGTGATTATGTAATCATCGTCGCTTCCAAGTGAAACCTCATCTTTAAGCCTACTCGGGAATGGCCCATCGCGTTTACCGACATGTTGGGGTGAGGGAGATAGACGGGGAGTCTATCCGGCATGAAATCCGCGCTCGGGCGCGGCTTGCATGCCCATCATTAGTGTTTAACTAAGTATTACGCGTTGTTACTTCGAATAACCGAAGGAGACATAAGATGAAAATATTGATGGTGTTAACCTCCCACGATCAATTGGGCGATACGGGTCGGAAGACCGGTTTTTGGCTGGAAGAATTCGCGGTCCCCTACTTTGTTTTTCGAGACGCCGGTGTGGATTTGACACTGGCCTCACCGAAAGGGGGGCAACCGCCGATCGATCCCAAGAGCGATTTGCCGGAGAATCGGACTCCTGCGATGACGCGATTTAAAAAGGACGCGGAGGCGCAAAAAGCGCTATCCCGGACGATGAGACTCTCCGATATGAAGTCCGAGGATTTCGACACGATATTCTACGTGGGCGGCCACGGTCCGATGTGGGATCTCGTCGATAACCCCGAGTCCATCGCTTTGATCGAGTCTTTCTACAACTCCGGAAAGCCCGTTGCGGCGGTCTGCCACGCTCCGGGCGTTTTGCATCGGGTAACCTACAAAGGTCGGCCTCTCGTAGATGGCAAGCGCGTCACCGGCTTTACCAATGGAGAGGAGGAAACCGTACATCTCACCAATGTCGTGCCCTTCCTGGTGGAAGATGAGCTCAAGCGACTGGGCGGCCTCTATGAAAAAGCTCCGGATTGGCAAAGTCGCGTTGTGGTTGATGGGCGGTTGATAACCGGGCAAAATCCCGCATCGTCATCGGATGCCGCCCGGGCGCTTCTCAAACTGATGGAGCTAAAGGCGGCCGCCTAGATAAGATACCCTGGGGACGCGCCGCCAATAGGTGGCCGCTACTGTGTGTGCGCTGCCCGGTCGCAAGCCGGGCTTTATGGCGAGCAAAGGAGCATGTGTGTCGGAGAGGAATACGGCTATCGTCACAGGAGCGTCGCGGGGGATTGGCGCGGGTTTGGTCGAGGGTTTCCTGAAGCAGGGCTATAACGTCGTTGCGACCTCTTCTACTGTGAAGCAATCGTTTACTGCCTCCCCCGGCCTGGTTCTGGTCGATGGCGATATCGGTATGCTTAAGACCGCCGAAAAAGCTGTCGAAGTAGCGATTCAACACTTCGGAACCGTCGATGTTTTGGTGACTAACGTCGGAATCTTTATCACCAAGCCGTTCACGGAGTTTACTACCGAGGACTTCCATGCACTGGTTTCGACCAACCTGCTGGGATTTCTCTACATTACTCAGCTCACTGTGAAACAGATGCTAAAACGCAGATCCGGAAGCGTTGTGAGCATCTCGGCCTCGCTTGTCGATTCTCCGGTCGCAGGCATAAATGCCTCGGTTGCGATGATTACCGAAGGAGGCCTCAATGCGGTGATCCGCAGTCTTGCAATCGAGTATGCAAAAGAGGGTATTCGCTTTAACGCCGTAGCCCATCCCCGGAAAGGAATGAAAAAGAAGGAGACGACACCGTGAGCACAGATCAGAACCATCAATCAAGATATCTCCTTTGCCGCTACCCGGGCGGCCAGTTACGACACAGTCTCAAAGGTAACTCCCTCAACGGCTCGACCGTTCAGCGTTACCTCGGCAAAATCAGACGAGGCAGAGGCGAGAGAGGTATCGAAAATCTATACGGGTAGTCCAGGGCGATGACGGGGGCAGGGCCTCCCCGTCAAGGACTCCGAAAACAAAAATTGCGAATGGCGCCTGGCGCCGCTCGGAACTCCAGCCCCAGATTTCTCGCAATGAATCGGGGGGCGGCACAAACCGCCCCTTTGCCCACCGCTCAAATAACAGGCCGGCAATTCTAATAACTAATTAGCCGCGTCCTGCTGCGATAACCCATGATTAAATGCTATCGATCATTTCGGATCCTTTTGATTTGTTTTATCCGCCGGGCCTTCTTGCTCACTCCGACCCTGGCAACATGATGCCATCATCTGTGCCATTTTTTCCATACCAGGGCAACAGAGACCACTTTTGTCCGACATCATCGCCCGCATCATCTCCTGCATTCTATCCATGCAACCGGACGCTGCCTTGCCTTCACCAAAATTTGTATCTGCCATTGATATCGCCTCCTCTAGCATTCGTTTCGTGGATCAGTTCCATATCGTCTATGAACCCGAAAGACTAGGCGAGAGAAACTATCATTTATGCCATGCCAACGAATGGATGGATTACAAAATAGATACCCGGAATGGCTATTGTGACGCCGGCGCACTTCCTGAACCACTGGCTCCCCTGATGGAAGGAGCTGTTTTCTAGCAGGTTTCTGACTTTGGCGGTCGAACTGCCTGCGATGGCAATAGGTATGCAGTGACCGATGCCGAAAAGCACGATGTATAGGAGCCCGATCAGCAGCAATTCCCGTTGGGCGTCAAAGGGCAGATGATTTCCGCTATCCAGGGAGCGATTAAGAGTGAAGGGGATTGGCAAAGAGCAAACCGCGAGGTCAATGTTACCAAATGTTCAAGCGTTCACCCAATAGCGAAGCCATGC
>JARLHO010000017.1 GCA_031292215.1 Syntrophobacteraceae bacterium | reverse complement strand
TTTTTTTTTGGGGTTGTGTTTTTTTGTTTTTGTGGTTTTACGCGGGGTGGGGGGGGGGGGGGGGCGCCCCCCCCCCCCCCGGGACGCAGCCTTCGGCGCCAAGATTTATGGCTCGCAATTTTCGCTGAGCAGGTTGTAAGCCCGGGCATATTTTCGGACTCGGGCAAGGTCCCTGTCGGTGACCTTGGATAATCGCCGCAGGTCCATGTTGTCCTGGAGGTCGGCTAGTTTCACTTTTCTTGCAATCGAGTTTTCTCGAATCCTTTTGATGTAATCCATGTAGAGTTCGTGAGGGTCGCTTTTTGTGAGGAGGCGAAGCGCCGCAAGGATATCGCCGCCAAAGCCGGCATCCTCTAAACGTTTAAAGGTCCAATCCTTAGGGGCGTCTTCCACCACATCGTGGAGAACGGCAACGATTTGCTCGACATCGGCATCCATTTGACGCATCACCCGCAGAGGGTGAAGAACATAGGGTTGGCCGGCTTTGTCGACCTGCCCCTTATGGGCGGATATCGCGATCTCGATTGCTTTTTCCAGATTCATGGATTTGTCCGCGCTCCCCATCGAATCGTCACGAATTGGCTGTCCCGTTCGAGAGGACATGATATGCCATAGAGGTTTTGCGGGCAACCCTAACGACGAGAAATCGTCTTTTTGAAACATCCGAGCGGGATTTCGGCTCTTCCCCCGATTGGGGATCGGGATTTCTACACACCTGTCACATCCGTGTCACGCAGCCGTAACAATTCTCCTGTATTTTTCCTACGCATGGCATGGTGAGAATTTGGGGATAGAAATAAACCTTACAATTTTTCTTTGCAACGAGGAGAGGTAAACATGAAAGTAGTTGGTTGCGCGCGTGTTTTGTGTGCTTCGGCGCTGTTGCTCAGTGTCTGTGCGGCAACACCGGCTTTTGCCATGGACATAACGGGGGCGGGGGCTACGTTTCCTTATCCGGTTTATTCCAAGTGGGCCGAGGCCTACAAGGCTAAAAAGGGTATAGGTCTTAATTACCAGGCAATCGGGTCGGGGGCGGGCATCAAGCAGATAGAGGCCAAGACGGTGGATTTTGGCGCATCCGATATGCCGCTTACCATGGACGAACTCAACAAGGGCGGTCTGCAGCAGTTCCCCACGGTGATGGGCGGAGAAGTGCTGGCGTTAAACGTTAAGGGGATCAAAAAAGGCGAACTCAAATTAAATGGGCCTCTTATCGCCGACATCTACCTGGGCAAGATCAACAAGTGGAACGACCCGGCGATTGCCAAGCTAAACCCCGGGCTAAAGCTCCCCGAAGCCCGCATCAATGTTGTCCACAGGTCCGATGGGTCCGGAACTACATTTATCTTCACCAACTATCTTTGCAAAATCAGCCCCGAGTGGAAAACCAAGGTTGGCAACTCCGTATCTGTCTCCTGGCCGGTCGGGATGGGCGGCAAAGGAAACGCGGGGGTAGCAAGCTACGTTCAGCAGGTGCCTAACTCGATCGGGTACGTGGAGTATGCTTACGCGTTAAACAACAACATTCCCTACGCCCTTCTCTACAATCACGACGGCAAACTGGTTAAGCCGACCAGCCAGAGCTTCCAGGCGGCGGCGGCGGGAGCGGACTGGAAAGGCGCCCCCGGCTTTTACGTGATTTTGACCGACGAACCGGGAGCAACCAGTTGGCCGATCACAGGGGCCACGTTCATCCTTATGCACAAAGCGCAGGACCATCCGGACCGGGCACTTGAGGTATTGAAGTTTTTCGCCTGGGATTACGCTCACGGTGGCAAGATGGCCGAAAAGCTCGTATACGTACCCTTTCCGCCAAGCGTTGTAAAACTTATCGAGGACTCCTGGTCCACGATAAAGTCGAGCGACGGCGCCCCGGTCTGGAAAAGCACCATGGCGGCAAAGTAAGACGAATTCATTTCAATTGTGTTTATCATCGGCCCGGATTCGGGTATAAGAAAGAGTTAAGGCAAGGGGGGGGCAGTCCCCCTTTGCCCGTTAAAGGGTTTTGGAAGAGATGGCAAATGGTAGCGAGGTCTTAACCGAGGCAAGCATGGTCGTCCGCAGCCGCATTTCCGGCTCCCCACCCCGCACCTATTCCATGGCGGACCTGGTTTTTAAGAACATTACCAGGTTTTTTGCCTTTTTGGTCCTTTTGCTCATGGCGGCGATAATCGTTTCGCTGTTTATCGGAGCACTGCCGGCGATAAGAAAATTCGGGTTTGGCTTCATCGGCAACGCTGCGTGGAACCCGGTGACCAACGTGTTCGGAGGACTTGTCCCGATAGTGGGGACGCTTGTAACCTCGGCCATCGCGCTGCTTATCGGCGTACCGGTTAGCTTCGGCATCGCGATGTTTCTAACGGAGATGTGTCCTGCCAGGCTAAGAAGGGTTCTGGGGACCACCATCGAACTGCTCGCCGGCATTCCGAGCATAATTTACGGAATGTGGGGTCTATTTGTCTTCGCACCCGTTTTCAGCCAACACGCCGAACCCTGGATCGATTCTCACCTGGGCCGGCTCCCCCTGATCGGGCCTCTTTTTTCCGGTCCCCCCATTGGCATAGGGGTCTTAACAGCGGGTCTAATCCTGTCGATAATGGTTATTCCGTTTATCGCAGCGGTAATGCGGGACGTGTTCGAGGTTGTCCCGCCCCTTCTCAAGGAATCGGCCTACGGACTGGGCGCCACCACCTGGGAGGTTGTACGATACATCGTTTTGCCCTACGCCAAAGTCGGAGTGGTGGGCGGGATCATGCTGGGACTTGGACGCGCGATCGGCGAGACGATGGCCGTAACCTTTGTTATCGGTAACTCTCACCGGCTGCACAGTTCGCTTCTTTTGCCGGGCAACAGCATCGCATCGACTCTGGCCAACGAATTCACCGAGGCGGTCGGGCGTATCTATACCTCTTCGCTTATAGAACTCGGGCTGTTTCTCTTTATTATCACCTTCATCGTGCTTGCTCTGGCCAAGCTTTTGCTGATCAGACTTTCGCGGTTGGAGGGGCATCGCTCATGAGGACAACCGATTTCATTTCCGTGCAAAGCCGACGGCGTTCGGTAAATTTTTTAAGCCAGGCGGCCGCAACATTTACCGTTTGCTTTGGCCTTTTCTGGCTGGGCTGGATACTGCTAACGCTATTGCAGTATGGTCTTCCGGGGATGAGCCTGAAACTTTTCACGGAGTTGACCCCTCCGCCGGGAAGCCCGGGAGGGCTAATCAATGCCATTGCCGGGACTTTTTTTATGGTGATGCTGGCCACGCTGATCGGGACTCCGATCGGGATTCTGGCCGGCACCTACATGGCGGAATACGGCCAAACGGGGTGGCTTTCGCCCGTTACAGGGTTTGTAAACGACATTTTGCTGAGCGCCCCGTCCATAGTTCTTGGCCTTTTCGTTTATGAAATTTACGTCGTATCGGTTGGTCACTTTTCGGGGATTGCCGGCTCGTTCGCCCTGGGGCTCCTGGTGATTCCGGTGGTGGTGAGGACCACGGAAAACATGCTCAGGATGGTGCCCAATCGTTTGCGAGAAGCTGCGGCCGCTCTCGGAACGCCGCAGTGGAAGATGATCACCATGATCACCCTAAAGGCCTCGCGCGCGGGCATAATCACGGGGGTCCTGCTGGCTGTGGCCAGGATAAGCGGAGAGACCGCGCCTTTGCTTTTCACTTCGCTAAACAATATGTTCTGGAGCAACCTCAACCAGCCCACCGCCAATCTTCCAATGATGATTTTCGACTATGCGATGAGCCCGTATAAGGACTGGCATCATCTCGCATGGGCCGGCGCCCTTCTCATAACCCTTGCCGTTCTGGGTTTAAACATCCTGGCCAGGTCGTTTTTCAAACAAAAGCCCCTGGGCCGCTAAACCTTTTTCAACGTGAATGAAGATATGACTAAGAATCTGCCAACAGCAAAAATTGTCGTTCGGGACCTGAATTTTTTCTACGGCGAAATCCAGGCGCTAAAGAATATCACGATGGATATCCCGGAATTTCATGTCACGGCCTTCATCGGTCCGTCAGGCTGCGGCAAGTCGACCCTGATTCGCACGTTTAACAAGATATACAAAATCTATCCGCATCAGCGCACAGCCGGGCAAATCATTTTAGACGGCGTTGACATCCTTCAGGAGGATAGCGATCACAACCGGCTGCGAGCCAAGGTTGGAATGGTTTTTCAGCAGCCGACACCTTTTCCCATGTCCATTTACAATAACATCGCCTTCGGCGTGAAACTCTACGAAAAGCTAAGCAGAAGCGGCATGGACGAACGGGTGGAATGGGCCCTTAACAAGGCGGCGCTCTGGGATGAAGTAAAAGACGTTTTGCACCGCAGCGGCTACAGCCTTTCGGGCGGCCAGCAACAACGGCTTTGCATTGCACGGGCGATAGCCGTAAAGCCCGAGGTGCTGCTTCTAGACGAACCCGCATCAGCCCTGGACCCCATCTCCACGGCGCGCATCGAAAACCTTGTGATCGAACTCAAAAAGGACTACACGATCGTCATCGTGACTCTCAATATGCAGCAGGCGGCCCGGGTTTCAGACTACACGGCCTACATGTACCTGGGTGAGCTGATTGAATTTGCACCGACGGAGCTGATTTTTACGCGCCCCTCCCGCAAGGAAACGGAAGATTACATTACCGGCAAGTTCGGCTAGGGCAAGGAGCGGTTATTGTTTGTGAAGCTTCACGTTTCATTCCTGTTTAAACCGCGCCCGAGGAGGTGGTGGCGGCGCTAAGGGCGACGATTCGAGTGCGCCAAGCCGATCGCGACACCCCGTGCTGTACGAACAGAGTCGAAATCCCCCCAACCCCCCTTTGGAAAAAAGGGGGGCGATTGAGCCTCGCCCCCTCTTGCGCGTCTCCGTTAAGGCGTGAATGGGCGGGACACTCCCCGAGGCGATGGGTTGCACTTCGTTTTGAGGGCCACCGCACTTTCACTCTGATGTAGAGCAGGGACAAGTATTAAAAGTTGATAATTGTCCGCAGGCCGAGGACCAGTTCATTTCCGACCAGCCCAGACGGGTTAAGCGGGTCGGAAACACCGCCTCCCGGATCGATTATGTACTGGAGATCCGGCTGAATTATCCACCCCGGCGCAATCTGAAACCGGCAGGTTATTTCGATGAACTGTTCGGCGCCACGCACCGGATAGGGCGCGCCGGAGTAAAACGAGGTGTCCCTGTCGAGGTCGGCTGCCCTTCCGCTCACATGGGCCCAGCCGTATCCGATACCTAAGACGTCATTTAGGCGTCCGGGCAAAAGGGGTGTCACGTTGACGCCGGCGTTAAGGCTCCAGTCGACCAGGTTGCGGTCGTGAGGCGCGCCCATAAATCGGACGAACGCGCTAACCATGCGCGGCCCGCCCGGCTCGCGCCACACCGCCTGATCGGCGATTGCATAGATGCTATAATTGTTTCTATCCATCCGGGGTGTCTGCTCACCGGCCGGGTCGGCCAGAGAAAGACCGGAGGCGGAAAACCTTCGATCCGGAAACTTCGCCGTATCGAACCACGCGCCGAGCTTATAGGCTCCCGGAAGCCCCGCGGCGCCCTTATATCCGCATCCGCTTACACCCGGGGGCGAATTGAGCGCGTATTGCACTTCGCCAATGAAAAGAGCTCCCGTGGTCATATTGAATCGAGTTCCGGAAGCTTCGTCGTCCCGCAGTTGTGCATCGTCGTCGAAGGAGCCTCCCGGCGGGTTGTCGTCGAACACACCCGCCAGCAGCGAAAGCGAGTCGCCGGGCTGCACGCGAAGGCGCACGGCGGGGGAGGAAAGCGGAAAGGCCGGGCCGCCCGCGTAAAGGTCGGCTGCGGGCAACACCGGCCATCCCATCATAGCGTTTAGATAGATTGAGCAGCACTGGCTGAGGAGAAATTCCTGATCGATGCCGATCTGCCCGATTTTAACGTCGGCCTTGCCGCCTAAAAACGCCTGCTGAAACCAAAGCTCCCACAGTCTGGTCGTTCTTTGGGCTTCGATCCCGCTGACCGTATTGAGATTGTCGAGGTTGTCCGCGCTAAGACCCCGCCCATGGAGTTGCAGCGCGCTCACAAAAAAGGTCCCTCCCCGCCATCCAAACGATTTGTCGGTCTCCAGGCCAAGGCTCATCAAAGTCGCCCCTTCGTAGTCGGCGCCGCGCCGCACGCCGCCGGAGGAGTTTCCCAGCACCTCGCTCGTCTCGCTCAACGCAAAGGTTATCCCGTACTTTCCAAGGAGCGTCCGGAATCCGCCCATAGCACCCAAAAGGGTAGTTCGCTCACACAGGCCGGTCGGCGAGTCCGCGGCGGGCTCGTCGGCTTGGACGGCCTGAGGCTGCGAGAAAAGGAAAAGCAGAAAAAAGAGCGAGCAAACGGCGAAAGGCCACGACCGCCGGTATCCGAGAATATCAGTTTTTCTCATATTCATCTCGCCCACGCCGAAATCGTCCCCAGTCCCAAATCAGCCACGTTGACGGGCTCAAATAGCCGTCGGCAATATGCATTGAGAATCTTGCTCATCGGGAAAAAAAAAGACCACAAAATTCTCCAGTTTTCCCTTCAGGGAAAACAAAAGACTTTCGCAGTCTCGAAATTTATCGAAATTTTCCACAAATCCCAGGCCCAACCGTCCCCAACGGCATATGGCCTTCCCGGCCACAAATCCTTTTGCGGTTCACCATCGGAGAGTACGGCTACTGGAAACGACTTCCTAATACCATCAGGAAAGCACTTTCGTCAATCCTAAAGAATTGGCGTGCGGCGTTGCGCGATAGCGTCGCCTTATACCAGGTTGCGTTCAAGCGGGACCGCCGCCTCCTTGGATGCGGTTTGAACGAGATGAAACTTCGGTGAATACATAACCCGGCAGGCGGTGCGGACTGCCGTCCGAGCAGCCGCCGGCGTAGCCAGTCGGGCAGGTCGAGGCTTGGCAACCCGTCTGCGGCGACACGCCGCTGAAGTTTCACAAGAGATTTGGCCGATGGGTTTCGCTTGGCTCCGCCGATCCTTGTATCTTAAAAGAGTGCGGGATTAAGAATAGGGAGGGAGTTTACTCCGTGCTGTACGAACAGAGTCGAAATCCCCCCCCTTTGAAAAACTTACAATTACCCATACATGCGCCCACCTATCTCCTTTTGCAAAGTTGCAAATAAGGGGGGCGAGCGAGCCCAGCCGGTCCATGCGCGTCATTGCAAGCGGCTGGAGAGTAAATCCCCCCACCCCCCCTTTGCAAAAAAGGGGGGCGATCAGGCCAAGCCCCTTTCCCGGGAGACTCCGCTGAGGGGTAAGTGGGCGCGCGCGTGGGTAATTGTCAGT
>JARLHO010000141.1 GCA_031292215.1 Syntrophobacteraceae bacterium | reverse complement strand
ATCCACGCCCCCTGCCCATCCGACCCACAACCCCGTGTTCCCAGCCTTCGACATTGAAAGCTTCAGGACCCCTTCTTCAGCTCTTAGAGGGCACATCCGGGCTTCATCCTCTTTTGAGGAAACAGTATATCGAATATCCAGTGATACGGCCGCCGCTTGACTGCCGCAAATTTGTCAAGTATGTTCCGCTTACCCGATCTCACCGTAGTTATTCGCCTTCATTCTAACACATTTTGATTCAAAATTGATTCTTGCCGATTAAGGAGATGATTGCAGTGGAAAAGATGCTAAAGGGTCGCGTGGCCGTCATTACGGGGGCGGGGAGGGGCATCGGGAGGGCGACCGCCCTGCTTTTTGCCAGGGAAGGCGCCAGGGTGGCCGTAAGCGATGTGGATGCCGGTCCTGCCGGGGAGACCGTAGAAGAGATAGTACGAAACGGCGGGGAGGCGATTTGCTGTGTGGGAGACATCACCGGACCCGGTTTTCCGGAAAGACTCGTGGGAGCTGCCGCCGAGAAGTGGGGGGCGCTCCATATCCTCGTAAACAACGCCGGCTACACCTGGGACAGCATGATTTCCAAGATGAGCGACGAGCAGTGGGACAAGATAATCGATTTGCACCTTAAGGCCCCTTTTCGAATGATTCGGGCCGCGGCGCCCCATTTTGTCGAGGCCGCGAAAAAGGAAATGGAATCAGTTGGTATTGCTGTTGCCCGAAAGATAGTCAATATCTCCTCGGTTGCCGGCGTTAACGGAAATTTTGGCCAGGCGAATTATTCGTCGGCAAAATCCGGCGTGATAGGTCTTACCAAGACCATGTGCAAGGAGTGGGCTCGCTATAACGTTCAGTCCAATTGCGTCGCGTTCGGTTTCATAGACACCCGCCTTACGGGGGACAAGGAAAAGGGGGTAAACGTCGAAATCGACGGGAAAAAAATTGCCGTGGGTGTTCCGGAAAAGTTGCGGCAGGGCTTTATCGAGTTGATTCCGGCAGGTCGTCCCGGCACACCCGAGGAGGCGGCAAACGCCATTCTTTTCTTTTCCTCCCCGCTTTCCGACTATGTTTCGGGGCAGCTCCTGATCGTTGGCGGAGGTTTTTCCCTGTAGCAACCGTCGCATCTTGGCCTTTAATTTGCGGTTTAAACTTCCCCGCCAAAATGTAGGAGTGAATGATTCATTTTCCAAACAGCGGGATAAAATGGATATCGGTCACTATCTTCTTCCTGTCCGCCAGGCAGCGCTCGACAACGGGGCAACCAATCAGGAGCTGTCCCGGGGGCCGGCAGAGAAGGGGAAAACGGTGAGGCATTAAAACCCCCTGTGCTGATAATACAGCGAAAAACGCAGCCTTGCCTTTTACAACCATCCTATTTTTCTTATCATATTCGATTCGTAGTCCAAAATAACAGCCAGCTAACAGCATGGGTATCAGCATGAATAACAGTGCGTTAACAGCGTATTAACAGCTATTAACAGCAAAGGGCAGTGAATAGCTATCGGAAGTGCGAAGCGGTCCTATTCATTTGTAAAAGAGCGGCATGCCAGGCGAGGCGACCCGCGACCGGCATGCCGGCCGGTCCCGCGGCTCCCGGGGCATCGATCCCACAAGGGACTATACCACCGGGATGTTTTAAGCTGCAAAGCGGCAACGAGAAACGGAAACGAGGAGCGGCAAAAGAAACGGCGACCAGAAACGGCAAAAGTCCATGCGGCAACTGACCAGGGATGATGGGAAAAGGAGTGAAACGCAGGCCATACAAAAAAGATTGAGGGGGCACGGAAGAAAGCGAGGATTGATCTCCCTGGCGTGAGGACCGGCAACCCAAGGCGCGGTCACGCATTCCCGGGGATTCCACGGGCGCATGTGTGGGTAATTGTCAGCTCTTTATCCGGTCGCACCAGACAGTTGCCGGGGAATGGGGATATTTGCCGGCCAAATAAGAAGATAGAGAAAGCCCCTCGCCCCGGGCATCCACTTGCTCCCGATACTTATACCCGTTGTTTTTCATCCTTAATTTTTAAACGCCTCGCCGCGCGGATAATCAATTCCATTTGCACCTAAGGCCCCATTTCGCATGATTCGGGTTGCGGGGTCCCATTGTGTCGAGGCCGCGAAAAAGGAAATGGAAACAGGAGAATCATTTCTTGCGGAAACTGATAGTCAAGGCAGCCGTATGAACATTCGATCAAGCCGTAATGATTTCAAGATCGTCGACGAATTCGAAATCCACCGGATTATGAGTTGCAAGGGGGAGTTTGAAGCGGCGAGCTATGGCCGCAATCCGCGCATCCTGGGGCGATATAGGCCGTCCGCTCATCTGATACTTGGCGCGAATTGTCCCCCAATGGCTGCATGATTCGATGTCTGGAGGGAAAATGATGAAATTCTCTAGCGCCTTTCGCAACTGGCCCGTCCGACGAGCCCCCATTTACGTACTTCAGCCCACTGGAACAGCTCGGCTACAGTCATAAAAGAAAGAGCCGGCTTACATCCGCGCAGATGAGGCGCGTATAGGTCCATCCTGGAATCGCCCTTCAGGATGAACGAAATGACATTCGTATCGAGTAAGACAATTCTCACGCGTTCCTCAAACGATCTTTCTTGCGCTGACTGTAGATGTAATCGATGCAAGCATCGCTCGACTCATCCTCTGGCCAAAAGTCGACTGAGAGGTCTGAGAGATCAGAAACAACGGGCGTCTTGCGTGCCTCCGCAATCTCCTGGACGGATTTGGAGTGCGGCAACGATTCGTTAAATATACTGCAATAGGAACCTTATTATTTAATTATTAACCGTTCTTACACGTAACTGTCGATTGATTCTTCAATACCTCGAATGTCTCGATTGAATGGCTTGTATCTTCCTCCTCAACCTCGCGTGATGGGTCCGGAAGAAACTCTGTGCTCCGACATTCGCATTCCCCCGCACGGTTAGTTTTTTCCCATTGTTTGCATTTTGCCGTATCTATTGCCCCTTCTCGTTTCCGCATCTATTGCCGTTTCTGGTTGCCGTTTGGCGGACGGACGCCGCGTGTGCTATGTGCTGGCCAGATCAACCGGGGAAGGGGCATACTTTCGCCCGGGCGAGCGACCTTGAACAACGGGCAAACAAAATGGCGCAGGGGAATTACGATGAAAGCATAGGCAAAAGATTTTAACGCAGAGACTATTAGAGAAGCGGCGAGAAGACAGGCTCAGGAAGATATAAACGCAGCCATTCTCGCCGGAATGAATGATATCGACTTCCTTCGGGCCGTGCTGCGCGATCTGGGTGAGCAAGTAGTCCGATTGACTGCCGAAAACAAGGCCCTCCGCGCAAATCTGCAGTTTCAGACGGAGTTTGGCGATCATCCAAATGAGCACCTTTGCCTTGAGCGACACGGGCCGGATGAAAGAAAGGAAAGGAGCAGCCATGCCGCAAATACCTTATGAACCGGTTCCCCGGGTAATGCCCGAGGGAAAGCTTGCACCCATGCAGATCCAGGCAAGCCCGGCGGATTTTGGGGCCCAGGTTGGACAAACGCTCCAGCAGGCCGGCGGCGAGATGATGCAAAACGCGCTTTCCAGGCAGCAGTTTCAAAATAAGACGACGGTAAACGACGTTATAAACAACAAGTTTTTCCCGGCGTTTCAGGACCAATACCAAAAGTATTATACCCTTCAGGGAAAGGACGCCCTGGATCAGCTTCCGGCCTATCAGCAGTCGATGAGGGACATGGTTACCCAGTTTCGCGGGGATTTTGCGAACCAGGCGCAGCAGAAGATGTTCGACGAGCAAACGAGCCGGCGTCTTCAGTTCGAAATTGCCGGGATGAGCCGGTACGCCGACCAGCAAAACAAGGTGTGGCAGGCGCAAACCAATGCGGCAACGGTGGACAGGTATATAAATAGCGCCGCGGACAAATACAACGACCCGCAGGCGATACTCGGCGCGGCACAGGGGATCGCAAACCAGCTATCCAATTTCAGCGCTCAATCCGGGCAAGGCGTAGAGGTTGGACGACAGCAGACGGCGGCGGCGTGGAACAAGCTCTATGATGCGGCCATCACGCGCCTTGCGGTAAACAATGCAGCCGGCGCCAAGGAGCTTTTCGACGACGGGGTCGAGCGGGGTCTCATTTCGGGGACCGGCCAGACGGCGATAGCCGCAAAGCTTAAGCCATACCTTGACACGGCGGACGCTTCACAGGCCTATTCGGTTGCGACATCGGGCCCGGTCGCCACGCGGATTGCGCAGGCAGCCAACGGGGCAGGCGTTGAACCATCGACAGCGCTATCGATCTGGTCGGCCGAGGGGGCGGTTACAAATCCCGAGACGAAAAATCCGAACTCGAGCGCAACGGGCGTTTTTCAGCTTATGCCCGGGACGTGGACCGATATGGGCGGCACGGAAGAAAACCGAGCCGACGCAGGCGAGCAAATTGCCAAGGGCGTGGAGTTGATTAAGCGGAACATGGTCGGGTTCATGCAAGACGTGGGGCGTTGGCCGCAAGGCTGGGAGAGCTACCTTGCCCACCAGCAGGGGCTTGGCGGGGCAGAGCAGTTGATCAAAAGCGATCCGAACACGCCTGCGGCTTCTATTGTGGGAGAGAAGGCCGTAACCGAAAACGGCGGAACGGCGGACATGACCGCAGGCGAGTTTCTCGCGCACATCAGGCAGTATTTCCAAACCCATGCCATGCAATACAACGCGGACGGAACGCCTACGGCGCAAAACCTCGAACGCAATTACGAGACGGGATTGCAGGCAGTGACCGACCTCGCGGAAAAGGACCATCCAAACGACCCCGAAGCAGCCGAGCGCTACCGGAGCTTTTACATGCAGCAGACCGGGCAGACGTTTAGGGCCGCCCGAATCACGGACCAAGCCAACGGGGAAATCCTGCGCCAGGGTCTTGCCGGACCAAGCGGCGCCAAATCCTGGTCGGAATTTCTCTCCGATCCCGCACGTGCGCAAGCCTACGCCGATACCTGTAAAACGGACACAAGCGTATCAACCCTGGTGGACAGGGCGATCACCGCTAATGCGCAAGGGACGTGGGACCCGCCGGCAACCGCGCAAAGCGGCGCGCTCCACGATGAACTCAAAGGCATGCGGACAACCGACCGGGACCGTTTCGCAAATCTTGACCTCATGCAGTATTACGGTAGTGTGCCGGCCGCTCAGTTCCAGGAACTGCAAAACGATCAGGCGCTCGTCCGAAAACAGGATCCCGCTGCGGCCCAGAACCAGGCCAGCCTTACGCAGGCCCTGGTTCTTACAAATCCGGTCTTTGTGAAAGCGGGCATCGACCTCGATCCGACTTCGGCAAATTACAATATTGCCGTCGGCAGACTCGACGCCGCACTGAGTCAATGGTCGGCCAACAACAATAATAAGATGCCGGACGAGGGCCAAATCGTTCAAATTGCACGACAGATGCTTTTTCCCGGGAGCGAGCCCGAAGAACCCGAGGGCACAGGAGGTTGGCTTATGTCAGCCCTCTCACCGGATGAGGCCCAAGCGGCTAGCATCGTTCCTGGCGATGCTAATACCAGTACAAGTATAAATGAAAATGAGAATGTGGTAAATTCAGATAGTAAACAAGATCGGACCGATAGTATGGTGGTCGGCGCGGGCGTGGCTGCGCTTGACCCTGAGAGGCCGTATCTTGCCGCTGGCCTTCAACATGGAGATTCTGCGGGAAAAGAACACGGAGAAGAGCCTGATCTTTTAAAGTTTCTAACTGAAAAGCACCCGGAACTGGTGAAAACTCATGAGTTGCCTGAAGATGCCGTTCCGCACCTGGCTCCTGACGGGCAGACATTCTTCGCTCCACCCAGTGCAGATTTCCACAATGTATACGAAGCCGGTAAGGCCAACGGGCGCGACCTGGCTGCGGCTTTGCGAGCTGTAGGCCATTTCGGAACCTTTGATTTCCAGAGGCAAGAAAGCAAGAAACTATTCGTTAGCGATTATGTAAATGCATCGAATTTCGCGGTCGGCATTTATATGAAGGGGGCCGGATTTTCTCTTGGGATGACCAAATTTATTGCCGGCCTATTTGCGCATGCAGCGTCCTCAAATGCCGGGAGTCCAGAACAATCTGCCTGGTGGACCAACGGATGGTATGCTGCGATTTGGGGATGCATTCTCAAGAAGCTCAATAAAGGATCTCAACATGAAGAGATGGTCTCACCGCCTGTGGCGTTTTTTGCTGTGGTCAGGCATCTCGGTTATTGTATTAGTCCTGTTACTTTACCTTCTTTTGGGATGGTACGCTAATAGCGACTGCGGATACAGCAGCCGAGAAATAGCTCCCGAAAAAGGGCTTATAGACGCAGTAGTGAGCGAAAAATGCTGTAGTTGGGGATGTGTCGTCACCATTAAGCTTCGGAACAAAGGCCTGTGGGGTGGCATGGAGACTCCGGTATTTGTTTATGATCCATCTGATTCTGTTGAGCCTGTCCTAAAGTGGCTGAATCAAAATGAACTTGAAATATCTTTAGACCAGACCCCCCATATTGTCAGCCAGGTGAGGGGAATGTGGGGCATCAGGATAATTTACCGGGTCGGCAAGGATTATCGATAGGCTATCACGGGACTCCTGGTAAATAGAGTCCAAAACGGGCTCGCAGTCCGAGGGCTAGCGATAGCAGACAAAAGCAAAAAACTTCCCTGTTGCACTTTTCATCCCATTGGTATGGTCCAGGATGTACGTTTCATGGACGATGCGAGTGCGGCTAGTTTGATCCTGGAATAGCGGTGAATCGAAGCATAATAGTCATTCGCAGAATTAGCGCGGGCTTGGGCCATAAGGCTTTAAGGGCTTAGCGTACATTTAAGCAGCTATCTGGGTAATACCCTTATCGTCTGTTCATCCGCAGGCAATTTGTCCAGCTCCGCCTTGGCGAAGGAATCGATCAGCCGTTGCGATTCCCCCGGCAACACGATGTCGTGCATGAACCACCGTGTTCCCGCGAACCGAGTCCTCCCCCGCAAATTCGCGTATCAACGTCAAGTACAAGGGGCCGTCGATCTTGGTGATGGCGAATTGCATGATTCGATTCAGCAACCGCTGGTCTGCGGAAAACGACGGATCGGCCCCTTTGCCGGACTTGATCGCCTTCTCGGAAACTACCGCGCTGACTGTTCCAACCGCCCATTGTATCCAGGTTTCCGCTTCCTTCAATACTTCATGAAGCTTGCGCGCTGCAAGGGTATCGCCTGCCTGGAGCACGGCATTGATGTCCTCAAGCACTCGTGGGGCCGTTTTCAGGATGTGTTTTGCATCTTCGGGAGCGTTCTTCGGAACGGCAGTTTCTGCGACCATCAGTTCGAGGCGGGAGATCCGCATCTTAAGTGTCTCAACGTCTATGCGCATTGCGAGACGACCTGCAAATCGTAGTCCACCACCGGGCACTCCCTCGTTTCATTCAGGGAGTAGTCTCCGAAGCGGTTGTAACGCCCGGTGCGATAAGGGTTCGTCGCCTCAGCCACCTCAGGAGTAATCACATGCCCTTCCCGCACAAGATCGCTCATGATGACGCTCTGATCGTAGACGTTCATGAAGATCAAAATGTTGGCGACGAGGTGGCCGTATCTTATGATCTTTCGCTGCTGCTCCCTGGTGTTTTCAGCGATGATTCCCTTGTTTCCAAACGCTACGAACTGGATGAAATCGTTGAAAGCCTCGCTCACCGTGGTCGCGTGATTTACCTTGCGGCGCATGTCCGGGTCGCGGAGGTAGCGCAAAAGGTATGCGCTTCGTATGACTTTACCCAATTCCTGAAAAGCGAAATAGAGTTTATTCTTCCTGCTATGTGTCCCCAGTCTTCTCAAAATCGTTGAAGGCGCCACTCTGCCCTCCTGGATGGAAATGACGATGCGGAGCATGTCCGCGCGGTGTTTCTCGATAAGGTCCCAATTGATCGCCTCTTGCGCGAAGAGGGGCTCGATGTGTTGATGCTTTTGCGAAAAGGGTTTGAATATTTTCAAGTTTTCCCATTTGGCGATGCGGGGCATCAGTTGGATTCCGAGCAGGAACGCCAAGCCGAAAACCGTCAGGCTTTGCCCGTGAGTGTCCGAGTAGACCGTGTCGGGCTGGACCTCAGATTTATTTTCGAAAAATGGATCGAGTATGTGGACGGCCTCGTATACTCCGCACGGAATGAAGCGCGAGAAGAGGGCGATGTAATTGTCGCTTACATGGTAGTAGCCGACGCCCCCGTAGCCTCCGTAGCGGACGTAGTATTCTGAGAGGAGATTGTTCTCGTAAAGGTCCCACTTCGTCCCGTCGGCGGAGACGGAGGATGTGTCGCCCCAATAGGCGGGCAGGACGAATTTGCTGTAGGCGTTCACAACGATTTCAATTGCCTTCTGCAGGTTTTCCTCTGTGATGTGGCGCTGGTTTATCCATGCGATCTGCTTTCTGTCCATAACCGGCAAGGATCGGGCGGTTTGCGTCGGACCGAGATTGCAACCGTAGCAAAAGGAGGTGACGACATAAGCGCTCGCGGGATCTTCGATCTTCGCCTGTAGGCCGGACACCGGGCCGAAGACGCGGTCCCAGTTGAGCAGTTTTTGGGTGTCTACGAGGACATCCAAAATGTTTCGCTGAGGCATCCGGTCCGATATCATTTCCGTTATGGCGGCGTAGCGATCCGGTTGCGGCTTGGCTTTCAGCCTGTTAAGATGCGGCTCGCCATTTTCCCCGATACTGAATTCCTTGTTCTCCGGATATGTCTGATCGAGCCTTTCGGCTTCGTCCTTCAACATTGCGCGAATATGATCGACGAGAGCTCCGATTTCCACCGGAATGCCCGTGGTTTCCGCATAGCGCTGGAGTTTCTCGCGAAACTCTTCCCACGAGATCAATTGGTCTCTAAAATCCGAGAATTTCTCGCTTTCCTCCACGCAGAGATCGGCACTTTTGAGTTCGATGGCGATTTGCGAAAAAAGACATGCCTCAAGCTGCCTGCGGTCAACCTCCTCGGGGAGAGGGCTTCGCCGTTTTTTACCCGTCACCAGATACCACCAGGCATCGGGAATCCAGGAAAGGTCGCGCAGCGAAGGCTTATCCCGGCCGCGTTCGGGTTCGAGTGGGACCTTGTCCGCTTTCGCGTTTTTGTACGCCAACACAAAAGCAATCGCCTCCTCAAGCGATTTGTCCGAGCTGGTCGAAACGAATCGGAGTTGGGTTAGAATCCTGAAGAAGGCGGCCCCTCTGTGTCAATATAACTGAGACACTTTCCCCCAGATAATTTAGAGTAGAGGGCGGGGAAGGAAAAGCCGTGAAAACTACTTTGAGCATGCAAAAGAGGACGTCCCGATCTAAGGACATAACAAAGCTCCTCGGGCCAAGGAAGTGGACCTACTTTTATCTCTATTGTGAGTTTCCGGCAAGCCAGAGTAAGTGGATAAATTTTTGATTTTTGCACATTTTTTGATGTGGGCAGGCCTAGATGGCGACAACATGGCAAGCGTGTGCGTTGAGCAGCCGGGAGCGCTGGATCGAGAAGGCGTAGGAGT
>JARLHO010000140.1 GCA_031292215.1 Syntrophobacteraceae bacterium | reverse complement strand
TCTCGGGAGCCTGGTGGCTAAAGGAAAACGCTGACAATATGTTAGCCCTGCGAACCACAAGGGCGAACTCCGATTGGGGCAACTACTGGCGTCAGTGCGGCGAAGAAGCCGCTTAGCGTATCAGTTCGAATTACACCCGCCTCGGAATTGCGACAGAGCGGTTTGCCGCCCTCGCCCCGGACTTGGCGCCGCTGCTAAGCCGTAGATATTTTGAAAAGGTGGTTCCCGCGAGCGCGCGGGTTGATCGCCAGCGGCTCTGCCGGCGCCGGCTGGATGGACTGAGATAGGGTGGTTCCCGCGAGCGCGCGGGTTGATCCAGACCCGCCGGACAGGGCGGATGCAGTTGCTATTGATCGGAGCCATATGCTAAAAGCGCCGATGTCTTTTAGTTTTGGTTCGAATGCCGAGGCTGGCTCGACTTGCCCTGGTAAGCATCGCAGGCCGGGGGCGCCCTGTACCTGGATGGTGTGATAACGATCTGCATTGGAAGATAAGATTGTGACTAAGTCCCTTAATACAATGCTTCTACTCCTTTCTCTTTTCATCTTCGGGCTCGGTGTTTTCCCTGGCTTTGGCCTGTGTTCGTTTCTCCTTTTCGCGTTAATGCTTATCGGGTGTTATTGTAAGTTCGCCGACGTTTTCCTGCTGGGCCTGATGTGCGGTTTGGTCTTGTTTTTGTCCAAAGTGGAAACGCTTGGAGGTCTGCTTTTCCCTCCTCTTCCCCTGGCAATTTCCCTGGCTGCGGGGGTGGCTGCAGGAAAATCGCTAATATTCACAAAAGGGGCGTTCGACTGGATAAAGGCCGGGGTGTGGGACCGCCGGCAGGCGGCGATTGTGTGCGGTATTGCAGCGCTTTCGGCAATATCGCTCGTTTGCTGGTATGAGATTGTCCACCCCGATGTTTCGGACCTGGCCAAACTAATGCCACACGCAGGCGTGGCTGTGCTGATTGGGGTGGGGTGCCTTTTTTCGATCTTCAATGCCGCATGCGAAGAATTTTTTTGGCGCGGCGCAGTCTTTGCCGCTCTCGAACGGGCCTTGCTGCCCGGCGCCGCGGTCATTGCGATCCAGGCGGCGTCTTTCGGCTTGGCCCATCTGCATGGTTTTCCAAGAGGCGCTTCCGGGATTGCACTGGCTACCATTTACGGTTGCCTCCTGGGGCTGGTTCGAAAAAATGCCCGGGGGTTGCTGGCCCCTGTCGTTGCCCATGTATTCGCGGACCTCACCATATACTCGATCATGGGTTGCATCGTATTTTCGAAGTGAGAGTTCGTCGAGGGCGAGCGGGCAAAGCGTCGGTTTTGAGATGCGGGGAGTAATCCCTAAGCCGGCCTCTAGCGCTTTTTGAAAAGGTGTTGCGGGAATAACGGCCGGGGGGGGGCGTCAATGTGGGAAGAGCAGGTGAATGGATGAGAGGTGGGAGTGGTTGCTAATAGAAGCCGTGCTCCTTAACTTAAAGCTGATCCCTATGTACAAGGTTTTTTTTCTGCCCGATCGGGGGAAAAGCGATGGCCTCTTTTAAATACAATAAAAAAGATATCAGGATCGATGAGGAAGGTTACCTTGAAAGGTTCGAGGAATGGGACGAGACGGTGGCCTGCGCCCTGGCCGACAGGGAGGGCGTGAGCAACCAGTGCCCCCTGGGTCCGGAACAGATGGAAATATTGCGATTCATCAGGCAGTACTATAAAAAGTTCAGCGCCGTTCCTGTGGTGCGCGCGGTGTGTGCCAAAGTGCATCAACCCGGGAAGTGCGAATACATTCAATTTCCAGATCCGATAATTGCGTGCAAAATCGCCGGAATTCCCAAACTGAGCACCGGTTACCCTCTAATGTGAACGAGCGGATGTTAGAAAAAAGACGTGTGGCGCAGTTGAAGGTGATGCAAAGACTGTGGTCTTTGCAGGGAGTGGCCTCCATGCCAAAAAGAAAATTCAATATTTTAATCCTTGTCCTTATTTTTTCGGTTTCCCTTGCGCCGTTGCTAATGGTCGGCGCCGCTTCGGCCCAATGCACGTGGATGGAAGGGCTGAGCGTAGTGCGGGCATTTAACAACGCTAACGACTATCAATGGCAGGGAACCTGGGATCCCAGTTTTGACCAGGGCTGGGTGGCCCATTATTGCAGTCTTGGTGCTACGAGCTGTTCTTTACGCGAGCAGAACGCTTCGGCAGCAAACGACCCTCCGTCTACACGGCCTGGCGTAAACAATGCCCTTCGAAACGAGACCTGTTCGTCCGCATACGACATAGATTGTTGCGCGGCGGACTGCCCGGCAGTTGGCCATTGTTGCGGTCCCGATGTTCACCGACGAGTGGCTGTCCCCGTGTGCTGCGGCTTGGATTAGTGTGCATCCTGAAATCCCCCACCCCTTAGGAGCAGGAGCGCATTCCCCCAAAGGGTGGGAGATATTCCGGAGAGCCATTCTGTGGAAAAACGGGCGCGTATAAGCCTTGGCCAATTTTTCTAAAAAAGGCATTTTTTCCCGATGGTGAGATTTTTTTCTCCAAACGGTTCTTTTATGGTGAGTTCTATACTGGGTACAGCATCATTGAACAGGAGGGTCTGAAGGCTCGCTAGAGTGTAGCTGCCGGCGGTTCTGCCGTCTACCTCGGTAATCTGGTCGCCGGGAGCAAGTCCCATGTTCCCGGCAGGCGAGGGCTTCCAGATACCGGCCACAAAGATCTTTCCGGTATAGTCTCGACTTATGGCTATGCCCGTACTAAACAGGTTGTCCATCCGCCTTCCGCCTTCAGCCGGAACGAGGAGCATTTGCCCTGCGGGATAATCGATTGTCACCGTGAAGTTTGAGAGCAGCCCGTAGCCGATAAGAGCGAATGTTTGTCCCGACTGCGAATTCGCTATCACCTTTCCTACTCGAAGCGGCCCAATGGTCAGGTCGCTGAGGCGCACCATCCGGGCCTTGTCCATGTTGCCAAAATTCCCGCTCCCCATTGCGCCGTCTCCGAAAACCTGCGCATCCATATTCGTTTTGTCCAAAAATGCACCGGGAATCGACATGGGATCATAGAGGCCGGTGTCAACAGATGCCATAAAGCGGGCGTTGCCGCACCTGACTTCAACCTGTGGAACAAATGCATTGTTGCCATCCTGCCCGATTTTGACAATGGTTCCCCTCGGGACTGGAGCGATAGGCGCCGTATCCTGCGAAAGGGTTAGAAGCTTTCTGCGATAATCGATACTGACCTTGAAAAAGCGCAGGTAATTGGAACCAATAAAGCCATCGATAGCTATCCCTGCCCGTTGTTTGAAATGCGGGTCGAAAACTACGGCCGAGATGTCTTTGGCCTCAAATCCGCCCAAAGCCAGGCTCTTTAACCGGGTTAGACAAACCTTGCCGTCTGCGCCCGTTGCTCCCCTGGCCCTGCATGTTCCATTCATTTCGAGTCCCAGCCGACTGGCGAGCTGTTTGCTTACGGTGGTCATAGAGCCGGTATCCAGGACGAATGTATAGACCGGGCCGGAGCCGTCCACACTCCCTTTTACGACAATAAGGTGACCGATCAACTCAAAAGGTATGGTTTTATTAACGCCGGCCCGGACATTGGGGCGTCCGGACGAAAGAAGGGAAGCGACGGGGTTCGCCGAACAACAGGCAGTGAAGGCTATTAACACGCACAGGAACACGAGGAAAAAACAAATCCTTTTCAAAACTTGACTCCATAAAAAGTATATAGGGGGGATTATTTGAACCAGTTTTTCTTTGAACCGTCCACCATTTCCCGGCCTTCACCCGGAAATACAGAGCACTCGACAGGGCTGCGGGCTTTGGGCCAGATTCCCGCCACAGGCTCGGGGCCCTCAAGAGCAGCCGGGCCGGGCGAGGTATCGACGAGCGCCGGGAAGGCGCCAAGGTCCACACCGGGGACCGAAGCGCTGAATTCTATCGGAATTCCGTTGGGGTCGAAGGAGTAAATCGAGTGAATGATTCCGTGATCGATGACATCGGATACCCAGAAGCCCGCCGCATCGAGGGCTTCCCGCAGGGCGCAAAGAGATTGGGCGTTTTCAACGGCAAAGGACACGTGGTCAAACACCATGGGGCCTGAGGCAGGCATTCCGTGGTCCTTTTCCGCGACGGGCTCGACCTCGGGCCATTCAAAAAAAACAATATAATTTTGGTGGGAAATTTCGAAAAAGTAGAGTTTGTACCCTTTTTTCCCCAGCCCTCCGACCAGCCTCATACCGAGAAGATCGCGCCAGAAGCGGATGGTGGTCTCAATGTCTCGGGTAGCCATTGCCAAGTGATGAATGCCCTTTAAGCCAAACAATCTGCAACTCCTTGTGTGCTCCAATATGCAATAATTTGACAAAAAAGTCACCCCCTTGAGGCAATTGCAAGGGTAGTGAGATGCCAAAAGAGCGGGGGATTAACCTAAAAAATGGGGAAAAACCACTACTGGAGCCATATCGGTGGTGTCCCGAAAAATCCAGGAGGCGGTGACACCATTTTTCTTGGTCAACGGGATTATTTACCTGGGATAATCATCAATCCCCAAGCCCTTTGGCGCGGGGGCGATTAGGAGTTGAAATCCATTCTGGTTCGTGCTATTGGAGCTCCTTGTGCAATTGCTGTCAAGGGCGCCGGCTGACAAATAATTTTAGAGATGTCTGGTGCTAGCGGAACAGATAACGGGGGATAATTGGAAGTTTCCCGCCGCTCCCTCTCGGCGCGCACGGTGGCTATCCCAGTAAAATGATTTGATTTTAATTGACCTTTCGGGACAGTCAGGTTACATCAAGTTCGTTTTTCAATCGAAGGCGCATACTGTTTGACCCCCCCCATCGAGCGGGGCCGACATGTTCGCTCGGGGGAGCTTTGAGATTCTTGATTCGCGCAGTTGCACGGATGTAATGATGCGCCTTATTACAGCCGGTTTCCCCGCATTGCTGGGCGCCACGGGTTAGAACATGGACATAGAACACCATCTACGCAACCACAAGGAAGAGATCAGCCAAAAATGGTTTGATTTATTGACCTGCACATATCCACAGGAAAGCGTGCGGTTGCTGAAAAAAGAGAGCAACCAGTTTGCCAATCCTGTCGGAAGCACTTTCCGCACGGCAATCAGCCAAATACTCGACGAATTTCTGGGTGAAAACAGGGCCGAGGCGCTCGCCCCGCTTCTCGACAAAGTGATACGGGTGCGCGCTGTGCAGAGTTTTGCGCCATCGGCTGCTCTTTCGTTTATTTTCGGTTTAAAGACGATAGCCGCAGGAGTGCTCGAAGAGGAATTGGCCGAGGGCGAGGTGGGGATAGATGATTTGCGTGGGTTCGAGCGCAAAGTCGAGGGTTTGGGCCTCCTTGCGTTTGACGTTTACACTGGCTGTCGCGAAAATCTTTTTGAAATTAAGGTTGCGGAAATTAAAAGAAATACGCGCCGGCTTCTCGAAAGGGCGCAAATAATAATTGGCGACTCGGATAGTGAGTAGTCACTGGCGGGTAGTGAGCAGTTGAGGGAAGTGTTACGCTCCTGAATCGTTGGTTGGCCATTTCAGCGGCCGGGAGGAAGTTTTCAAACAGTGAGCGGTGAATAGCGGCTGAACGGGTGCTCGCTGTTCGCTATTTTCAGGAGGTTTGGTAAATGGGTATCAAGTTGTCCCTGGCAGCAGTCCTTGGGCTTGTTTTGGCTGCTTACATCGGAGTTACGGCGGCCGGGCTCTATCATTTCTTCGGCGTGAGCTTGCCGTACTTAGCAATTTCATTGTTTTTGGGCGGTGTGGTCTACAGGGTCCTCAAGTGGGCCCGCGCTCCTGTTCCTTTCCGGATTCCTACGACTGCCGGCCAGGAGAAATCGATGCCTTGGGTCAAACACTCCAGGTTCGACAATCCATCCACCAAGGGGGAGACCGTCGTAAGGATGCTCCTTGAGGTTTTCCTTTTTCGCTCGCTTTTCAGGAATACGAAATTCGAAATAGAAAAGGGACCCAGGATTTTCTATCAGTGGGAGAAATGGCTGTGGCTGGCAGGACTTGCCTTTCACTACTGCTTCCTGGTGATCCTGATCAGGCATCTTCGATTTTTCACCGAGCCGGTGCCTTTTTTTGTGCAGGGGATCGAAAAGCTTGACGGTTTCTTCCAGGTAGGGCTTCCAGGGATATACGTGACCGATGGAATCTTCATGCTTGCGGTTACATACCTGATAATAAGAAGGCTCATTATTCCGCAGGTGCGCTATATTTCGCTTCCTCAGGACTATTTCCCGCTTTTTCTGCTGTTTGCCATCGGGACAACCGGCATTCTTACCCGCTATGTCATAAAGGTTGACCTGATAAAGGTAAAGACACTCGCAATGGGGCTCATTTCCTTTCATCCGGTCGTGCCTGCCGGGATCGGCGCCATTTTCTTCATTCATCTTGCCTTGGTCAGTACGCTCTTTGCCTACTTTCCATTCAGCAAGTTGATGCATGCGGGCGGGATTTTCCTGAGCCCGACGCGAAATCTTCCAAACGATAGCCGGATGAGGCGTCATATCAATCCGTGGAATTACCCGGTAAAAGTTCATACCTACGCACAATACGAAGATCACTTCCGGGAAAAGATGGTCGAAGCCGGGTTGCCTGTTGAAAAAGAACTGGAGCAAGCCCCGCCCGTTGCGGGCAAACCGTAACGTTGCGACTCCGCGCCCCATGGAGTTCAATGGGCCGTCTTGTGGAGTTTTAGGTCCCCAAAGACCTATTTGGCGTATATCCCTTTTTAGGAGTCAGATAAGCAATGGCTAAGGTCCCCAAACCAAGCGAACTCAAACTGGAGCATAAATTCCCCGAAACGGGATGGATGGACACGCCGGCGGTTTTCAGCCCTGGAAACTTCAGCTATCCGGGAAAGGCCAAGAACCTGAAAGTCCTCGGGCTGGCAAACCCCAGGGAATGGTCGCCGACCGATGATGACTGGAAGCTGCCTTCGGACTGGAAAAAGATTCTTCTCGAAGGCTTGCGGGAGCGCCTTGACAAGTATCGCTCTCTCAAGGTTTTTATGGACATATGCGTACGATGCGGCGCATGCGCTGATAAGTGCCACTTCTACCTGGGTTCGGGCGACCCGAAGAATATGCCCGTACTGAGGGCCGAGTTGCTGAGGTCCGTTTATCGCAAGGAATTTTCACTCGCCGGCAAGCTCATGGGCAAAATGGTGGGCGCAAGAGACCTCACCGAAGACGTGGTAAAAGAATGGTTCATGTACTTTTTCCAGTGCACGGAATGCCGCCGCTGTTCGCTTTTCTGTCCTTACGGGATTGACACGGCGGAGTTTACGATCATCGGGCGGGAACTCCTGAACCTTATTGGCTGCAACATCGACTGGGTTGTCGGTCCGGCGGCCAATTGCTACCAGACGGGAAACCACCTCGGGATTCAACCGCACGCCTTCAAGGACATGCTCGAATTCTTCGTCGATGAGATCGAGGCTGTTAACGGGATACGGATTGAGCCCTCTTTCAACCGCAAGGGCGCAGAGGTCCTGTTCGTCACCCCTTCGGGCGATGTTTTTGCCGATCCCGGGACCTATACGCTCATGGGCTACTTGATGCTCTTCCACGAGATCGGGCTCGATTATACGTGGAGCACGTATGCTTCGGAGGGCGGAAACTTTGGCTTTTTCACCTCACACGAGATGATGAAGCGGCTGAACTCGAAGATGTACGCCGAAGCCAAAAGACTTGGGGTAAAATACATTATCGGCGGCGAGTGCGGCCACATGTGGCGTGTCGTAAACCAATACATGGATACGGTTAACGGTCCGGCGGACTTTTTGGAAGTTCCCGTCTCCCCGATTACCGGAACGAGGTTCGATAACGCGGCTTCGACAAAGATGATCCACATCGTGGAGTTTACCGCCGATCTTATAAGGAACGGCAAACTTAAGCTTGACGCGAGCAGGAACGATAATCATATCGTTACCTACCACGATTCCTGCAACACGGCGCGCGGGATGGGCTTTCTGGACGAGCCTCGCTACGTGTTAAACAGCGTCTGCAACAATTTCCACGAGATGCCGCCCAATACGATTCGTGAGCAGACTTTCTGCTGCGGATCCGGATCGGGTCTAAATAACGATGAATTCATGGAAATGAGGATGCGCGGCGGACTTCCAAGGGCTAATGCCGTGCGCCACGTCCACGACAAGTTCGGCGTAAACACCCTTTCATGCATTTGCGCCATTGACCGGGCTGTGCTTCCCACCCTGATGAATTACTGGGTCCCCGATGTTTCCGTGTACGGACTTCACGAACTTGTGGGCAATGCCATGGTGATGGAAGGCGAAACCGAGAGGACCACCGACCTGCGTGGTGAACCTCTGCCGGGAATGGAGGATAACGAGAATGAAGATATATGATGGGAAATATATCCTAATCGGCCTGCTCGTTTTTGTCGGTCTGGCGACTTTCCCGATATGGTTCGATCATGGGAAGGCCGTTGCGCCTGCCGACCCGAGCCTCAATACTCCGGTCATTGCCGGCATGATGGTCAAGCACTGCATCCTGCCCAAGGATCAGATGATCACGGAGCACATGAAGCTTTTAAACGTGTGGAGGACCGAGGTTGTTCGTTACGGCAAAAGAGTTTATGTGGCGCCAAACGGCGAGAAGTATGAGATGAGCCTTGAGACGGAGTGTTTCCGGTGCCATTCGAACAAGGCGGAGTTCTGCGACAGGTGTCACAATTTTGCCGGGTTGGATAAGGCGAGCGACCCCTACTGCTTCAGTTGTCACGTTGTTCCAAGCGAGAAAAAGCCTGGCGCAGTCGCTATGGTCGGCAAGGAGAGCAAGTAATGGAGAAGAGCAGAAGAGATTTTCTAAAAATTGGGGGCATTTGCGCACTTGGGTTGAGTTCTCTCGACGTGGCTGATGCATTCGCCAAAAAACGCGTGACCGAATTTTTGACCAACCCAAAGGCGGGGACCGCCAAGAGATGGGCCATGGCCATCGATGTCAAGAAGTGCTGGAATGAGGGCAATGAAGGCTGTACGGAGTGCATCCTGGCGTGCGATCTTGCCCACAATATCCCCGACATCCCGGTCAAAAGGCAGGAAGTCAAGTGGATCTGGAACGAAAAGTACGAAAACGCCTTTCCGGGCCAGGAAGAGAGTATGGAACCAAAAGAGGTGAAAGATAAGCCCTTCATGGTTCTTTGCAATCACTGCCTGCATGCCCCCTGCGTGAGGGTGTGCCCCACCCAGGCCACTTTCAAGGACCCCGACGGTATCACCATGATGGACTTTCACCGTTGCATCGGGTGCCGGTATTGCATGGCGGCCTGTCCTTACGGGGCCAGGAGCTTTAATTGGCGCGATCCCCGTCCGTATGTGAAAAAGATCAATCCCGATTTCCCGACAAGGGATCGCGGGGTTGTGGAAAAATGCGATTTTTGCGTGGAGCGGCTTGCAATCGGCAAGATTCCGGCCTGCGTAGAGGCCTGCAAGTCCAAGGCGCTCATTTTTGGAGATCTGGACGATCCTGAGTCTGAACTGCGAAAGGCCCTTGCTTCTCGCTTTTCAATCCAGCGAAAACCCGAACTAGGGACAATGCCCGGGGTTTACTACCTGATCTGAGGTTTTAGTAGTAGTCAAAGGAGAGTTGGATATGCTTGAAAGAGCACTTACCGGAAGCGATAAATACAAAAGACTACTGGGGGGGCTGTTGATCCTGATGGGGCTTGGCTTCGCCGCCTATCTCACTCAGTGGGAGCACGGCCTTATGATTACCGGGATGGGCAGGGACGTTTCCTGGGGATTCTATATCGCCCAGTTCACTTTCCTTGTCGGGGTCGCCGCCTCAGCCGTAATGGTGGTGCTTCCCTACTACGTTCACGATGTGAAGGTGTTCGGAAAAATTACAATCCTTGGCGAATTTCTTGCCATTGCCTCGGTCATTATGTGCCTTCTGTTTATCATGGCCGACCTTGGTAAACCGATGAGGGTTTTGAATGTCTTGCTCTACCCGACGCCCAATTCGATTCTTTTCTGGGACATGGTGGTTTTAAACGGTTACCTCCTGCTTAATGTCTTTATCGGCTGGAACGTCCTCGAAGCAGAGAGAAAGGGTACTCATTATCCGAAATGGGTAAAGCCGCTGATCTACCTCTCGATCCCTTGGGCAGTGAGCATTCATACGGTTACGGCCTTTTTGATCTGCGGTCTTCCCGGAAGAGAATTCTGGCTTACCGCAATCATGGCCGCGCGATTCCTCGCTTCGGCTTTCTGTTCGGGTCCTGCTCTGCTGATCCTCCTGGCCTTGATCGTTAAAAAATACACCAAATTCGATCCAGGCATGGAAGCCATCAACAAGCTGCTAACGGTTGTCACTTACGCAATGCTCATTAGTGTTTTCTTCGTGATCCTGGAATTTTTCAGCGCATTTTACAGTAATATTCCGAGTCACATGGAAACGCTCAAGTACATGTTTTTCGGGCTGGACGGCAAGCACGCGCTCGTGCCTTTCATGTGGCTTTTTGTCATATTGGCCATAGCCGGCGTTGCGCTGCTTATGCACCCGAATGTGCGAAAGAATGAAAATCTGCTGATTGCCGCCTGCTGTTGCGTCTTCTTTTCGATGTATCTGGACAAGGGTGTCGGGCTGATCGTTGGCGGTTTTGTTCCCAACATGTTTGGCCAGGTTCACGAATATATGCCGACCATACCGGAGTTGATGATTGCCATAGGAATTTGGGCCACAGGGTTTTTTATCCTGAGTGTGCTCTATAAGATCGCGGTTTCGGTAAAAGAGGAGGTGGGAGCATAGCTGCTCCTAAATGCGCTCTCGTCATAGGCTGGAGCGTGGGTGTTCGAAAAATTTCAGCTCGGGCCGGTGTAACCGGCTCGGGCTTTTTTTATGATAGTGTATTTGAGCATTGGGGGACGTGCGGGATTTGCTATATTGCGCTTCCAGGCTTTAAATAGGGTGAAGCCGCGTAAAGCCAAAGGCTATGAGCGCCGTATACCCATCCAACTCCCGCTCGCACAGGTGGAGTGGTCGAAGGATGGGTGGAGCAAAGCGCCGGGCCATTACAATAATGCGTTAGCCTTGGGGGTGGTGAAAGGATTGTTGATAACGATGGTCGCCTCGCGAGTTGGGGCTACGGATACAATATCGACAGGGATGCCCGACATCTGTTCGATTGCCTGGAGATATCGCTTGGCGTTTTGAGGCAGATCGGACCAGGCGCGCACATGCGAGATATCTTCATCCCAGCCCGGGAATTCTACGAAAACAGGCTCGCAATTTTCAAGGGCGCCGATTTCGGGTGGCAACAGATCGAGTGTGCGGCCGTGGCAATTGTATGATACTGCGATTTTTAGCAGTGAGATGCCTGTTAGCACGTCGAGCTTGGTTACCGCCAGGCCGCAGAGGCCATTTAGCCGTATAGAGCTTTTAAGCGCCACCATGTCCAACCAGCCGCAGCGGCGCGGCCTTCCGGTAGTGGCGCCGAATTCTTTTCCAATCGAACGCATGAGTTCTCCGGTTTCATCGGAAAGCTCGGAGGGGAATGGGCCGGCGCCAACGCGCGTGGTGTAAGCCTTGACTACTCCAATGACTCTGTCTATGAGAGTCGGGCCGATTCCTGCGCCGCAGCAGGCATTTCCGGCGACGGTGTTGGAGGATGTGACATAGGGGTATGTGCCGTGATCGATATCGAGAAGAGCGCCCTGTGCGCCTTCGAAGAGCACGTTGCGCCCGGCGGCATTGGCTTTCTGGAGTTCCACGGACACATTGCCGGCAAAGGGCTTGAGCTTTTCGCCGTAAGCCAGGTATTCATCGAGGATCTGAGCCGGATCAAGGGGTTTATCGTCGAAAAAGTTCGTGAGAAGGAAGTTCTTTTCTTCGAGATTTTTCGCCAGTTTTTCGGAAAAAGCCGCAGGGTCGAACAGATCGTGGACGCGGATGCCGTTTCTGCCGACCTTGTCTTCGTAGCACGGGCCGATTCCTCTGCCAGTGGTTCCTATGGCGGTCTTGCCCTTTTTCTTTTCACGGGCGAGATCGAGCGCTCGGTGGTAGGGCATGATGATATGCGTGTAGAGACTTATTACAAGATTTTCGGGTGTAACACTCAGACCGGCCCGGGCGAGTCTGGCCATCTCTTCTAGCAGTTCGTGCGGGTCAAGGACGACCCCGTTTCCGATCATGCACTTTTTGCCCTTGTGCAAAATGCCGGACGGGATGAGGTGGAAGATATACTTTTCTCCGTTTACAACCAGGGTGTGCCCTGCGTTGTTTCCGCCCTGGAACCGTACGATACAGTCTGCCTGCTCGGACAGCAAATCGACGATTTTGCCTTTACCCTCATCACCCCATTGGGCGCCAACAATGATTACGTTCGCCATGTCTTTTTCTTTCCATAAGCGGCAAAGAGCAGGCCTTTTAACCGGCGCGAAGCGCCGAGGTTTTGCCTTCAGCAGACCTGCAAGGCCGCTGCTCAAAATGCTTAACCAGGAATTTCCAATTAAACCTCGAAGGAATGGACAGGCCGGTCAGGATTTGAAAAGCCGGATTTTCCCCATACCTGTAACGGAAATTGGCGCGGGTGTCAAGCTCTCGAAAACCCCTTGCGGCGCGTTAACCAAGGACATCACCTCATCGAGCGGAGCCGCCGGATGCGTTCTTCGATTGGCGGATGAGTGGTGAACAAACCGGCCAGGCTTTTGCCGGAGAGAGGATTTACGATGAACATGTGCGCCGTTGAGGGGGAGGCATCCATGGGGAGCCGGGTGGACGCGGCCTCAAGCTTTTCCAAAGCGCCGGCAAGTCCTTCGGGGTTATGGGAGAGGCGGGCGCCGGTTTGATCTGCAAGATACTCGCGGTTCCTTGATATGGCGAGTTGAATGAGCGTGGCCGCAAACGGCGCAAGTATCGCCGTTACCAGGAGTCCAAGAGCTCCGCCCTCCCTGTCGTCCCTGCCTCCGAAGCCTCCAAAGATAGCGGCCCATCGGGCCATGCTGGCAAGGATCATTATCGCGCCCGCAAGGGTAGCGGCTATGGAGCTGATGAGAATGTCACGGTTTCTGACATGACCCAGTTCATGGCCCAGGACGCCTTTTAGCTCGGAGGCGGTTAAAATGCGTAAAATCCCCTCGGTCACAGCGACTGCGGCATGTTCGGGGTTTCTGCCGGTTGCGAATGCATTCGGGGCTTGTTGAGGGATCACATAGACCCTGGGCATGGGAAGGCCGGCTTCTTGGGCAAGTTCTCGAACGATAAGGAAAAGCTGAGGATTGTCAGATTGTTCTACGGGCCGGGCATGGTACATTGCAAGTACTATCCTGTCGGAAAACCAGTAGCTTCCAGCATTCATGACTATGGCCAGCAGGAAGGCCACAAACATGCCTCCCCGGCCCCCAACCATACCACCGATCCAGATGACCACTCCAGTCAGCACGGCCAGCAGCAGGGTCGTCTTAATTTTACTTTCAATCATGTCGATCACCCCCGATAGAGGAAAGCCATCTTGTTACTCAACCTCGCGCACCTCAATACGGCGCGCGCGGCACCCGGGAGAACTTTTGGGCACGCTTATCCGTAGCACTCCCTTTTTGAACTCGGCCTGGATCGCCTCTTCATCGACCGGGCAGGGAAATTTAAAGACCCTGGAAAAAGACCCTTTGGGCCTCTCGATCCGAATGGATTCCCCTTCGGGAAGATCGCCCTTCCTGAGGCCGGAAATCCAAAGCCGATCGTCTTTGCATTCGACCTCGATATCGTGCTCCATAACGCCTGGCAGGTCCAGGGAATAGACAAGCTCCTTGCCTGAATCCACGATGTCGCTAAGCGGGACCCAGTCATCTTCCCTTCGGGTTCTATCCTGCCGGTCCGCTCCCGGGTCGAAGCTCCGCGTAAATATGTCTTCCATTCGTTCCTTCATGGCTTTTAGCTCACCAAGGAAATCTTTTCTGCCCGTTTCCGCAGCCATTGGGCCTCCCATTTGTTGTTGATACGTATAGTGAGAACCTCGCGCTCGTACATTTTACAACATTGTATTATAATCATTACGGGACAAGCGATCAAAAAAAATGCGAAGGCCGGTCCGTCCCTATTTGATGCTATTCGGTTGAGACTGAAAGATTTCATGGAACCCAAGACATATGTCGACGAGGCAAAAAATGCGCTACTCACAAGCCTTTATTCACACACTTTTTGAAGCCCCTAAAGAGGCGGAGACCCCATCCCATATTTTCCTGCTAAGGGGTTCTTACGTGTACCCTTTAGCAGCCGGTCTCTATTCGCTCCTACCGCTGGGACATCGGGCGGCAGAGAAGATCAAGCGGATCGTACGTGAAGAGCTAGACGCGATCGGGGGGCTTGAAGTTACGATGCCGGTGGTTAACCCGGCCGAGATTTGGAAAAAGACCGGCCGTTATTTCAACATCGGAGATGAACTCATCCGGTTTAAGGACCGCAGGGAGCGCGAATTCGTGCTGGCAATGACGCACGAGGAAGTAGTAACGGATATGGCAAAGCAGTTTGTGCGCTCCTACCGCGATCTGCCGGTTATGCTCTACCAGATTCAGACTAAAATCCGCGATGAGGCCCGACCACGCGCGGGGCTTTTGAGGGTTCGCGAGTTCCAGATGAAAGACGCGTACAGTTTTCACCATGATTTTGAAGATCTGGACGCTTACTATCCAAAGATATTCAATGCCTACCTGCGCATATTTGCCCGTTGCGGGCTGAATGCCACGCCCATAGAGGCCGATTCAGGGATCATGGGCGGAAGCGGTTCACACGAGTTTATGCTCGAATCGGCAAGTGGAGAGGACGATTTCGTTATATGCCCTGCCTGCGGATATAGCGCAAACACTGAAAAAGCCGTGGGAATCAAGCCGGAACGTTTACCCTGCGAGGATGTTGGGGCCGCTCCTGCCATGGAGAAGGTAGGGACGCCCTCGGTGAAAACGATCGCCGCCCTGATGGAGTTTTTCGGATGTTCCGGGGAAAATTTCATAAAGACAGTCGCATATGTTGCGGATGGGAAGCTCGTGCTGGCGGTGGTGAGGGGAGATTTCAACATATCGGCCACAAAGCTTGCCAATTATCTAAAGGCGGTTAATCTCGACTATGCGCCTGAGAAGACGCTTTTTGAAATGGGACTTAACGCCGGATTTCTTTCGCCTTTCGCAATCGATGGAGTCCGAACGGTCTTCGACTCCTCGCTCACAGGTTCTGCGCTCTATATCGCCGGCGCAAACGAGCTTGACATGCACCTGAAAAATGTTCTTCCGGGCCGAGATTTCGAATTAAAGGAGACAGCCGACATTTCCGAAGTGCGCGAGGGCGACCGGTGCTCGGCCTGCGGCGGGGCCGATTTGCAAATAAGGCGCGGGATTGAACTGGGCCATACATTTAAGCTCGGGACAAAATACACGGCCAGGGATTCGATGGACGTAACCTTTCTCGACGGCTCCGGGGAGCCCAACCGGGTAGTGATGGGATGCTACGGGATAGGGGTGGAAAGGCTTTTGGCCTCGGTTATCGAAAAGTGGCATGATGAAGGCGGCATGCAGTTTCCGGTTACGATCGCCCCCTACCAAATCATCCTATCTCAACTCGGAAACCAGCCCGAGGTAGTCGCGATGGCTGAAAGACTCTACTTGAAACTCGGTCTTGCATGGGAAGTCCTATATGACGACCGGAGTGAGTCCGCCGGTGTAAAGCTAAAGGATGCCGACTTGATCGGTATACCTGTAAGGGTGGTGATCAGCCGGAAACTTGAAAAGACCGGCGACGTAGAAATCAAGATAAGGCAAACCGGCGAGGTAATTATTTGCCCTGAAAGCGAGTTTGAGGAAAAGCTCGGAGTTATCTTCAAAAAACTCGAACCCTCAACCGCGAGTCTGCCTTACATGGCTGAGGGGGCGTAAGGAGAAATGGAATCGTGACTATAAATCCCGACTTTGCCGCTCCCTGCGGTCTCTACTGTGGCGTCTGCGCGATTGCTATCGCCGACCGGGACAATAACCTGAAATTCAAAGAGCGGCTGGTTAGCCTTTACAGGGGGGAAATTCCGGGGAAAGGCGTTCTCCCTGGCAGTGAAAAGCTTACGGTGGAAGATATAAGGTGCAGCGGTTGCCTCTCTGAGGAAACCTTCATCCACTGCCGCAATTGCGAGATCAGAGCCTGCACGAAAAGCAAGGGGTATGCGGGGTGTCATCAATGTGACGAATTCCCCTGCAAATATATAGAGAACTTTCCCATGACGATCGGAAAAAAAGTCATTTTGAGGGCGATTCCGCATTGGCGCGAGGTTGGAACAAAGAAGTGGATCGAGGATGAGGAGGCCCGCTATACCTGTGCGCAATGCGGGAACAAGGTTTTCCGGGGAGCCGCAAGATGTAGTCGGTGCAAAGCTGAGCTGGACCTGGACTAATAATTCTGTTTGAAAGTCAGTTGTTTCACCGTTTTTGCCGGGGGCAGCCGCAGGAGTATATCCTCGGCTGCCCCCTATCGCATTCGTCTATCCTCGGCCATGGCCACTGCCGGCATCACGGTATTAGCGCCCAAACCTGCTCCCACTGGCCCAGCGGCAACCGGGGCCCCAACGCCCAGCTTGAGGTTTCCCCTTTCCGCAGCGGAAACAGCTTGAGGGGTGTTGAAGATCAGGACAATATTTCTGACCTCGCCCCCGATCTGGAGACCGAAGCTAGCTCCCGCCAAAGTGATAAATGTGGGGGCAGACCATCTTCCGTCCGGGAGGCGCGCCACCATAACCCCGCCCCCTAATTCTCCATATTTCATGGCAAGCTCCTTTGTAGTTGAAATAAGAGAAACCGTTCGAACATCCGTAAACAAAAGTCTTTGAGTAAAAGATAGTCACGGGAAATTTGATGTCGTGATATTTGCGATATGTCGTCAGAATTCGGGTTTTTAGTCGCCAGGCGAAATGGTTTCGACATGGTTCCCGTGGAGGGGCCGGTTTTTAGCCGCCACTTGGAATGTAATTTGCACAAATGTGTGGGTAAAGGAGGGCTGATATGGCCGGTATGATTCGGATCGTTTCGGGAATTGTGGTTGGTGGGGCTGGTTTTGACCAGATCGGAGCACATCCGGTGCAAGGGGTTTGCGCCCTTTTTCTTGCCGGCTTTTTGATCATTATCGGTCTTGAACAGCAACTGTCCGACCACTCGCAAAGACTCGGAGATTGAGCAGTTCCTTTTGAGATGGTCAGTGTGTAGCGATGTATCGGGTCTATCCCCCTTGTTGCCGGGATACAAACTGGGCGAGCGGAATAGTTGTGCAGCCCGGTTTGATCGGCGTCCGCTAAAAAATGCCCAGAAAGGCTGTCCCGCCATTTTGGCTGAAACTATGCCACAGGGTTTTTTCCCCTCCCAAGCAGATCGCCTTGCAGCTTGATTAAGGCCAAAACGCCACTCTGTTTATCGACGCAGAATTGCCCGCCATTCCGGGAAGAATCCCGGGCCAAGACGAGTGAAAAACGGCCAAAACGGGATTAAACCGGGAGGAGCACGCAGATCGCTCCAGTTTGCAAAATCCACTGATGAAGCTCTGGCTGGAGCTGTGTGATGATTTGCAAGAGGGTGGCTATTCCAGGTCCTTGGTCCTCTCGATAGCGGTGCAGCAGAGCCGAGGACGCCTGTTCGAGCAATTACTTGCCCATGGTGGAGGCGGCGGCACGGCCGTGGAAACCTTCCCGCCCTGGTCCATTTTCGTCCAGTTATTTATATCCAATGTAGCGACGCCGAGGAGGTGATCCGGAAAACTCACCGTCTGGGCAGGAGTACCTAGGGGGGGTAACGTTTACAAAAATTTAAGAAAATGAGAGAAAAATCGAGATCGCCAAATCCAACGCTTTTGCGAATGCCCCATAGGATCGAGGGAGACCATTGATTATTCAGGGGAAAGAAGTCTTTAAAAAGTCTCCTTTGGTTTCAGTGACTTAGATAGCGGCAAAGGCTAACACCCATTCATCGTTGAGCTATTTTTTCCTCGAACCGTATTCCATGATTCCCGGTCAAAACTCCGAAGATCAACTTTGACGAATCAGGGAAGATTTACTAAAACCCATATCCACAAGAAGGGGCTAGGTTAATTCTTTCCGGGACATATTCTTCTTATTCCGCTTCACTTTCAGCAGCAGTGTCTTTTAATACAAGGGCGTAGTCGACAGGGTGGGAGCATATCCACCCTGGATGAGGTTTTATTTTATTTTTTGGGGGGGACGGGAAGAGAGCATGGATCAAATCTGGCAGGAAATCAAGAGGAGGCTTCAAAAGTGCCTGTCCAAGGGGCAGTACGATCTCTGGGTTTCATCGATTGAATTCATGGGGCTGGAAGGCGAGACGGCGTCGCTGGGGTGTAAGAACCGGTTCCACATCGAGTGGATACGGGAGAAGCTGGAAGCCAGGCTTCTGACAACGGTGCGGGAACATTTCCCTTTGGTGCGGCGGTTGGAGTATGAGATCTTCAGCGCAGCGCCGGCACCTGAGGAATCAGAGGCCGAGGTGCTTGCGGCCGAAGCCCCCAGGCAGATAGTAATGAGCGACTTGATTAAGCGGTCCGGACCGGTTTTTAATCCCAGATTCACCTTCGACCAATTTGTGGTGGGTACGTCCAATCAACTGGCGTTTGCCACCGCCAAGGGGCTGGCGTGCGGCCAGCAGCTCTATAACAATTCAGCGTATATCCTTTCGAGAACCGGACTGGGAAAGAGCCACCTGTCGCACGCGGTGGGCAGCTATCTTCGCAGGGAGGCCCCGGAGGTAAGGGTCCACTACGTGACCGCCGAGCAATTTGCCAACGAGATGATCTATTCGTTAAAAAATGGAAAAATCGATGATTTCAAGGCCAAATTCCGCACCGGCTGTGACGTGTTGCTATTTGAAAAAGTCGAGTTTCTTAGCGGAAAGGAAAAAGTCCAGGATGAATTGGTCTATACGCTCGATGAGTTGATGTACCGGGGAAAAAGGATACTCTATACAGGCAACGCATTTCCAAAGGACATTCCAAAGCTTACCAACGAGTTGCAGTCAAGGCTTGGCGGCATTCTGGCCGCCCCTATCGACCCCCCCGACTTTACGACCAGGATAGAAATAATTCGAAAGAAAGCTCTTTCGGAAAACGCTCGCCTGCCTGGCGAGGTGCTCGATTTCCTGGCGGAGCGAGTGACGGGGGACATTCGGCAACTGGAGAGCTGCCTGATAGGCATAATCGCCAAATCCAACATCCAGGGCGTACCTGTCACTCTCGACCTGGCCAGGCAACTCACCGAGACGATGCTGGACCGATTGCCAAAGCTTACCATCGAACATATCCAGCAGATTGTTTGCGCTGCTTTCAACATCTTGATGGAGGATCTGAGGTCCTCGAAGCGGCGCAAGGAGCTCTCCGCGGCGCGAAAGGTCGGGATGTATCTGTGCCGACGCTACACGACCGAATCTCTCGAATCGATAGGAAAGTCTTTCAGACGGAGCCACAGTTCAGTCCTCTACGCCATAAACGATCTAACGAGGTTAATGGAAAAGGACAGCAAGGTCAAACGTCAGGTTGAACACGTCAGTCACCGGCTGGATGCGAGCTGTCTTTGCTGAGGGTGCAAAGGTCGTTTCTAAGATCCATTGATAGGTGCGAGACCAGTTCCGAGATTGCCGCAGCGAACTCACTGGGACCGTTTGATGTCAAGGGGGGACTCTGATAATGGAAATGTTTCCGGAAAATAACGGTGCGCGGTTTTTCCCGCCACAGGGTGATTTCAAGGTCAAGCAAGGCGTAAGAGGAGGCGCCTCTTTTTTCGAGGTCGAACCGATAGAGCTGGCCGCTTATACCGTATGCCGCAGCCATGGAACTCTTTGCGGACGCAACATTTTCAAATACTTTCCCAATAGAGAGATCCCGCACGAGATCGTTTGCAATCATGTCCGGGGGAGAGGCGACCCATTGGTAATGTGACGAGAAGCGGACCTGGAGGCCAGGGGCGGTCGCAATCATCTCTTGGCGATCATAGGGGAGGGCGCCGTTGAAAGGCCAGATCCGCACCGTTGCGGGGAAAGGTTCTGCACAGCTCGAAGGGTGGAAAGGATAGTCAATCCGGTAGAATTGCGGCGGGGACGACTTGGGAAAGAGCGACTGCAGGCATCCCGGGAGCAGCAGAAGGCAGAAGAGGCAAGACAGAAGTCGAAGAAATGTCAGAAGGGGAGCTCGAAGAGGGAAAGCCCCACCGGTTAGATCTCTCAAGGGCGCTGCGGAGTTTCTCCGTACGGGTGTCATGCTCTTGCAGTCTCCTGTGGTCAGTCTCCGGCCACGGTTTATTTGCCGTCAAAGGGTTCCGAGGGTTGTTTTCCGGGAAATATCAGGCTGTTTGGCTGCCGGCTGATGCTTCGGGCAAATGATTGCAATTGCTCAATGAGCGTGTCTAGTTCACGGAGGTCGCCATCCAGGAGCCATGCGGAATTGTCGATTTTGTTCCCGAGGTTTACAAAAACGGTTTTCCCGGACTGGAGTGTTTCGCCAAACCGGTTCGAGATGTGTTCGAGCGTTCCCGGAGGCAGAGCAGCGAGCTGACTTCGGAGGCTTTCCGTAATTTTTTTTGCCGAGGCCAGGGTGGCGAGCAGGTTTATCACTGCCTGATTTACGTGCTCGGGCGAGGCGGCACGGGATAATGTCGAAAAGAGGGTCTCCGCATTCCGGGAGGCTTTTTTTAAGGAAACGAGGGTTTTTTTGAGATCACCGCCTTTTGGTGACCGTGCGCCGATTTGGAGCAGGATATCGTTAAAGAGCCCCGAGGTTTTTTCCCATGAGTTGGTCAGCCCCTGTAAATCCAAAGACATAAATTTGGCGTAAAGATCGTGAAAGCGCAGTTGGAGTATATCGATTTCCGAAGGGTAGGATTTGATGACGGGATACCTGGATACAAAGGTTAACTTCGGGGTGAGGCGGTTTATGTCTTTGGGGGCCGAGTCGATTTCGAGATAGCTAAGGCCGGTCAGCCCCTGAACGTGGAGCTTTGCGCAGATGGTGCTATCGACCTGGAAGGCGGCCTTGAGTTTCATGAGCACTTCGATCAGCCGACCGTCCGGACCGATCGAAAGCTTTTGGACGCGGCCTATGGGCACGCCCAGGTAGTTGACCGGGGCATCCTTTTGCAGTCCTTTTACCGAGACACTGAAATAGGCGGCGTAGGTTTTTGTCTTCTCAAACCAGAAGGCGGCCTTGAGCCAAAGGGCCGTGCCGATTATGAGCGCCATGCAAGTGAGGGCGAAAAGGCCTATCTTGAATGTGCTAACGGTTCTCGCCAAGAAGTTTCCTTCCCCTCAGAGGCGGGCTCGCGGAGCCTGTCTGTGGAAAAAATCATAGACTCGCGGATCCGAGCTGTTTTCCATCTGCTGTGGCGCGCCGGAGGCTATTATGCCGCGGGCATCGGCATCGAGCATGATGGACCGGTCGGATATCGCCATAATGGTCGGCAGGTCGTGAGTGATGACAACCATCGTGATGGCGAGAAGATGGTTGAGTTCCAGGAGGAGGTTATCGATTTGGGCTGCTATGATCGGATCGAGGCCTCCCGTGGGCTCATCGCAAAAGAGGATGTTCGGGTCCAGGGCCAGAGCCCTGGCCAGGCCGGCCCGTTTTTTCATGCCTCCGCTAAGTTCTGCGGGATAATAGCCGCCATAGCCCCCAAGCCTTACCATTGCGAGCTTTAACCCCACGATCTCCTCTACCATGTCTCCGGGAACATTTGAGAACTCCCGGATCGGCAAGGCAACGTTTTCCGCAAGGGTAAGGGAGCCGATGAGCGCCCCCGATTGAAATAGCACGCCGGTTCGCTTGCGTACCCAGTCAAAAGAGCCGCCCTGGCCGAGAGCGGATATATCCTTTCCATAGACTTCAAAGCGACCTTTGGCCGGTTCGAGCAGCCCCACAAGACCTTTCATAAGAGTCGTCTTCCCGCAGCCGCTGCCTCCCAAAACGGTCACGATTTGCCGGTGTTCGACGCAAAAGTTGATGTTTTCCAGTATCATCTTTTCTCCGTAACCGAGCGAAACGTTTTGGACGCACAGAGCATAGCGATCTTCGGGGGCCGTCGGTGTAGTCACGCTTTTCCCTCCGGTCAAAACCAGGTTGGGCGCTACAATGTCACAGGGGCCAATATGACCGGGTTCCGTGAATATAATGACTGGGGGCAATCTTTGCACCGAAGAATTTGCGCCAGGCGCAAGAAGCGGCGGGCGCCAGGTAATTTACCAGCCCAGCAGATAGAAAAGGACAGTCAGAATTGCGTCGGAAAAAATGATCAGGAAGAGTCCGCTTACAACCGCGGCGGTGGTCTGGCGTCCGACGGAGTCGGCGCCCATGGTTGTCTGGAAACCGCGAAAGCAGCCCACAAGGGCTATGAGGGTAGCAAAGACCTCGGCTTTTAGAAGCCCGCCGGCAATGTCGCCAAAGGTAACGGCGGTGAAGACTTCATGGAGGAATGCGTAAGGCGTGATATCCAAGGAGACGCCGCAGACTCCGATTGCCCCGATGATTCCGGCAAAATTGGCCCACATTGTCAAAAGAGGAGCTACGATCATGAGCGCCAGGACTTTGGGCAAGGTTATGAATTCGGTCAGGTTAAATCCCATTACGGCGAGGGCGTCGAGTTCCTCGCCAACTTTCATGGAACCGATTTCGGCGGCAAAAAACGAGCTCGATCGTCCGGCAAGGAGCATGGCGGTAAAGACGGGGGCAAGTTCACGGGCCAGTGCGAGACTGACCAGGTCGGCAACAAAGATGTTGGCGCCGAATTGCTTCAGTTGGATAGCCGCCTGAAAAGCCATGACCACGCCGAGAAGCAAAGTAATGAGAAACAATATGGTCATGGCATCGGCGCCGGCCAGTTGGAGATAGTAGAGGCTCTCACGCCAGCGGAACCGCCCGGGTCGCCGGAGGGCGCGGGCGGCAACGGAAAAAAAAGAACGGCAAAAGTCTGCGAATTCTTGTAATTCGGCTGCCCGGCCGACAAGGAAGGCGCCCAAGCGGGCCACCGGGGACCCCTTGGGCGGTGAGGGTGGCCCCTGCGCCGGCTCGTCGCGCTCGAAAAAATCCAGAAAGCGCTCAATGGAAGGAGGAGCCGATTGGATGCGGAATCGGACGCCCCTGCGGCGGCAAAGGCGTTGAAACAGGCGCAAAAAAGCCACGCCCGCGCTGTCCATCCTCGTGACCCTCGAAAGGTCCAGGACAAAGGAGCCATTACTGTTTTGAGCGATGAGGTTGTTTGCGCCTTCCCAAATTTCGGCGGCATTTTCGAAGGTGATAGGCGCCTTAAAGCTAACGAGGAGTTCGCCCTCCGAGGATGTGCCCGTTTCAAAGGGTGATCCTCTTTCCACGAACCTATCCTTTCGGCTTAAAATTATCCGTGTTCGTTGATTTTCTCTCTAAGGACGCCGGAACACTTGAAGGTCACCACGCTGCGGGGGGAGAGTATGATCGGGTCACCTGTCTGGGGATTGCGTCCCCGGCGCTGATTTTTCCCTTTAACACTAAATTTTCCAAACCCGCTTATCAATACGTCTTCACCTTTTTCCAAAGTATTTTTCATAATTTCAAAAAGGGTGTCGATAATCTCGGCCGATTCGGTTTTCGTAAAAATGTTTTGGGCAAACAGGTTTTCAACTATCTGAGCCTTGGTCAAAGTCATGAAACTCTTCCTTTCCTTAACGCCGTTCAGCCGGGGAATCCGCCAGGGGGCCAGGATTGTTTAATGTATCGAATATCCATAAATTTTTAATGGATTATCGCCCGGTTTTCAAGAGAAAAAGGTTGTCTTGGGGATGGAACCAATTCATTTTTAAAGAGAAAATCGTTTTCGGGAGGGAGTGGAGGGCCGGGACTCAACAGTCAAGGCAATTTTTGGGGGCTTGAATCGACCCGCGCTGCCTCCCGGCCTCCCGATCATTTCGTGAAGATGGCCGGTTAAAATGAGTATGATCTTTAAGCCTCCATGTCGGAAACCTTTTGGGGACGATTGACAACCTTAGAGGATACTACCCATGCCGGTGAAAAGGAGCGCATACCCTCAGATGAAGGAGCGGCCGGCCTTGGCGCCTCGTTTATGAAGGTGGGGGCGCCCGTTGCCATCGATCGCGGGAAAAAGACCAAAATGGCGATGAGCTATCGAGGAAAGTGAGGTTACGGCATGATTGATCATGTCGAATTTCTGTTCCTCGAAAAATGACTTTTAAAAAGCGAAAGGATCAAACATGAAGCTAAAAGTCGTCGTGCATGAAGCGGGGGAAGAGGGGGGTTGGGCGGAAGCGCCATCGATTCCCGGCTGCGCGACCCAAGGTGAAACATTCGAGGAACTCCTCAAGCCCGGTCTGCTTAACCATCTTTTGAAGATGGCCGGCTTACATGAGGATGACCTTTAAGGGTTCCTTGTTGGAAGCTTCTTCTCATGGTTGACAAGCTTTCGAGGAACTACCCATGTCGGGGATAAAGGATCGCATCGAGGATGGAAATATTGTCCACGGACCAAATGGGAAGGATTTTTGGATTTGCGCCAGGTTGCCACGCGATGACCTCACGGTGTCACCTGAAAGTGTGCCTGTGAGGTCATCGCAAGGGCTTAAAAACCGATAAGTGGTTGGAACCACTTCGAGGATTGGCGGTGCAGGGTTTCGAACCCCGGACGCTACGGATATGAGCCGTATGCTCTACCACCTGAGCTACACCGCCTTGAAGAAGTAATATTTAACTGAAACGGGCTTTCGAGTCAATAGAATTGCCTGGAGGGCTCGTCTGGTTTTTGTCGATTTCACCTCCCCACACCTTTTGGCCCGGTTTTTTTGGCCGGGCGAACATTTCCGTTGCGGACAAATTATGGACCAGCGCTATTTTCCCCGGTCCGGCCGGAGCGAAATCCAATGACCCAGCCGGTTTGAGTTTGACAAAAACCGACCTGTTGGTTATGTCGGATAAAACGTCGATAGCGTCGCCTGGACGGCGGTAAACCAAGTGGTCGAAAGGAGATTTTCCTTGGAGCAGGGTTTTTTTGAATTAAAAGTAATCAGCAATTTTGCCGCAGCGCATAACCTCAGGGAGTTTCGGGGTAAGTGCGAAAACCTTCACGGCCATAACTGGAAGGTGGAAGTGGTCCTGCGAGGCAAATCGCTTCAAAATAACGGCATAGTCGTGGATTTCGGCGAAGTAAAAGCGGAGGTGAGAGCGATCCTTGAAGAAATGGACCACAGGTATCTAAACGAGCTCCCCGCCTTTTCAACGGACAATCCGTCTTCGGAAAACATTTGCCGATTCCTTTTCGAAAAACTCTCAAAACGGCTCGATACGGACGCCCGGCGGCTCTACAGCGTAACGGCGTGGGAATCCGAGGACGCCTGCGCGACGTATATCGTCGAATAGAGCGGCTTAGGCTCCATTGCTGCCCGTGCATTGTCTCCTTTGGCGCAGCGCCGTCCAGTACAGGAAGGCGTCCACGCCGGCGGGACCGGGGGGGGCGAGCTTAGCGACTATTTCGCGGTATGCAACCATCTGATGGCTGTGCGTTTCCATTTCCCTTGCCAGGAAGTCTTCCATTGGCTCACCTTCCGCAGGCCTGGATGTTTTAAAATCCACCAGGATCCATTTGCCTTCGATTTCGGCGGCAAGATCGATTACGCCCGAATAGAGGACATTTCGCACGTGCACGCATTCCACGGGCCATTCGACTTTGGGGCTTCGTTCGTATAGGGCCGCAAGCCAGGGATCGCTCAGGCAGGATTTTACTTCGCAAATGGCTTCCCCGGCCATTTCCAAAGACTGAGGTGCGCCGGCGCCCAAGCGATTGATGGCGGCGCTGACACTTGCAAGCGAGGGAAGTATCTTGTTTTTGCCAAAGCAGGCCAGGAGCCGGTGAACGATCGTGCCCCGAATGGATGGGGGTAAGGGGGCGGTGCTCGGGGTTTGCGGAGGATTTGCCGGGGGTGGGGCAGGCCTTGCGGGAGGTGCTTGGAGCGGTGCAGATGGCGAGATGACGGTAAAAAGAGGCTTTTCCGGCTGGAAATGGGCAGGGAGAAATTCGGGCCTTAGGGCGCCCTCGGCTGCAAGCGGTTTTCGGGCGGGAGGGCAGGGTTCGCAATCGACAAGGAAGCCATCGGGAAACAGCGCGCCGGTTGTCGCGGATAGAATCGCGCCAGGGTCCACGTGTTGGTCGCCACAATCAATGCGGTCTATTTTGCAGATTCGATCGATATCGTAATGTTTTCCGAGCCAGCCCATGGGACTCTCGGCCAGAGTCGAAAAGGCCTTGGATTTCCTTTTGACCAGTCCGCTCATAACGAGATTTGCCCGGGCGCGCGTTACCGCGACATAAAGAAGCCTCCTTGCTTCCCCCAACTGCCGCCTTGCCCGTAGCCTTCGGAGCAAGTCGTAGAGAGGGTTTTTTTCTCCGCTCAGCCGCGGGGGCCTGGGCGCCAGGAGGTAGTCGCCCGAAACCGGTGAGCGCTCAAGCATATAGGGCGGAGGAAGGTCGTTTCTGCCGCTTTCCGGGTCCCAATCCATAAAGGGGATGAAAACGGAGTCAAATTCGAGCCCCTTGGCGCCGTGTATGGTTGAAAGAACGATATTGGATAGGGCCGTGTCGGGATCGACCGGTTCAAAAGCCTTTTGCAGCAACTGTTCGAGCCGGGCCAGAGTGCGGAGCGGTTCGCCCTGCTCGGCTTCTTCGATCAACCGGAGAAACCGGCGGCAGCAGTTAAGGCCGCGGCTCCCCCACTGTGAAACGGCAATGTGGGCGCCGTCAAGGTCTAGCCATGCGGATTCGACCACGTTGGCAAGGGGTTCGTGGCCAACACTTCGCCATGCGCCGGCAAGGGCTTCGCGGAGCCGGGCAGCGGTTGGGTCGCGTTCGGAGAAGGCCAGGATTTTCTCCGCCCACAGGACGGGTTTTTCCTGCGATACGGCGTAAATCCCCTCAAAGTCCAGGCTAAACCAGGGACTTCTTAGCTGGGCCGCCCAGGCAAGGTCGTCGTGAGGAAGCACTATCGCGCGGCAAAGCTGCCAGAGGTAGAAAACTTCCGGCCTTTCGTGGAGTTTTAAGCCGTCCTTGACCTGAACCGGGACATTTTGCTCCCGGAGCGCTTCGAGGTAGACGGGCAAATGGGTGCGCGAAAAAAGCAGTATGGCCGTTTGGGAGGTGGAGTTTTCTTCGACCTGCCGGGCGAGCCTTCCTGCCAGCCAGCGAGCCTCCCTTATCCTTGCGCTTGCCCTGTCGGGCCATTCGAGGAAGAGGATAAGCTCGATGGGCGACAGGTTGGCGGAAGACGCCAGGGCGGGCGGCAGGGCGGCAGTGAATTCCACCTCGTCAAACTCGGGTTTGGGGTCAGCCATGACCGTTGTTTCGAAAACGCTGTTGCACCATTGGATAAGTCGGGGGCTGGAGCGAAAGTTCGTGTCGAGCACAAGGGGCTCGATGGCGATCTTGCCGCCCCCTTCCAGGGGCAGCCCCAGTCTTGCGGCCAGGAACAGTCGTACTTCGGCCTTTCTAAACCCGTAGATAGACTGTTTGGGGTCGCCCACCAGAAAAAGGGTGCGCCCATCGCCTTCGGACCAGCCGGCGCAAAGCTTTTGGAGGAGCTCCCACTGCTCGCGGCTCGTATCCTGGAACTCGTCTACCAGGATGTGGGCTACCTGCCGGTCGAGCATCAACTGGAGCTCGGATGGGTCTGCGGCGTCAAAGAGGCGCAAGGCCGCCAGTTCGAGGGCGGAAAAATCGAGCGCCCGTTTGGCCATACGCCTTGCGTCATAGATTTCGAGAACGGCATGGAGCAAGACCACCAGGTCCCAGAGGGTATCGGGGTCGGTTACGGGGGTGTCGTGGGCCGGGAGACGGCGGAGCAGGTCGAGGCGTCGAACGGTTTCGGAGGGGAGGCAAAAGAGGGCATCCCCCCATTTGGAAGCGGCAAACCCGGAGTAGAAGCCGGACTTTGGCCCGAGTTGCTTTCTGACTTTACCGTCTTTGGTTAGAAAAGCGTCCGCCAGGCAAATCCACTGCCGAAGATCTTCCCACTGCGCTTGCGGCACGAGCGGGGGCAAAGTGAGAGCGGCTGCCGCGCCGCGCCGCCCGATCTCTTCTAGAAAATCCGGCCACCCGCGCCCGAGTTCGCAGGCGGAAAACCCCTCCCTCACGGCCTCTAGTTCCGCTTCGGCGAGTTCGCGAACCCTGGCATCGAGATAGCCGGACGCCCGGTCTCGGCTAAGAGCCTGGACCAGGTCGTGAATGGTTTCTCTTTTTTTTACCAGCTCCTTCATTTCGTCTGCCAGAGCGCCCCAGGAGTTGTTGAGGGAAAGCAGCCGACTCATGAAGGCCCGCCGCGCGGGGTCCTGCTCGGTTCGCAAACCAATTTGGCGCAGGGCTTCTTCTATGGTTTCGCGCAGGAACACCTCCTGTTCGTTTTCATCGATAAGAGTGGAACCCGGAGCGATTTCGGCCTCGAAGGGCGCCTGGGAGGCAAGCGCGTAGCAAAATGAGTGAAAAGTACATATTTGGAGAATTTCACCGGCAAGGAGCAGTTCCTCAAGTTCGCTGTGAGCCGTAAGGGCTTTTGAGGCGTAACCGAGCATCTCCGCATCCGACTCGCTTTCGGGGGGCGAGCACCCCTTGGCTCTCATGAGCCAGTGCCTCACCCTTTCGCGCATTTCGGCCGCCGCCTTGTTGGTGAAGGTGAGGGCGAGGATATGCCGCGGGTGGTCGACAAGGCTAAGGAGGCGAAGAAATCTCGCCACCAGCAGGAAGGTTTTCCCCGAACCTGCGGGGGCGGTAATATGAAAGCCGGCGCCGGGGGAAAGCGCTTTTTTTCGTTTTTGCGAATCTGCAGGAAGTGTCATGGATGTTCTCACGAGTCGGGTCAATGCTTTCTAATAAAGGAGCAGCTTCATTGCGGCGTGGGGCGCCGGTGGAATTTCTCCGCATGCCGCCACGCTGAAAAAACAGCGAAAAAATCGGTTTGGAATCGGTAAGATGCTGAAGTAATTGGATAATGTAGGGTTGATTTTTCTAAAAAACAGCGAGGTAACAGCGACAATAACAGCGTATAAACAGCGAGTATAACAGCATGAAAACAGCGGCCCCAACAGCAGAATGAATATGGTGAGTGGTGAGTGCATTTCCGATTCCTTATTAGTCGATCACGACTGTGCGTTGCAGATTCGCCGGAAAGCGATCCTTTCCCGGGCAGGGGTATTGTAACACCGGGTAACCGTGGACCGCAAAACGGAAACCCGAAGCGGCACATAGAGGCGGCAATAGAAACGGCAACGAGAAGAGGAATAGTCATCGCGGGGGTAAGGAAGATCGATCATTATCTTTACCGGACAATCAGAAAGGCAAAAGCAATCATCGAACAGAACCGGTATCGGCCGTATCTCGGACCTAATACGCCACCTCGTCCGCAAATTCTGTGGGCTTTGGTACGCCAGGATAAGCCGTCGATAGGTCGATCCTCAAACCGATTCGGCTTTGGCTTGAATGCGAGGTGGTTGAAACGGACCAGGACGGGGGGCAAGAAAATTACAAAACCGCGCAAAGGTACACCCCGGGGAGGCGGGACCTCGCCTCTTCCGGCAAACATCTACCTGCATGCATTCGATCGGGCCTTCCAAGAGGATAAAGACGGGCCGTTGAAGGTCTCCAACGCGAGGCTCGTG
>JARLHO010000139.1 GCA_031292215.1 Syntrophobacteraceae bacterium | reverse complement strand
TACGCCCATTTCCCGGGGATATCGGCCTTACGCCCTCAACCCCCGGCTAATGGCTTTGATCCCTCCGGGATCATCATCGTTTTTTCCGGGGTTCGGCCTTACGGCCATTTCTCTCACGATAATTTCCTTCCTGTCGTCATCAACCGGCATTGAGCGCACGAGCGTCAAAAGCATTTTCTTGCCAACGCCTCCATACCGTACCACAGCCCGATTAAACTCCCTGTCCTTCTCACGGCTCGCCGCATATTTGGAAAGCACAAGGTCGTGCACATCCAGGCAAAAGCCGGTCGCCCCGCCGGTATTCGAACTCGAAAGACGAATAAGGCGGTGCTCCCACCCTTCAGGAAGCCTGGCCGTTTCCGGGGAAACGCCATGAGCGTAATAGCCATGCATTTCATGAAACGGCGAAAGCTCACCGATAGCGGCGTCGATGTCTTCGGCCCGTTCAGGATAATTGCGCGGGTACACATCGGCTTCCTCCGATTGAAAAACAATCGGCGGGAGGTTCATACTATCCTGCGCATGGATAGCCCGACTTCCGATGACCACAATCTCGGAATCAGCCGCAATGTTGCTCGCGGCGCGGATGATATGTTCGAGTTGAGTGCGATTCATAAACGGCTCTGCGTTCGGCTTCTGTGAGAATACCGCAAAACGGGCTGGACTGGCGCAAACGTAACGCCCGCTCGGAGCGTTCTACCAAAAATTGCGCCACTTGATCGACAGGGCCAGTAAGAATTTGCGCCCACTCTGCGAAAGCAAGCGATGGACTGTCGTCGGATTCCTGCCATCGGCGCAAATTTGCCCGCGCCTTGTCCAACAAGGCAGGGTTGGCCCGTATCTTCCCGGCAATGAACCGATGCAGGGCTAAACTCCGCTCGTCAAGACGGGTATGATCGCTATAAATAGGTTTCATAATACTATTATAGCCTGGAAAAGTTTTCGGGGCACGCGCTAAAGCAGGCATAGACAATGCCCCGTAAAGCGTCCGGCGCAAGACATTGAGGGATTTTGCCACTTCGTAGGGGCCTCCACTCCGTTCTATCTGCTTAAGGGCATGGGCGGCCTGTCTCCGCGAGCGCGCTGAACATTTTGAAGATAAGCAGCCCTTGTGCCGTCGTCGTGTCTAGCCATGATAGACTCCGCGTTGCCGCCCGGCTTGCCAATCGTATGTGGCAATACAAGCGTTGAAAGGGGTGACAATTTGTCACACATATTTTTTTATTCGTTTCATCAACCGGCCATCAATAGCTTGGGAATTTTCTAATGGTTCCTTCTTTAGGGGGGGGCGCAACGGCAGGATGCCTGCTTACCATGGCGAAGGCTACTGTATGCCAATAAAAGCCTTGAATAAATGGTATATTATTTGCTTGTGTTATCCCGGTGTCCTTAAGAGCGTCAAAACGGCGACAGGCAACCACACGACGGCGCCGGGGCGCGTGGTGGGGATGTGCCGATCCGGGGCGCTGGTAAAAGGTATCGGGATTACGAGGAAATAAACTATGCGAACTTGGAAAAGGGTACCTGTTGCAACGTCTTTGGCCGCTGCAATTGTCTTTTGCCTCCTGTCGGTATGTTTTGCGAGCAATGGAACCGGGTTCCAAAGACCAAAAGCGATTACGGTCGTAGTAGACGATAATTATCCGCCCTATGTTTTCCGCGATTCCCAAGGGAAACTGCAAGGCATCCTGGTAGACCAGTGGGGCTTGTGGGAAAAAGAGACCGGGATAGGGGTAAACCTCGCCGGAATGGATTGGGATAAGGCTCTTAAGTTCTTTGCAGAAGGCAAGGCGGACGTAATCGATACGATGTTTTTGACCAGGGCACGGGCCAAGAGGTTCGATTTTTCAAAACCCTATGCGACAATACGGGTTCCAATTTTTTTCCACAAAGATATCAGCGGCATCGGCAGCGTCGATTCCCTGCGCGGCTTTACCATCGGCGTCAAGGAAGACGACGCGTGTATCGAGTACCTGAAAGATCACGGCATTACCACGCTAAAAGAGTATCCAACCTTCCAAGACATCATAAAAGCCTCGGTCTCTAAGGAGATCAGGGTGTTTTGCATGGATGAGCCACCCGCTCTCTACTATCTTAACAAGATGAATGTCGCAAACAAATACAGACGCTCTCCACCCCTTTACTCGGGGCAATTCCACCGGGCTGTGGCAAAGGGAAAGCTAGATCTTCTAAACCTCATCGATGACGGGTTTTCTAAAATTTCCCCCGCGAAATACTCGGACATCAATAGGAAGTGGATGGGTTCATTCGTTGGCATAAGTCATGCCTACATGCAATACTTGTTGTACTTATCTCGTGTTACAGCTTTTGCCATTCTGTTTTTAGTCTTGTGGATCTATAGCCTTCGTAAAAGTGTGGCCGCCAAGACATCACAACTCCAGCTCACATTGGACGCATTAAAGGGAAGTGAAAAACAATACCGGGAACTCGTTGAAAACGCCAACAGCATTATCATCAGAATGGACAGCCTTGGCAAGGCGACCTTTTTCAATGAATTCGCTCGTAGCTTCTTTGACTACACGACAAAGGAGATATTGGGCAAAAGCCTGGTGGGCGCCATTGTTCCAGCCATCGAGAGCACCGGGCGCGACCTTGCCTCTCTTATAGCCAACATTGCGCGGGACCCGGTCACATACAACTGCAACATTAGCGAAAATATGCGCCGAAACGGCGAAAGGGTCTGGATAGCCTGGACCAATATACCTATCCGTTATAAAAATGGACAGGTTGCCGAAGTTCTCTGTGTGGGAAATGACATCACCGAGAGAAAGCGGGCGGAAGAGAAACTAAGGCTTAGCGAAAAGAGCCTTAAGAGGGCTGAAGTGGCGGCCCGCCTGGGCAATTGGGAGTTAAAGACGGGAAGTAATGAAATAGTGGGCTCCGAAGGCGCCAGGATCATTTACGGCGTGGAAGGAAGCGAGTGGTCCCTGGCCGAAGTGAAGCAAATTCCACTGCCCGAGTATCGCAAAATGCTCGATAGGGCGCTAAGAGGGCTGATAGAAAGAGGCGAACCGTATAACGTCGAGTTTAAAATCCTAAGACCTGCCGACAGGCAGATCATCGATATCCATTCCATAGCCGAATACGACCCCGAGGGAGAAAGAGTGTTCGGAGTCATCCAGGATATCACCGATCGCAAAAAGGCGGAAGAGGCTCTGCAGCAAAGCGAGCGCAACTACAGGGAAATATTTAACGCCGTAAACGACGCCATCTTCATTCATGATGCCGACACCGGCGCCGTCCTCGATGTTAACGATTCCACGCTCAAACTCTACGGCTTCAGTCGCGAAGAACCCTGGCGGTCGACCCTTATTACTGACGCCAGTCTCGGCGTCAGCCCCTACTCGCAAGCGGAGGCTCAGCAGTGGCTCCGGAAGACAGTCGAGGAAGGGCCCCAGGTTTTTGAATGGCAGGCTCGAAAGAATAATGGAGAGACTTTCCGGGCGGAGGTGTCCTTAAAGAGCGCCGAGATCAGCGGGCAAAATCGCATACTCGCAGTTGTACGAGACATTACGGAACGAAAGCAGGCCGAGGAAGGACTGCGGGAAGCCGAGAAGCGATATCACACACTTTTCGAGGGGGCTAATGACGGCGCTCTCATCTTAACTCCGCAAGGATCGTTTATAGAGTGCAACCAGACGGCCCTCGGCCTTTTCGGGTGCGAACAGGTCGAAGACATTACGGGGCGCACCCCGTGGGATCTCAGCTTTCCCACACAGCCCGACGGGAGAAATTCAAAGGAAAAAGGTCACGAGTTGCTAAGCGCCACGGTTGAAGGAAATCCTCAACGCTTCTATTGGCAACATATCAGAAAAAATGGGGTCCCTTTCGACGCCGAGGTTTCCCTCAACTACATCCAGCTGGAAAATATGGGGCTCATCCAGGTCCTTATACGGGATATCACCAAGGAGAAGCAGGCAGAACATGACCGAAAGATATTGGAGGAGAGGCTACAGCGGGCAGAAAAGATGGAGGCGCTGGGAACGCTTGCCGGGGGCGTGGCCCACGATCTAAACAACGTCCTGGGTGTTGTGGTAGGGTACTCGGAGCTTCTGACGCTCGATTTGGACGAGTCCTCCCCGTCAAGAGCGAAGGCCCAGAAGATTTTAAAGGGAGGGCAAAGAGCCGCAGCTATCGTTCAGGACCTTTTGACCCTGGCTCGACGAGGCGTATCCAACCGTGGGGTCTTAAACCTCAATAAGATCATACTCGATTGTCGAAACTCCCCGGAATTTGCCGCGATCTTTGCCAACAACCTCGCCGTATCGATCGAGGCGGACCTGGAGGCTGACTTGCTAAACCTTTCCGGCTCCTCGGTTCACCTGGAGAAATCGATCCTGAACCTGGTTAACAATGCCGTGGAAGCCATGGCTGCAGGCGGCGCGATAAAAATGAGCACAAGGAACAAATATCTGGATAAACCTGTATCGGGATACGATGAGGTAAAGGCCGGGGACTATGTCGTGTTCACCATCTCCGACACCGGGGAGGGTATAGCGGCCGACGATCTAAAGCGCATCTTCGAGCCGTTTTACACAAAGAAGGTGATGGGAAGGAGTGGAACGGGCCTGGGTCTTGCCGTGGTGTGGGGAACGGTAAAAGATCATCTGGGCTATATCAATGTCGAGAGTGCCCAAGGAAAAGGAACGACGTTCACCCTGTATTTTCCTGTAACACGGGAAGAAAAGGCCCTGGAAAAGGCATCGGCATCGGCTGCCGAGTACAGGGGAAGGGGCGAATCCATCCTGGTCGTAGATGATGTGAAAGAGCAACTGGAACTGGCCTGCCTCATGCTGAAGAAACTCGATTACTCGGTTACGGGTGTTCAAAGCGGGGAACAAGCCGTGGAGCATCTAAAGCAAAACGGGGCCGACCTGGTGGTCCTCGACATGATCATGGACCACGGCATGGATGGTCTGGCCACCTATAGCAGGATACTCGAGCTTCACCCCGGCCAGAAGGCGATCATTGTGAGCGGTTTTTCGGAGACCGAACGGGTGACAAGAGCCCAGGCGCTGGGCGCCGGCGCCTATGTAAAAAAGCCCTACATACTGGAGAAACTGGGAACGGCCGTAAGGTATGAAATCGACAGGAACAGGGAGCGGTGAAGAGGGAAGAAGGGGCGGGGAGCGAGAAGCGGGGAGCGAGAAGCGAGAAGCGAAAAGCGAAAAGCGAAAAGCGAAAAGCGAAAAGCGAAAAGCGAAAAGCGAAAAGCGAAAAGCGAAAAGCGAAAAAACAACCTAATCACCTGCCAACCGTTAGACCGTGCAACCTTATACTTTTTGAAAAGAACTGGCATTTATTACGTACAGTGTTGTAAAGTGTCCAGTTAACGAGGCCACCCGATAAGAGCTTAAAAAATGGTCGATTGAAGGACAGCAAGAATGAATATTGACTATTTAAAATCCCACTTTCAAAAAATGGATACGAAAGAACTAGTTAGAATAATTTATTTCGATAAGGATTCTTATGCCGATGAAACGATCAAAGAAGCAATTTCAGAATTAAAAAGACGAGGGGACTATAAAAAAGAAATTGTGGTTCCTATAGCAGACCAGATAAAAGCGGCAAGGCGAACCGTTGAAGAGAAACATTTAAGTAAAAATCAAAAGGTTTTTTTTACTGTTATTCCACTGGGGCTTTTTACTATTTTACCACTTATTGGTTTCTTCCTATATCCACTGTTTGTACATCGGTTCACACCTCAGGACTGGAAGAAACGTAATATGGAAGTTGATTTATACTACTACCTATCGGCGTTATTGTGTTTAGGGATATTGGGTTTAGTGGTAGCAGTGCTAGAATTCATTAAGCCTGAACATGACTTTCCCGCTCTGTATTTCTTCTCCATAGAGATAGCGGCTTTTGTAGGATTTTTTTTCGCATATCGAAGTACAAAACGAAAACTAATTACTGATACGGTATCTGATGTCAACTGTCCAGTTATTCTGTAGGCGTTTCTGGATTTGTGCTTTTTCTTTTCAGCCCTGTATTTGCTTCCTCTTCTGCTTTCTGAAGATCTTGAAGCCAGTTCAGTACGCCTTCGCAAAATAGGCTTACGGAAAAAGTTAGCTCCCACTTATGCTTCTGGTACGCACCAAGTAGAGTTGTAGTTGGATTTGGAACTCCATCTTCCAAAAACATAGATACTTCTTCAGCATGAATTATCTTGTCACATACATCCTTGATAGTAAATATGTCAGACTTTTCATCATCTCCATTATACCGGTATAAAAATCCGCTGTGTATGATATAGCTAGAGGTAGTATCAGATGAACTACCTTGGTAGAACGTGGTTCTAATCACTATGGCTAGAGCTAACAACTTAGCCGTAAACAGCTCTTCATATATGCGTTTGCTCCTACCTTCTTTATCCTTGTGAGTGCTGCCTAAAAGTAGATGATATGCGGATAGAGCAAGTGAATGGCATTGGATTGCTAATGACCTAATTCCATCAAAACTCACTTTGTGAGTGCCAAGAAGCTCCATTCAAAAAACCTCCTTCCCCAGCCATACGTCAAAAACACTCTGCTTTTTCTCAAAGTCTCGGAGCCGCTAAAGCCCTGTAAAGCGTTCGCCGCGAGACGTTGAGCGATTGAGCCACATTGTCAGGGCCTTCCCCCTGCCCTATCAGCTTGCGGGCGTGGACGCGACTTGTTGCGCGGATAGCAGGCGCTTGCGGCCCATCCGCACCCCACGAGCCATAGCCGCCGCGCGGCCCGCCTTTGTCCGCTCTTGGATCAACGACCGTTCAAGCTCCGCGAGAATGCCGACCATTTGCCACATGGCGCGGCCCGTGGGCGTTTCCGTGTCGATAGCCTCGGTCAGCGACCGGAAGGCCGCGCCCAGCGCTTTCAGATCATCCAGCAGGGCGATGAGGTCACGCAGCGACCGGCCCAGCCGGTCAAGCTTCCAGACCGTCAGCACGTCACCTGCCTTGAGAGCCTTAAGGCATTTTCCCAGCGCTGGCCATTTGGTGTTCGTGCCCGTGGTCTTGTCGGTGAATATCTTGCCGCACCCTGCCCGCTTCAAAGCCGTCAATTGCAAGTCGGGGTTTTGGTCATCGGTTGAGACCCGCGCATAGCCTATTTTCATGTTGTCTTTTGTCCCTAATTTATGACACAGCCAAGCCCTTGATATCACAGGCACGGATTTTGGTGTCAAAAATCTGGATTTCCGGCACAGCGCGAGGCTTAGACTTGCGGCTTGTTCAGGCTACCGCGGGCACCGCGACATCTGGCATACCGTCATTTACACGGCGATAAATCCGGCGCGGTTTGAACGGCTTTGGAGGTAAGCCTTTTGCTTACGGCACGAGGCCGATTTCCTGATATGGTTCACCGCGTTTGTGCTGGCTGATCTGAATCGAGATTTTTTGGTCAAGCCGCTTGAAAAAATCGAGCAGTTTATCCGTGGTAAAACGGCTAAAGTGCCCGTTCATCAAATGGGACACGTCCGGCTGGGCAATGCCGAGCAACTTGGCAATTTCCCGTTGTTTAAGCCCCTTATCTTTGAGAATTCTATAGACATGGAATCCCAGTTGCGCCCGTGCGAAAAGCTCGTCCGCATCCTCAAGCCCCAAATCCGCATAAACGTTGCCGGAGCCTTCTTCAAATTCGGTTTCTCTTTGATCGTTAGTTTTCATTTTCCGCAAGCTCCTTTGCTTCCGTGTATCTCTGCTTGATCAAATCAATATCCTGCTGCGGCGTTGCAATGCCTTTCTTGGATTTCTTCTGAAAGGCATGAAGGACATAAATTTTCGTTCCAAGCTGCACCGCGACAACCGTGCGGTAACCATCGGAGTCATACCGCAGGGCAATTTCGATAACGCCGCTGCCAACCCCCCTGAACAACTTGGCGTCCTTTGGCATTCCGCCGAATTGGATCAATTGCAGCTCATCGCCCATGAGCTCTTGCGCTTCTGACGGAAAGGACAGAAGATTCTTTTTTGAACTTCCCAGCCAGACCAAGGGACGCAACACCGGCGTTTCAAGATCAACCAAAAGACAGCCCTCATTATATATATAGAAATTTTACTATAAAGTCAACCTTGGGCAGTTGCAAGCGTTTTTTGTTTTCCTGAAAGGCGGCCCTCCTTTGTGTCAAAAATCTTGATTTTTACACAAAGGGAGCCACCTTGCGGGGAGTTCGGAAATCAAAGCTTTGGCTCGCTTATCAAAGATCGTCTTTCCGGATTATCGACGGTTTTGCGAAGGGGGCAAATCGATTCGAATCGTCTGAAACGGCCCGCAACCTGGGCCTGGTAGAGCATCAGCGTCCGGGTTGTAACGTTATGGCAACCCGCTACTTGACTCCAACTTGGGCCACAAATCCCCGAGGTCGAACTCGATTTCCTGAAAAGGTTCAGACCGCACCTTGTCATCTCCACGAAAACGGGCCAAGGAAATCCATCCGTTCGATTTGAGTCTGTAGGTGTGGAGGATTTTTGCAATCGGGTCCAGCAGCCATAAATACCCGAGTCCATGATCGGCATAAATCGGCATCTTTTTCATTTTGTCGATCTGGGAGGTGGACGGAGAGAGAATTTCGCAAATCCAATCGGGCGTTACCGAGATCGAATTTTGGTCTTCTTCCCATATAAATCTTTCCTTCTTCCATCCGGCCAGGTCGGGGACGATGGTGTGTTCGCCCAATTGAATCTCCGGCTCGACATGTATAATCCATCCACCGGGGCCGCCTTCTCGACCGAATTGATAGGGAGGGCCTATTGTTTTGTCCAAAGCGGAGGCGGCATGGATGTGCCTTCTCGACGGTCTCGGATGGACAAGCAGCTCTCCGTCGAGGATCTCTCCGGTCGTGTTTTCGGGAATACTGTAAAGGTCTTCGTAGGTTGCTCTCTTTTTCACCGGTTCGCTCATGGCTGCCCTCTGCTCTTCAAATCTTCCACTGCTTCAAAGGGCGCGTTCCGAGAAAACACCCCATCAAGCCACCAGCCGGAGCTACTCACTCTTCACTCTTCACTGCCCTCATATAACCGCGCTAAGCAGGATCACGATAAACATGGTAAGGGGGTAATAGCTGGCCCAGTTAAACAGCGTGGAAGCCTGCTCGCCGGTCTTTGCGCAATGGAGCTTCCAGGCGGGCAGAAGAAGCAGGAAAAGAGCCGCCGGAATCGACCCCGCAAAATAGAAAGCGCTCAGGTGGGCGGGCGTTAGCCAGAAAAGAACCAAGCTCATGAATACGGAAATCCCCACGCACCCCATAACGATTCGGGCCGCCCCATCGGAGCCAAATCTCACAGGGATGGTCGCAGCCCCCATCCGCACGTCCTCTTCCAGGTCGCTCCAATCGTTTGGAACGTTTTGGGCGCCGATTTCCCAGAAGAAAAACCACAGAAAAAACCCGATCAAAAAAGGCGCGGACGTTTTTGGCGAAACGGCGTAAATGGCGGCGAGCCCCCCTGCGCTCTTTACCGCCCCGCTCACCAGCGCCCTTGTCCAGCTAAGCTTTAGCATCAGGCAGTAAATCGTTTCCGCGACGCAGCCGAGGATAAAGATGAGCGCGCAGGCCGGACTAAGAAGCCAGGCGCCAAAAAGTGCGAGCGCCCCCCAGGCCGCCGTCCACACGATCCCTTCCTTAAGGCTTAGCATGCCCAGCGCAAGCGGATGGCGCACAAAGACAGCGTCAAGGTCTCCCGCCGAACACTTTAGCTCGCCGCACTCCTTTATTTTTCGCCGGTCCGTTCGATAATCGACGAGGTCATTTAGGGCATATACCGCAGTATAGCCGGCAAACGCCGTAATGAGACCGATCACCACAACGAAGGCCGATGGAATCGCGCCGAGCCAGAAAAGAGCCGCAAGGGCCGGGGTGGCCATGTCGAGAACCCCGTGCGGAGTTCGTGAGAGCGCCATAAAGAGTTTCATGCGGGAGGGAGTCGGAATCGTCGATGCGCCTATTACCATAAGAGCTCCTTCTGTCTGGAAAAGTTCATGCCGGGCTGCGCTGCGCTTAGCCCAACCTTGTATCTTAAAAGAGCATGGGATTAAGAACAGGAAGGGAGTTTACTCCGTGCTGTACGAACAGAATCGAAATCCCCCCAACCCCCCTTTGGAAAAAAGGGGGGCGATTGAGCCAGGCCCCTTCTTGCGCGTCTCCGTTAAGGGGTAAAGGGCGGACGAACAGCGCGAGTTCCGATGTCTTCATGCGCTCCCGAGGGCACGTGGGTAGTGGTCGATCATTTTCCGACCATGACAGTCTTTATATTTACGAACTCCTTAAGCCCATAATGGGAAAGCTCTCTTCCAAATCCCGATTTTTTTACCCCCCCGAAGGGAAGGCGCGGATCGGATTTGACGATACAGTTTATGGCCACAAAACCCGCGTCGATTTCCCGGGCAAGTTTTTGAGCCTTTTCGACGTCGCGGGTCCAGATCGCAGCCCCCAGGCCGAATTGGGTTCCGTTGGCCATGCGGATCATTTCCGCCTCGCTGCCTGATACGGCCAGAGCGGCTATCGGCCCGAAGACCTCCTCCCGCAGCACGACCATGTCCGGGGTGAGGCCGGTTAGAACCGCGGGGGGAAAAAAATAACCCTGCCCGGGCGGCTCGGCGCCTCTAAAGACCGTTGCCCCCTTTTGCAGAGCATCGCCCAGTTGATTTTCGAGGATATTTAGAAATTCTTTCCTCGCAACCGGTCCCAGGTCGGTGGCGCTATCGAGGGGATCTCCCATTTTGAGCCCTTTTAGCGCTTCGATAAATTTTTCCCGGAACGCATCGAAAACCGGTTCGGCAACGATAAACCTTTTGGCGGCAATGCAGCTTTGACCGGCGTTGGCCATCCGGGACCTTACGGCTGCCCGGGCGGCCTTATCCAGGTCGGCATCCTCAAAGACCATAAACGGGTCCGAGCCCCCGAGTTCGAGGACCGTCTTTTTTAGTTTCCCCCCGGCGAGCGCCCCAATGGCTGCTCCGGCCGTAAAGCTTCCGGTAAGGGAGACCCCTTCGATCAGGTCCTGTTCTATGAGGACTTCGGCGCTCCGGGGACCGATCAAAAGGGTCTGGAAGACGTATTCCGGAAAACCGGCTTCCCGGAAAATCTTCTCCATCTCGATTGCCGTTAGCGGAACATTGGACGCATGCTTTAGCAGGCAGACATTTCCTGCCGCAAGGGCGGGCACGGCCCAGCGAACCACCTGCCAGAAAGGAAAATTCCAGGGCATGACACCCAGGATGACGCCCAGGGGGTCGAAGACCACGTAGCTTTTGGCCGCAGCAGTCTCGATCGGCTCCTTTGCCAGCACCTTTTGAGCGCTCCCGACGTAATAGTCGCAAAGAAGAGCCGATTTTTCGACCTCCGACATGGCCTCCCGGATAGGCTTACCCATTTCGACGCAGACAAGGCGCGCGTATTGTTCCTTTTTACGCCTTAGAATCGAGGCAAGCCTTGCCACGGGCTCAAGCCGTTCGGAAACCGAGAGCCTTTTCCATTTTTCAAATGCCGCTCTTGCCTTAAAAACCGCTTCCCGGCAAGCCTCATCGGTCATGGGATCGAACTGGGCAGTTAACTCGCCGGTAAATGGATTTATAGATTTAAGTTTCATATATATTCCTCCGCGCCATATTTATGATCAGCAGAGGAAAAATTTACAAGGGAAAAAGGCGCCTGTGCAACCCACGAATTTACTCCCCCTCCTTTAAGGCAACTCATGCTTTTTGATTTCCCGCTTCATGAAATTGATCGATTTGGTGACAGGGATCTCCTTGGGGCACACGCGGGTGCATTCGAAAAAATTTTCGCAGGGCCAAACGCCGTCGGGCTCGTTTAGTTTTTCGAGCCTTTTCAAAAAATCGCCATCGCGCGAATCGTAGAGATACCTGTAGGCCCATACGAGGGCCGCCGGGCCGACATAGTCGGGATTTTCCCGCATGACCGGACAAGCACTCGTGCAGCAGCCGCACAGTATGCAGCGGATAACATCTTGCACCTTCCGGTGCTCTTCGGGACTCTGCAAACTTTCCTTTTCCGGCGGGTTTTTTGCCCGGACAAGATAAGGACTCATGGACCCGATTCGCTCCAGAAAATCATCCATATCGACAATCAGGTCTTTTCTAACCGTAAAAAAAGGAAGAGGCTCAAGCGTTATTTCCTCTGCGTCCCCGTAGTCTTTCACCAGCTTCTGGCACGCCAGGGCGCACACGCCGTTTATCCGCATGCCGTCCGAGCCGCAAACCCCGTGGGCGCAAGACATCCTGTAGCCAAGGGTTCCGTCTTGCTCCCACTTGATCCGGTTTAGACAATCGAGGATGCGATCCCGCGGCATGGCCTCGACCTCGTATGTCTTATACCAGGTCTCTTTGTCCGACTCGGGATCAAACCTCGCTATCCTGAACCTGGGCATTGTTTTCCCCTTTTCTTAGTACGTTCTCGCCTTGGGTTGAAACCGGGTGATCCGTACCGGTCTTTCGCCGATCGCAACGCCCTGGTCCGTTTGTCGCACAAGCGTATGCTTTAGCCAATGCTCATCGTCTCGGGCGGGGTAGTCCTCGCGCGAGTGCGCCCCGCGGCTTTCGGTCCGGTTTAGCGCCGAAACCGCAATCGCCCGGGCAAGCGAGAGGAGGTTACGCAGTTCGAGGCCGTCGATCAAATCGGTGTTGAATCGTTTGCCGCAATTTTCGATGGACATGTCGCAGGCCCGCTTTTCGAGCTCCGCGAGGGTTTCGACGACTTTTCGAAGACCCGCCTCGTCCCTAAACACCGAGCAACCGTCCATCATCGTCTGCTGGAGCTCGCGGCGGATAAAAACCGGCTTTTCGCCATTTCTATTTTCCAAAAGCCCTTTGATGCGACCTGCCGCCTCACGCTCGGGGGGCTCCGGCGGGTCGATCCAGGGCGTCTTATCCAGGTTTTCGAGGATGTGCATGCCCGCCCTTCGGCCGAAGACTACGAGATCGAGCAGCGAGTTGCAGCCAAGCCGGTTAGCCCCATGAAGCGAGATGCACGAACATTCCCCAGCCGCGTAGAGTCCGGGAACGGCACGATCTTTTTCATCGGTCACCGCCCCGTCGATATTTACGGGGATTCCGCCCATCATATAGTGGCAGGTGGGATGAACGGGGATAAGGTCTTTTGCCGGGTCAAGGCCCAGGTAAATCTTTACAAAAGAGGAGATATCCGAGAGCCTTTCGGCCAGCTTTTTTTCTCCAAGATGCGTTAAGTCGAGATGGACGTAGTCACGCCCGTTAATTCCGCGGCCCTGCGCCATTTCGGTATAGATCGCCCGAGACACCATGTCCCTTGGGGCAAGATCCTTTATGGTGGGAGCATATCTTTCCATGAACCGCTCGCCTTGACCGTTTCGAAGGACCCCGCCCTCCCCTCGCGCCGCCTCGGTTATCAAAACGCCCAGCCCCCAGATCCCGGTTGGATGAAACTGGACAAACTCCATGTCCTGCAGGGGGAGCCCCAGCCGGTAGACCAGGGCCGCGCCATCTCCTGTGCTCGCAAAAGCGTTGGAGGTGACCTTGTAAACCTTGCCGTATCCACCGGTAGCCAAAAGGACCACCCGGGAGTGAAAAAAGTGAACCTCCCCGGTCGCAAGCTCATAGGCCACAACGCCTGCAACCTGCCCGTCCCGGTACACGAGATCGACCACATGGAATTCCGGGTATATTTTTATGCCCTTCTTTACCGCATCGAAATAGAGCGTATCCATGATGACGCGGCCCGAGCGGTCGGCGGCGTAGCAGATGCGCTTTACGGCCGCTTCGCCAAAATTTCGGGTATGGCCGCCAAAGAAGCGCTGGGCGATTTTTCCCTCCGGCGTGCGGTTGAAGGGGACCCCCATGTGTTCGAGTTCGTAGACGGCCCGGATGGCGTCTTTGGCAAGAATTTCGGCGGCGTCCTGGTCGGACAGATAATCTGCGCCCTTAACCGTATCGTACATGTGCCATTCCCAGGAATCGGGCTCCTCGTTTTCAAGCGCTGCGGCGATGCCTCCCTGAGCCGCCCCCGAATGGGACCTTGTGGGATAGACCTTGCTTAGAAGGGCCACATCGGCTTTTCCGGCAACCTCTGTTGCAGCCCTCAGGCCGGCAAGGCCGGCCCCGACGATCAAAACATCGTGTTTAAAGATCATAAGAGGAGATCTCCTATCAGGAAAAGAAGCGGGAAGCGATGCTGCGCGAAGGCAAAACAAAAAGGCAAAGGCCGATGCCATGAGGTAGTCGCCCGAGGAAATCGCATGCGGCAATCAAACACGAACCACAGAGGCGTCGAGCCACAGAGGAATTTCCTTTTGTGAGCGGCCGGGAGACAACGACCGGTCAAAACAGTGTCCACTCCGTGGCTCCGAGGCTCTGTGGTTTTCTTTGCACTTTTGCCTTTTGAGGTTATCCCCTGGCGGACATCGGTTGGTATACACAACCCATCTCTCCGCAATAGTTACCGACATATTCGGCTTCGGGCCTGTAGAGAGCAGGCTTATCCTGGGCTTCGGCGAATTTTTCCTCGATAATGTGCGCACACCACCCCGAGATCCTCGATATGGCGAAAACCGGGGTCATTATGTCGACAGGAATTCCCATGGAGGCATAGACCGAGCCCGAGTAGAAATCGACGTTGGTGCTAATGCCCGTTTTGCCGCGCGCTGTGAACTCCTTTATACCTTCCTGCTCGATTCTCACCAGGTACTCATACCACTTCGGATGACCGGCTTTTTGCGTCAGCCGCCGCGACATCTCCTTTAGTATCTTTCCCCTGGGATCGAAGGTCTTGTAGACCGCGTGTCCCATACCCATTATTATTCCGCCGCCATCTATCATTTTTTTGACCCAGGGAGCAACGTCTTCGACCGAGGGGAGTTCGGTTTCGAGCTGGAGGATCATCTTCATCACCCGCTCGTTCGCCCCCCCGTGCAGACTGCCGGAAAGCGCGCCCACGCCTGCCGCAACCCCCGCGTAGATATGGGCGTTGGTAGACACCACCTCGCGACAGGCAAAAGTTGAGGCATTGAAGGTGTGATCGGCGTGCAGGACCAAACAGAGGTCGAAGTCGCGGGCAACCTCAGCAGTTGGCTTTTGCCCGGTCAACTGCCACAGGAAATTGGCTGCGTGCGACAAAGCGCTATCGGGCGCAAGAGGCTTTTCCCCGTTTCTTATCCGATGCCAGGCGGCAACCGCAGCAGGAATTCGCGCTATGAGCCTCACGGCTTTTCGGACATTGGCCTCCCTGGAATCGTCTGCAAGGTCCGGGTCGGCCATGGCAAGCATGGGAACGCTGGCCTGGAGTACATCCATGGGATCGGTGCGCTTGGGAAATTTTTCCATGCTTTCGAGGATAAAACCGGGTAATTCCCGCGCCTCCAGGACTTGGGCTTCAAACCGAGCCAGTTCGACTTCCTTGGGAAGATGGCCGTTTAACAGGAGAAAGACCGTTTCCAAAAAGGTAGACCGCTCTGCCAGTTCCTCTATTCTGTAGCCGCGGTAGATCAAGACCCCGTTTTCGCCGTCTATGTAGCTGATTTTCGTATCGGCGACCGTAACTCCACGGAGTCCGGTGTTTTTTACGCGGACCATTTCAGCAGCCATTTTCCCCTCCCCGATGGTTTGTCGCAGCAATCGATGAGACACCTATCCTTGCCGTACCATGTTTAGAGCCCCGCCCACGACCAGCATGCGGCGCATTCTCTCCGACACGCGCAGTCCAGCGCGTATCGTTTTCCCATCGATTTCGACGGGCAGCTCCGCGGCGCCTTCGATTAGACTGCGTCGGATGTCCCGATAAACGATAGTGGCCCCGATATTTATTAGACTATAGTCATCGGGATTTACGAACACCAGCGGGATAATTCCGTAGTTGCAAAGGTTTGCCATGTGTATGCGGGCAAAACTTTTCGCCAGCACCACCCGCACGCCCAGGAACCGGGGCGCGAGAGCCGCGTGTTCCCGGCTCGACCCCTGGCCGTAGTTTTCACCGCCAACGATTGTAACCGCCCCGGCTTCCACGCATTTTCGGGGGAATTCCTCATCGAGGGCCGCAAACACAAACCGGCTTATCGCCGGGATATTCGACCGCAAAGGAAGCACTTTACTGCCTGCAGGCATGATTGTATCGGTAGAGATATTATCTCCTGCAATCAAAACCACTTTGGTTTCCAAAGAGGGGGGCAACGCATCGAAGGCGGGCAGCGCGGCGATGTTGGGGCCGCGAACGACTGTTGTTTGCCTAAGCTCGGCGGTTGGCCTGACAATTGAAAACTCATCGACGATGTACTCTTTCGGATCTTCTATGCGGGGGTAGGGCATCTCATCGCCAAGGTCTCGCGGGTCGGTTATGACGCCCTTTATGGCCGCCGCGGCCCCCGTTTCGGGCGAACAGAGGTAGACCAGGTCGTCTTTGGTGCCCGAACGGCCGGGGAAATTTCGCGGCATGGTCCGAAGACTCACCTGACCGGTCCCCGGCGCCTGTCCCATGCCGATGCACCCCAGGCATCCCGCCTCGTGTATCCGCGCCCCGGCCCGGAGCAGGGACATGACCCCGCCCCCGGTGGCAACATTTTCTATCACCTGGCGGCTTCCGGGATTGATATTTAAAGAGGTCCACGGGCAGGCATGCCTTCCTTCGAGTATCTTGGCCACCACCATAAGGTCTCGGTATGAGGAGTTAACGCTGCTCCCGACAATTACCTGGTCAACTTTTAATCCGGCGACTTCACGCACCGTAACGACGTTTCCCGGCGAACTCGGCTTGGCGATGAGGGGTTCGACTTTTGAGAGGTCGATTTTCTCGTATTCGTCATATTCCGCGGAAGCATCGGCGCTAAAAGCTGTCCAGTCGCTCTCCCGCCCCTGGGCTTTTAAATAGGCGCGGGTGTTTTCGTCCGAGGGAAAAATCGAAGTGGTGGCGCCAAGTTCTGTGCCCATATTGCCAATCGTTTCGCGGTCCGTTGCAGAAAGGCTCAAGACCCCCGGCCCAAAGTATTCGACGATTTTTCCAACGCACCCCTTCACATCAAAGCGCCGCAGCATTTCCAGGATGAGGTCCTTCGCGCTTACCCAGTCGGGAAGTTTTCCGGTAAGCTCAACTCCGAGCACTTTCGGACAGGGAAAGTGATACGGGTATCCTCCCATGGCCAGAGCGACATCGAGGCCGCCGGCGCCTATGCCCAGGACCGAGACTCCGGCTGCCCCCGGCGTATGGCTGTCGGATCCGATGAGAGTCTTTCCCGGAATCCCGAATCTTTCCATGTGCACCTGGTGTGAGACCCCGTTGCCGGCCGGGCTGAAATGAAGCCCGTACCTTGCCGAAGCGCTCTGCAGGTATATATGGTCGTCGGCATTTTTGTTATCGGTCTGTATGATATTATGATCGACGTATTGAACCGCGATTTCCGCCGCTATGCTCTCGAGGCCCAGCGCCTCGAATTCCAGCATGGCCATGGTTCCCGTGGCGTCCTGGAGAAGCACCTGGTCGATGCGGATAGCTATTTCCTCGCCCGCGACCAGCCGTCCTTCGACCAAGTGGGCTTCGAGTATTTTATGGGTCAAATTCTTAGACACCGCTTCCTCCTATGGCTGCCGCGGCACTTCCCGCAGGACACTGCCGGGTCGAGTTCACAGATCGCTTCCGGTTATACGGATCGGCACGGGAAAACCGCGCCGGTCGCGGGCCAAAACCCTGCGCAAGGTCATATCCCGGCTGTCGCGGCAACGGCGCGACGCGGGGGCAAATTCGCCCCGCATGCAGTCTACAACCCGATCAAACCTAAGAGTGTGGCGGGTTAAAGTCAATTCCCGATTAATAACCGGAGGGGATATTTAGACTGCAAAAAGAAGAAAGGGACTGCAGTCGATCCATTGATACTGACAGCCCCCTCCTGATTTCATATCGAAAGAGCGGACGCGGATATCTACTTGACTTTTTCGCTGAGGGTTTTGCCAGCTTTGAACTTGACAACTTTAGAAGCAGGGATTTTGATCTTTTCGCCGGTCCGGGGATTGCGGCCTTCACGCTGAGACCTTTCGCCGACGCTAAAGGTACCGAAGCCAACCAACGTAATCTTGTCACCATCGGCCAACGCTGTCGAAACGGCGGACACAAACCCATCTACTGCCTTTTCGGCCTGTGCTTTGGTGATGCCGCCATCGTTAGCGATTTTTCCAACCAATTCCGCCTTTGTCATTTTCTTTCCTCCTCGACATAATCAGATGATAAAAAAAGCCTCCTCCTTCACACCGCCCGGAAAATTCGTATTCTGCACACCTCCTTAGACTCAAGCAAATAGCATAAGTGCTCAGTCGTTTTTCAAAATCCGGTAAAAAGGCCGCGCAACTCGCGCCCACTAACGTTTTGACCAAGTTAGGTTCTTATATCCGGAATAATCGTTTTGTCCATAAAAATCGCAACGAGGAGCAAGAAAAAATGGCCCGGGCTCTTAATTTTGAAGGATATGGCGGAATAATCCAAAGCGCAAGAAAAATATTGGAAACCTGCAAACATTACCATCCAATAATTACTTCTCGCACTCAGAAACTATCGGGCCATTACTTACAAAGGAAAAATTCGTCCTATACAGCCATTTTTCGATTTGACAAATCCGGGATCATTCCATAGACCTTTGGACTTTATATACGCCTCTTTCGGATTTAAGAGCTGATATCACCCGTTGGAGATGCTTTGAGTCTTTCACCTCTATTCGCAGGTGACAAACGCTCGATGTGTCCACCTGACGATCGACCCTAAGAGTCATGACATTAACGTCCATATGGCCAAGCACACCGTTTAGCGCGGCGAGCACATCCCTTTCACCGGAGTAGACGACCCGGATGTCCACCGGGAAAAGCAGCTCTTTTCCCGTATTCCACTGCACGTCTACTTTTTTGCCCTCAGCGCTTCCCCGCAGCAAATTCTTACACGTTGTCCGGTGAACAGTAATTCCGCGCCCCCTGGTTATGTATCCCATGACCGGTTCGCCAGGAACGGGGTTACAGCACTGGGCCATTCGAATGAGGATATCTTCCAGTCCGTCGACCTTGATGCCGTCTTTTGACGGCGCCGGCCTTTTTTTCTCGACGACCTCCTCCCTGGGGTGTTCCTCTTCGGGGGGAAGAGCGGTCAATTTGCCGATCACCTGGTTGGGGGTAATCTTGTGAAAGCCTATGCCCGCCAGAAGATCGTCGACGGATTTTAGCGAAAACGCCCGGGCCGCCTCGGCAAGTTCGGCGGAATTTAGATAATTATTGAAATTTAGACCTTTTTTTCTAAATTCCCTTTCGCAGATCTCCCTTCCCGAAGAGATCGAGCGCTCCCGCTCCTCGGTTTTAAACCAATGCCTTATGCGGCTTATCGCCTTGGTGGACTTGACCTGTTTTAGCCAGTCCTTGCTGGGTTTATGGGTGGTGGAGGTAAGCACCTCGACGGTATCGCCGTTTTGGAGTTCATATCTTAGCGGGACCAGTTTGGAGTTAACCCTTGCGCCCACGCACCGGTGGCCCACCTCGGTGTGGACCTCATAGGCGAAATCAACCGGCGTTGCGCCCTTGGGGAAGGCCAAGACATCTCCTGCGGGCGTAAAGACATAGACCTCACCCGGGTAGAAGTCGACTTTTAGCGCCTCCATAAGAGATTTGGAATCGGTCCTGCCCCCCCCGAGATCCTGCCCCAGCTCCATCACCTGGCGAAACCACGAAAACCGCCGGGTCTCGGCCCGATCGATTTCGGTTACCGGTTTTCCCTCCTTGTACATCCAGTGGGCGGCAATGCCCTCATTGGCCACCTGGTCCATCTCCCGGGTGCGGATCTGGACCTCGATGCGTTCGCCGTAGGGACCGATAACGGTGGTGTGCAACGACTGGTACATGTTGTTTTTGGGCCGTGCGATATAGTCTTTGTACCGGCCCTCGACGGGCTCCCACAGCGCGTGGATGAGCGCCAGGGCCTCGTAGCAGGATTTTACCGAGTCAACGATCGCGCGAAACGCTATCAGGTCGTAGATGCGCGTTAAATCGAGTTTTTGCCGCTCCATTTTCTGATAGATGCTGTAGATGTGCTTGGGACGCCCCTTTATGCGGCCCTGTATCCCGAACTCGCCCATCTTCTCCTTTAGGACCTGCTCGACTTCCCGGATGTAGCGAATCCGGTCCTCTTCGGTTTTGGCGAGGCCGGCTTCGATCTCGGCGTAGGCCTCGGGATAGAGGCACCGGAAGGAATAGTTTTCAAGCTCCTGTTTCATCCAATCGATGCCCAGCCTGCCGGCAAGGGGCGCATAGATATCGAGGGTCTCCCGGGCAAGGCCCGCCCCGGAGCGATCGCCCCCGCGAAGGGTTCCCCCGATGCCGTCCAGGCGGTCGGCAAGCTTTACAAGGACCACCCGAACATCGCTAGATATTGCCATGATCATCTTGCGGATATATTCGGCCTGCCGCTCCTGGCGGTTTCCGTAGGCGATCTGGGTGAGCCTGGCAACACCCTGTACGATCCGTAAGACATCGGGGCCAAACATTTCGGAGAGCTCTTCGGGCGAGGCATATTCTTTTTCCAGCGAATCATGCAAAAGGCCTGCGGCAATGCTTTCTTCGTCAAGACGCATCCTGGCAAGAACGGCCCCGATAGCCAGAGGATGCTTCAGGTAGGGTCCCTCCCCCGCAGTTTTGTCCCTGTAGACTTTAGAGACAAACACATAGGCTTTTTCCAAAAGCCCGATGTTTGCCTGGGGCATATAAGCCAAAATGAGATCTATCAATTCATAGAATCGCAACCGAACGCCTCCGGCGGCTAAACAGCGAGTAGAAAGTAAAAACTTTACAGGGCGCGAGGCGGGCCTTTTAACTTTCCCCTTTCTTTATCTTTTCGCCCGTCATCCGTTCGACCTCTTCGATCAGCCTGTCTAGCAGCTCGGCCTCAGCCACCTTGTCGACCCTTATGCCTTTTTTAAACAAAATACCAACGCCTCTTCCTCCGGCTATGCCGACATCGGCTTCCTTGGCCTCGCCGGGCCCGTTTACCACGCATCCCATTACGGCGACCTTAAGCGGGGTCACTACGGTTTTGAGCAATCCTTCCGCTTTTTGCACCAACCCTATAAGGTCGATTTCGGTGCGACCGCAGGTCGGGCAACTCACCAGTTCCACTCCCCTCTCGCGCAGATGCAAGGCCCTCAAGATAGAGTAGGCGACAACCATCTCTTCTTCCGGGGGGGCGGTAAGGGAGACCCGGAGGGTGTCCCCGATCCCTTCGAGCAGCAAAAATCCGATCCCCAGGGCCGATTTCACTGCCCCGCCAACCACTGTCCCCGCCTCGGTCACTCCCAGATGGAAGGGGCAGTCGGTCTTCCTTGCCAAAAGCCTGTAGGAATCGATCGTGTCGATGACATCGCTTGATTTTATGGAGACCTTTATAAGATCGAAGTCGTTATCTTCAAAAAACTTTATGTGGCGAAGAGCGCTCTCCACCATGGCCTCCGGGGTGGGATGGCCGTATTTTGCCAATAGATCCTTTTCCACCGATCCGGAGTTTACCCCGATGCGCACCGGGACCCTGCGCTCCCTGGCGGCCTCGATGACTTTTTTTAGCTTATCGGGGCCGCCGATATTTCCCGGGTTGATGCGAATGGCGTCGGCTCCAGCGCGCATGGCCCCGATCGCCATGCGGTAGTCGAAGTGTATATCGGCTATAAGAGGTATTCGAATCGCTTTTTTTATCGTCGCGACAGCTTCGACTGCCTGCTCATCGGGAACGGCAACCCGTACGATTTCACACCCCGCATCCTTTAGCCTTTCGATCTGGGCCACAGTGGAGAGAGTGTCTCGCGTGTCCGTGTTGGTCATTGACTGGACGCAAACCGGAGCATCCCCGCCAATGGGAACCTCGCCAATATGGATTTGCCTGCTCACTCGGCGCTTGTTTTCCAAAATCCCCCCCCTGCTCGATTTATTTGGTTCTACTCAGTATTAATTTTAAAGAACTTCCGGTCGATTTCCAACCTCCTATAGACGCGGAGGCAGGAGAGGCGAAAAGATTTACGACATATTGTCCCGCCCTGTGGGTGGAGAGTTGGCTGTTTAATATGAACCCGAAATGATGTAAAGGGAAGCAACAAACGCGACGCATGCACCAATAGGTGTCTCATCTCACCCTGCATAGAGGATTTATCGCGATGCAAATTCTTTTTTGCACTTCCGAAGCGAGCCCTTTTGCCAAGACGGGAGGTCTGGCCGATGTGGCGGGGTCTTTGCCCGAAGCGCTCCACAAGCTGGGCTGCGATGTCAGGATATTTATGCCCCTCTACCGCTGCGCGCGGGAAATGGCGCCGGACCTTTTGCCTTTGGGAAACGGCCGGACGCTAAGGATCGGCCCCCACGACTATCATGTTCACTTTTGGCAAAGCAGCACCCCATCGGGGATTCCGGTCTATTTTCTGGAAAAGGACGAATTCTTCGATCGGGCCGGTCTTTATGGCAGTCCCCTGCGCGGGGATTATGAAGACAATGCCGAAAGGTTTATCGCCTTTAGCCAATCGGTAAGGCATCTTTGCGAGGCCGCCGGGTGGTTCCCCTCAATTTTTCATCTCCACGACTGGCAAACCGGGCTGGTTGCCCCCTACTTTAAAACCAACTGGCGCCACGACCCCCGGTTCGCCCGCTCAGCCACCGTTTTTACCATTCACAACATCGCCTACCAGGGGGTTTTCCCGGCCGGTTTTTTCCCTCTTCTAAACCTCCCCCCCACCACCTGGTCCTTCCAGGGCGTCGAATTCTGGGGGCAGTGCAATCTTCTCAAGGCGGGCATCGTCTACAGCGATTTCGTTACTACCGTTAGCCCCCGCTACGCCGCGGAAATTACTACGAGCGACTTTGGCTTCGGACTCGAAGGGGTCCTAAAGGAGAGGGAAAAAAGCCTGAGGGGCATCCTGAATGGAATCGACACGGACATATGGGACCCGGGCGCCGACTCGCTTCTGCCCGCCAATTACACAGCCGAGGATCTTTCGGGCAAAAAGACATGCAAGCTCGCCCTTTGCAGGCAGGCGGGTTTTTCGGAAAGCAGCTTTCATTTTCCCATGCTGGGAATGATCGGCCGACTTGCCGCCCAAAAGGGGTTCGATCTGCTCGAAAAAATTCTGCCCGACCTCATGAAACTTCCCGTAAACCTGGCGATCCTTGGATCAGGAGACGCCTCGATCGAGCAATCCCTCCAAGCCATGGAAAAGCTTTTTCCCGACCGGCTAAAACTCACGAACCGGTATGACGAACAAATGGCGCACCTGATAGAGGCCGGCTCAGACATTTTCCTTATGCCTTCGCGCTACGAACCGTGCGGGCTAAACCAGATGTATAGCCTGCGCTACGGGACGATCCCGGTCGTCTTCGCCACGGGCGGGCTGGAAAATTCGGTGCGAGACGTTTTTCTCCACCCCGATTCCGGAACGGGCTTTAAGTTTACCCGCTACGAACCGCAAGCTTTTTTGGAAAAGATAGAGTCGGCGCTGGAGTTCTTTAAAGATTTGCGCAAATGGCAAGAGATTCAAAAGCGGGCCATGGCCCGGGATTTTTCCTGGGCCATGTCCGCGAAACGCTACCTTGCGGTATACGATAAGGTTTGGGGGAAAAGAAATCCCTAGATTTCCACCATGCTTTCCTGCAGCAGTTCGATATCGGCTATTTCCTCTTCGAGGTAGGCCTTTAGCTTTTTTTTGAGCCGGCTTTCGATCTGGCGTACGCGCTCGCGGCTTATCCCGAACTTGTCTCCGATTTCCTGCAGGGTCATGGGCTCTTCGGTCAGAAGCCGCTTGTCAAATATTACGGCCTCTTTGCCCTTTAGCTGATCTCTAAAAAGCATAAGCTTGTCGTGCAGGATGGTTTTGGCTTCCTGGTCGGCTATCTGGTCGTCAACCGGCAGATCGTCGGAGGGCAAAAAAGACTTGTGGGTGTCTTCGGAGTCTTCTTTTAACGGGCTGTCAAGAGATATCTCCCAACTGTTCAGCCTCTGGTCCATCTCGATTATCTCGGATTCTTTCACATCGAGACGGCGGCTTAGCAGTTTGGGGGAGGCTTCGATACCCTGCGCCTCAAGCCGTTCCTTTTCCTTTCGCAGGTTGAAGAAGAGTTTCCTCTGGGCTTGGGTAGTCCCGATTTTAACCAGCTTCCAGTTGTCCATGATGAATTTTATGATGTAGGCCTTGATCCAGAAAGAGGCGTAGTAAGAAAATTTGTATCCCCGGTAGGGATCGAATTTCTTTACCGCCTGCATAAGCCCCACATTGCCTTCCTGGATGAGATCCATGAGGTTTTGCATCCAGTACCTCTGAAAGTCCATGGCGATTTTTACCACGAGCCGCAGGTTTGCGGTGATCAGCTTGTAGGCCGAATCGATATCGCCCTTCTCTCGATAGCGGATAGCCAGCTCCATTTCATCTTCCCGGCTAAGGAGCGGGTAGCGCTTGATCTCGTCGAGGTAGAGACGGAAGGGATCAAAGGAAACGGGCTGATGCTTTTCCTGGATATTGGTAGAGGGCGCCTCTTCGTTTTTCCCGGCGTCTGCGGAATTTTTCCGCTCTGCTGCGGAAGACTTCTTTGCTGTAACGCTTTTTTTTGGCATCGGTCATCCCTCTGGAGGCGGGAAAAAGTAAGGTAGCTCACTGGAGCCAATAAGCTCACAACTGTTTAATACTATAGCATCCCGGATGGGGTTGCAATTTTTTCTTCGGAATGCTTGCTTTTCCCTGACTTTTTCATTATAAATCGGCAGCAAAAAAATGAGAAGGGATCGTCAACCCAAAACCACATGAAACCCTCCGTATCCGATCATATAGCACGCATCGTTCCCTATCCTGCAGGCAAGCCGATAGAAGAGCTGGAACGTGAATACGGCATCTGCGGCTCGATAAAGCTTGCGAGTAACGAAAACCCTCTTGGACCATCGCCCAAAGCCACTCAAGCAATTGTTTCGGCGATGTCCAAACTCAATCGCTACCCGGACGGCAGCGGGTTTTATCTGCGAAAAAAGCTCGCCGAAAAGCACGGCCTCCCCTTCGAATCCATTTTGCTTGGCAACGGCTCAAACGAAATCATCGAACTGGTCATACGGGCCTTTATGGCCCCGGGCGACGAAGTGATGATGCCTTCGCCCTCTTTTCTTCTCTACCAACTGGTGGTGCAGTGGATGGGGGGCCGTCCTGTGGCCATACCGCTAAGAGAAGATCTCGGGATCGACCTGGACAAGATGGCGCAAGCGGTTAGCGCGAAGACCAAGGTCATTTTCCTCACCAACCCGAATAACCCGACGGGCAAGGTAATCGCCAGGGCGGATTTCGAGGCGTTTCTTCAAAAGATCCCGCAAAGCGTGGCAGTCGTACTCGATGAGGCCTACATAGAATTTAGCACCAATCCCGACACGCCCCGCGGCTTCGATTACATAGGCGCAAAGGGGCCTACGGTAATAGTTTTACGTACCTTTTCCAAGGCCTACGGACTAGCCGGGCTTCGCATAGGCTTTGGCGCGATGGACCCCGAGGTCGCCGGTTTTTTAAACCGTGTCCGCCAGCCGTTTAACACCAACTCTCTCGCGCAGGCCGCAGCCGTTGGGGCCTTGGACGACGATGAGTTTTTGAGTTTAACACAGCAAACCACCTGGAACGGGCTGGAGTTTCTCTACAAAGAAATTGAAAAAATGGGGCTTGCATACGTCCCCTCCGAAGCCAATTTCTTCCTGATAGAAGTCCCCTGCCAAGCCAGGGAACTCTTTGAGGCGATGCTTCGCCGAGGAGTCATCATAAGGTCCATGGCCTCCTACGGCATGGAGCGCTTCATTCGGATAAGCGCCGGGCTACCCGAGGAGAATATGCGCTTTATCGAAGCGCTGAGGCAAGCCCTGGCCCAAATCGGGCAGATCGATTCAAGCCGCGAGGGCGAACCGCCCGTCCCCGGGCGAAGGGTTCCAAGCGGGGCGAAGAGCCGGTGATAATCGCCATTGACGGTCCAGCCGGCGCCGGGAAAAGCACGGTTTGCAAGATCCTGGCTAATCGCCTGGGCTTTGTCTACCTCGATACGGGGGCGATGTACCGGGCCGTTGCCTGGGCGGTTGAAACCGGCCCCATGGGCTGCGGGAAAAACGGCGCGCCGGCCGACCTGCGGCTGCGGGAGGTGCTTTTGGCGAGGGAGCTTCGATTTTGCGTTGAAAATGATCGCCTCGGGATTTTTTGGGGCGAAAAGCGGCTGACAGAGGAGCTCCGCACCCCCGAGGCAACGGAGGCGGCATCGAGAATTTCCCGGCTGCCCGAAGTACGGCAATTTCTTGTGGAGTGGCAAAGAAGGCTTGCCCGTGAGGCATCGGGCATTGTCGCCGAGGGTCGCGACACGGCCACGGTGGTTTTTCCGGACGCCGAACTCAAAGTGTTTCTTACCGCCGACCTCAAGACGCGCGCCAAGAGGCGGTTTGACCAATATTTCGAAAAGGGCGAAAAGCTCTGCCTGGAAGAAATCGAGGCGCTCATATTGGCGCGCGACGCAGCCGATTCCAAGCGGGCTCATTCTCCCATGCGCATGGCCGAGGACGCGGTTTTTCTCGACACCTCCGGACTTTCGGTCCAAGAGGTTGTCGACCGGCTCTCGCAGATGGCGAAGCGCTTCTGATGGAAGACGAACTTAGCGTCCATATTGGAACTTTAGGATTGCTTATTGGGACTCTGTTTGATAGAGTTTATTTTTTAGGCGACATGCCAAAAATTTGGGTTAAGGGGGCACGATAAGATCGATGACCGTAAAAGATGATTACGAAAAACTAAACCTTGAACCGGATGCAATGTATTCTTCGGACGAGCAAGATGGCGACGACGAAGAAGGCTCCATGCAAGACCTCTATGAAACCAGCTTCCGAAATTTCCAGGAAGGCGAGGTAGTTCGCGGAACGATAGTTCAGGTAAGCGACGACTTCGTCATGGTGGATATCGGGTACAAATCGGAAGGCCAGATCCCCGTCTATGAATTCAAAGACGAAATGGGAAAGGTCCAGGCGGTCATAGGGGATGAAATTGACGTTTTGCTCGAGTTCCATGACGACGATGACGGCACGATTCACCTGTCCAAGGAAAAGGCCGCCAAGATAAAAGTCTGGGACGACATAAGCCACATCTATAACGATGACGGCATTATCGAGGGAAAGGTCACAGCTAAGGTCAAGGGCGGTCTGGCCGTCGATATCGGGGTGCAGGCATTTTTGCCCGGCTCCCAGGTGGATCTCAGACCGGTTAGAAACCTCGAATCTCTTATCGGCCATACCTTCGCCTTCAAGGTCCTAAAATATAACAAGAAGAGAAGAAACGTCGTTTTGTCGCGCCGGGCGCTTTTGGAAAAAGAGCGCGAGCAGATGAAGTCCACAACCCTTGCCACACTCGAAGACAACAAGGTGGTTGAGGGGATCGTAAAAAACATCACCGACTACGGGGTGTTCGTGGATCTTGGGGGAATCGACGGCCTTTTGCACATCACCGACATGAGTTGGGGAAGAGTCGGACACCCTTCCGAGATGTTCCAGATAGGCGACAAGATCAATGTGAAGGTCTTAAGTTTTGACCGGGAAAGCGAAAGGGTATCGCTCGGGTTAAAGCAGTTGATAAGCGATCCCTGGACGAGGGCCGAGGGCAAGTACCCGGTTGGCGCCAAGGTGCAGGGAAAAGTGGTGAGTCTTACCGATTACGGCGCATTTATCGAGATCGAAGAAGGCGTGGAGGGATTGATCCATGTCTCGGAGATGTCTTGGACCAAGAAGGTGCGCCATCCCTCCAAGTTCTTGTCGGTGGGAGACGAGGTGGAAGCGGTAGTTTTGAGCATCAACCCCGAGAGCAAACGCATCTCCCTTGGCATGAAGCAGCTCGAGTCCAACCCCTGGGATGTCATCGCGCAAAAATACCCCGTGGGGACCACCATTGCCGGCAAGATAAAGAACATAACCGATTTTGGAATCTTTATCGGAATCGATGAAGGCATTGACGGCCTGGTGCATATTTCCGATATTTCCTGGACCAAGCGGGTAAAGCACCCCTCCGAGATTTTCCGCAAAAACCAGGAAGTCCAGGCGATTGTCCTAAATATCGACAAGGAAAACGAAAGATTTTCGCTGGGCATAAAGCAGCTGGAATCCGACCCCTGGGAGTCCATCCCCAGCCGCTTCCCGATAGGATCTGTCGTGACGGGCCCGATTACCAACGTCACCGATTTCGGCCTTTTTGTCGAACTCGAAGAAGGGATCGAAGGCCTTGTCCATGTCTCCGAAATCAGCCGGGAGAAGGTGAAGTCTCCGGTTGGCCAGTTTAAACCCGGAGACAACATTACGGCCAAGGTGATCAACATCTCTTCCAAAGACAGAAAGATCGGCCTTTCGATCAAAAAGACCGAAGATCAAGACGACCGATCCGATTACGGAGAGTATGTAAACACCAGCCGGGCTGCTACTTCCAATCTTGGCGAGTTGCTAAAAGAAGAGCTCGAGGCCAAGGCGCAGAGTGCGGCCAACAGCGCTGCAAATACAGATAAGGAGTAATCGCCCCTTGTTACCGTGGCGAAGCTCAAGGCGATGAAAGTGCGTGGCTGCCTGATCGGGTTGGTGAGCGGGGTTGTGCTGACAACGGCGTTACTCTGGCTTATTTCCGGCGCTAAAATTTTTAAAGGCAGCCGCGTGGGAGAAATCGACATCACGGGAACCATTCTTACTTCCCGTGATACCTTAAAGCAGTTAAAGAAGTTCAGAAAAGATTCATCCATCAAGGCCATTTTACTGCGTATCAATTCTCCGGGGGGGGCTGTTGGCCCCTCCCAGGAGATATACAGCGAAGTCCGGCGAACCGTTACGGTAAAGCCGGTAGTGGTGTCGATGGGAAGTGTCGCCGCCTCCGGCGCCTTCTATCTCGCAACGGCTGCAACCCGCATCCTGGCCGACCCCGGAACACTCACCGGAAGCATAGGCGTCATAATCCACTTGCCCAACATGCAGGGGCTTTTCGGCAAAATAGGCTACAAGACAGTCACGATTAAAAGCGGGCAATTTAAGGACATGGGAGATCCGGGCCGAGAAATGACCCCGGCCGAACAGGCTCTTCTGCAGAAAACGATTGACGCCACCTACAACCAGTTTGTCCGAGATGTCGCGCGCGCGAGAAACCTGCCTGAAGCCGATGTGCGAAAGATCGCCGACGGCCGCGTAATCCTTGGCGAAGACGCGCTCAAGCTAAAGCTCATCGACCAGATCGGCGATTACGAAGACGCTCTACTGGAGGCGGGACGGCTTGGCGGCATAAAGGGCGAGCCCGAAGTGGAAAAGGGAAAAAAGGACGAGTCCTCGCTTTTGGATTTTTTGATCGGCTCGAAGGCGAGCGAGAAATTAAACAGTCTTCTGTCCGAATCTTCCACAGGCCTTATGTTCGAGCTTCCGGGCTTTGGCCGGTAGCCGCTAGACACACGGCCCCTCCCCCCTTTTTTTCAGGCTATGAAGGCCGAAACATCGCCGGCGCCTTCCCGCAGGATTTCCGGAGTATCGTTTACGAGTGAAATGACGCTTGAAGGCACGCCGGGAACAACGCCCCCGTCTACGATGAGCTCTATGGCATAGCCGATTTTGTCCTGAATTTCCCGCGGGGTCGACAATGCCTCACTGGTTTCGGGGTCGGTTGCGCTCGTGCTGATTATCGGGCGCCCGAGCGCCTGGACAATCGCCAGACATATCGGGTGGTCGGGAACGCGGATCCCGACGGTCTGCCTTTTGGTAAGCATAATGCGGGGCACCATGCGGGAGCCTTCCAGGACGAACGTGTAGGGACCGGGCAAAAACCGCTTCATGTTTTTATAGGCGTAATTGGTTACCTGGGCGTATTCGCTAATATTTTTGAGATCGCTGCAGATGAAGCTGAAGGGCTGCTGCTTTGAGCGGCGCTTGAGAAGGTATATCTTTTCTATGGCGGCTTTATTTAACAGGTCGCACCCGATGCCGTAATAGGTGTCGGTGGGGTAGGCTATTATGCCGCCGGCTTCCAGCACTTCAACGATTTTTTTAATTTTTCGAGGCTCAGGGTGGTTTGGGTTTATTTCCTGAATCATTTGCGATTCGTCTCCCGGAATAGATTGTAGTTCCATAGTCGCATATCCACTCTCTGTAAAGTTTTCAGCAAAATTGGTGAACGGCCCCTTCGAGCGGATTCCGGGAAAGGCGATTAACCCGGCAAGGTAAACAAAAATAATGGCAACTGAAAGGCGATGTCAAGTGAGGAAACCGTTGTGAACAAGGCAATTTCGGAAAACTGTTTCGCCGGACTCGATATCGGCTCTCATACCACGCGCCTTTTGATTGCCGAAAAATCGGGGCAAAGCCTGGTTGCGCTTCGTTCCGAAAGACGGGTGACTCGTCTTGCCGAGGGTTTCAACCACGCGGGCGCTATCTCCGAGAAGGCGCAACGAAGAAACATAGAGGCGTTAAAGGAATACGCCTCAATCCTTGGGGAGTTCGAGGTGGTCGGGGTATCCTGCGGAGCGACCGGAGTGGTCCGGCGGGCTCAAAACTTTCCTGAAGTTCTCGGGCGAATAGCCGCCGAGACGGGCCTTGATTGCAAAATTCTATCGGAAGATAGCGAAGCGAGGCTTTCCGCAAAGGGCATCCTCAGCGCGATCGACCCGGGCGCAAAAGCGCCTCTTTTCTTCGATGTGGGCGGGGGAAGCACAGAGTTCATACTTCCCGGATCCCCCGATTGGGTTGCGAGTGCCAGCCGGCCCATCGGGGCGGCAACGCTTACCGAGGCGTACCTTGCCGCCGATCCGCCGGGCGCCGGTGCCGTAAACCTTGCGACGCTTGAGGCCCGAAGGCAAATCGAAGCGGCTAAAGAGATGTTGTATGAAAATTTACACAAAAACGGTAAAATACTACCTTCAAAAGAGCTAATGCTTGCGGGAACTGCCGGAACGCTCACAACCCTTGCGGCGATAAAACTTAGGATGAATCGCTATGAGCCTCACCGGGTAAATGGGGCGGAACTCTTTCTGGACTGGATTTTGCGCACCATCGAGGAGATTTCCCTCCTGCCCCGGTCCGAGCGGCGAAAGATCGCGGGCCTTGAGCCGGGACGCGAAGAAATAATCCTTGCCGGGGCGGTTATAGTTTCACAAATACTCTTTTGCTTTGGCGCCAAGAGCTGCACCGTATCCGATGCCGGCCTTCTCGAGGGGCTGGTGATCGAGATTGCCGAGCGGGAAGACCGAAACCCTGGCGAAGTCGCCCCCGGTCTAAGAACAGACTTGACATGGCGGCGCCCGAAGAGATAAAGGCCCTGTTTAGAGTAATTTAATTGCAGACATCGAGACTCGGAGAAAATTGATGGAACCCAAGAAAGCTTTTGAGATACCCGAAGCGCTGACATTCGACGACATTTCCCTTGTTCCCAACTATTCCGAGGTGCTGCCCGTAGAAACCGACGTCGAGACCATGCTGACCAGGGGAATCAAGATGCAGATACCTCTTGTTAGCGCCGCCATGGACACGGTGACCGAATCCGAAACGGCGATCAGCATCGCCCGTGAAGGGGGGATAGGCATAATTCACCGCAATATGAGCGTGCAGGCCCAGGCGCAGGAGGTTAACCAGGTCAAAAAGTCCGAGAGCGGCATGATAGTCGACCCGATAACCGTTGACCCCGACCGGCAGATCGGCGACGTTTTCGATCTCATGTCGAAATATCGTATATCGGGAGTACCGGTGGTACGAGGAGACCGGTTGGTCGGAATCATTACCAACCGGGACTTGAGGTTTGAAACCGATAGGACCATTAAGGTCGCCGATTTAATGACCAAGGATAACCTGGTGACCGCCCCCCTGGGGATATCGCTTGAAGACTCCAAAAGGCTATTGCAGAAAAACCGGATCGAAAAACTTCTGGTCGTCGATGAGCGGGGGCGCCTCAAAGGGCTTATCACGATAAAAGACATCATGAAGATTAAAAAGTACCCCAACGCCTGTAAAGATCTATTCGGAAGACTTCGCGTCGGAGCAGGAGTGGGTATCGGAAAGGATATGATGCCGCGGGCCGCGGCGCTACGGGCAGTGGGGGTTGATCTTCTGGTCGTTGACAGCGCCCACGGCCATTCTCGAAACGTGATCGAAGCGGTTGCGGCAATCAAGGCCGAGTTTCCGGACCTCCAGGTGATGGCCGGCAATGTGGCCACGGCCGAAGGGACGGAAGCCCTGATAAATGCCGGGGCCGACGGGGTGAAGGTAGGGGTAGGCCCCGGATCGATCTGCACGACGAGAATCGTTGCCGGAGTCGGCGTTCCGCAGGTGAGCGCCATAATGGAGTGCGCGCGCGTAGCGCGCGCCCGGGGGATACCGATCATTGCCGATGGCGGGATTAAGTACTCCGGAGACATTGTAAAGGCCCTGGCCGCAGGCGGTGACTCGGTAATGATCGGAAGCCTTTTTGCGGGTACCGATGAGAGTCCGGGCGAGACCATTTTATACCAGGGCCGCAGCTACAAGGTCTACCGCGGCATGGGCTCTCTTGGGGCGATGCGCGAGGGAAGTAAAGACCGCTATTTCCAAGATGACGTGTTTGAACCCAAAAAGCTCGTACCCGAAGGAATCGAGGGCAAGGTGCCTCATCGCGGCCAGATTACCGACATCCTCCATCAACTCATCGGAGGGTTGCGCGCGGGGATGGGCTACCTTGGGTGCGCAACGCTTAGCGAGCTTCGAAGTAAATCGAAAATGGTTCGAATCACGAGCGCCGGGCTGCGTGAGAGCCATGTGCATGATGTTATCATCACCAAGGAAGCGCCCAATTACCAGGTGGATATAAAATAAGGGTCGCAGGAAACGGATAAGACATGTTCGACAATTTGCACCAGGAGCGGGTGCTGATCCTCGATTTCGGCTCCCAGACAACTCAGTTGATCGCCCGAAGGGTAAGGGAAAGCCACGTCTACTGTGAAATCCACCCCTTCAATATGTCGATCGAGCAGATCGAAGACTTCCGGCCCAAGGGGATAATACTTTCGGGGGGGCCGTCGAGCGTCCACGAGGAAAACGCGCCCCTTGCCGACCCGAAGATCTTTTCGCTCGGAGTCCCGCTGCTTGGCATCTGCTACGGCATGCAACTCATGGCCCACCAGATGGGGGGGGCGGTAGAAAAGGCGAAAAGGCGCGAGTACGGCCCGGCAGACATTGACATCGACCTGCCGGGAGACATTTTTAACGATATCGATCCCGTTGGCGCCCGGGTCTGGATGAGTCACGGGGACCGCATTCTGGAGCTTCCCCCCGGTTTTGTCACAATGGCCCACAGCGGCAATTCCCCGGCAGCAGCCATGGGGGATGCCAATCGCCGGATGTTCGGGGTGCAGTTTCATCCGGAAGTCGCCCACACGCCATGCGGAAAAGACATACTGGAAAATTTCCTGTTTCGTATCTGCTGCTGCCGCCCCGTGTGGACGATGAAATCCTTTGTCGAATCCGAAATCGACTCGATTCGAAAAAAAGTGGGAAACGACAGGGTGATATGCGCCCTTAGCGGAGGAGTAGACTCCTCGGTTGTGGCCGTTCTTCTCCACCAGGCCCTGGGCGAGCGACTGCACTGCATTTTCGTAAATAACGGGCTTCTTCGAAAGGGTGAGGCGGAAACCGTTCAGCGGGTATTTCGCGATCATTTCGAAATGAACCTGATTACCATCGATGCCTCGGCCGAGTTCCTCGACCGGTTGCATACCGTTTCGGACCCCGAGCGGAAACGAAAGATAATCGGTAACCTGTTTATAGAGATTTTCGAGCGGGAGGCCGCAAAAATAAGCGGTGCGCGCTGGCTTGCCCAGGGAACGCTCTACCCCGATGTGATCGAATCGGTTTCGTTTAAGGGCCCATCGGCGACGATTAAGACCCATCACAATGTGGGGGGGTTGCCCGAAAGGATGAAGCTCGCGCTGATCGAGCCGCTTCGGGAGCTTTTTAAAGACGAGGCGCGGATGGTTGGACGGGAGCTCGGGCTGCCTGAGAGGGTCATCATGCGCCACCCGTTCCCCGGCCCGGGCCTGGCTATCAGGATAATCGGGGAGTTAAGCGCTGAAAATCTCGAAATCGTTCGCGAAGCCGATGCGGTGATACAGGAGGAAATCGAGGCCTGCGGCTGGTATGAGCACGTCTGGCAGGCATTTGCGGTTTTACTCCCGGTACGATCGGTTGGCGTCATGGGAGATGAGCGCACCTACGACCAGGTGATCGCCCTTCGGGCGGTGGAGTCTGTTGACGCCATGACGGCCGACTGGTCAAGGCTTCCCTACGAGGTTTTGGCAAAGATTTCAAACCGGATAATAAATGAGGTAAAAGGCGTAAACCGCGTGGTCTACGATATTTCCTCCAAGCCGCCGAGCACGATTGAATGGGAGTAGAACATTTTGGCGAAACCCACCGCTTCTACCGGTACCAGCATCGAAAGCCGCAGGGGTGGGAGAGCTTCCGGGTAACATACAGGGAAACCGACCTGTGGGTCCGCGCCCGGGTAAACCTCGAGGCCCAAGCGATGGAGGCGGTCCTTACATGCCGGCTCCAACTGGAAACATACATCGCCTCCCATGAGGATTTCCTGCGCACGCTTTGGCCGCTGCCAGACGACCCTTTCGCTCCGCCGATCGCCCGGCGCATGCTGGGGGCTGCGATCGCGGCCGGGGTGGGACCCATGGCAAGCATTGCGGGCGCAATCGCCGAGGCGGTCGGAGTTTCCCTGGAGCGCTACTCCGATTCGGTAATCGTTGAAAACGGCGGGGACTGCTACCTTAACATGCGCGAGGAGACCACGGTGGGCCTCTTTGCCGGACCTAATTCCCCGTTTACCGGTAAAATTGCCATAAAACTTCGCCCGGAGCGCTTCCCGCTTGGCGTTTGCACCTCTTCGGCAACCGTTGGCCCGTCTTTAAGCTTTGGCAATGCGGATGCGGTGACCGTCATTTCGAAAAACGCCCCCCTTGCCGATGCCGCGGCCACCCGCCTTGGCAACATGGTAAAAACCAGGGCCGATATCGACAAGGCCCTGGCCCTTGCCCCCTCCATCCCGACAGTTGAAGGGGTTCTCATCGCGATAAAAGATAAAATCGGGATTTGGGGCAATGTGGAACTGGCCCCGGTTTGAAATTCCCGGCCAGTGTGCGCTCCCCCCCCCGCACTGAAAAAATCTCATAGGGCTGCAGCTCTTCCCCACCCGAATATACCGACCAACCTTTTTATGGCAGCCACTTGAGATCAACCCACAAGCCATTTTAACCAGGCAGGTTACTTTAACCTATGTCGTTGAACACATAGTATCCTTTAAGGAGTCATGAAGATGAAGTGTCCATCCTGCGGGCGGGCCAATCTGGTGCGCGACACCCGGGACATGCCTTACACTTATAAGGGTGAGGCGACCGTCATTACAGCGGTAACAGGGACTTCTGTCCGGAGTGCGACGAGGCGGTTTTGGGCGTAAACGAGGCCCGGCGCACCAGTGCGCTGATGCGTGAGTTCACAAAACACGTCAATGCTTCGATTGTAGATCTGATATTCATTGCGAGGGTGCGAAAGAAGTTTTCTCTTGACCAGCGCGAAGCTGGCGAGATTTTTGGCGGCGGCGTCAAAGCCTTTTCACGCTATGAAAACGGCAAGACAAAACCGCCGCTGCCCCTGGTTAAACTGCTCAAGGTTCTCGAGCCGTTTTCACGGGAGCTCGAAGACAGGCCTATAGAGGATTTGAAGCGCAGTGCGAGTCGACATATATCAAGGCTCGTATTTCTGCATCGTTTAATTTGAATCGATCCGGATCGTCAGGATCTTGCTCCTGCCCAAATTTCCGATCAATTCCCAACATCACATTGTGAATCTCCTCTGGAAGGGGCGCCACACAGTTTATGGCGCCCATGATTGACACATCGCCCCATCTTCCCCTGCCAATGCCAGTTTGTCGATCAAATTGGAAACGAATTTGAGTGGTTACAGTCCTTGCCCGAATAATGGTTTTGGAAACAGACGTCACGAGGCAAATTAGCTTTGCCCCATTTGGACTCTCAGCGTGAAAAATATCACCCTCAGCCAAGTTACTGAGTAATGACTTGCGATCAGCCATCCTCAATTTCCCCCTAGTAGATAGCGTTCCATGATTGGCGCCCTTTGAGCAGAGTCCATGTTCGCGATCCCGAGCATTTTGACCGCACAATCATAGCACAAAACTTTGCCACCAATGAGATACATTCCAGTGCTGCCATAACTGCCACCATTTGGACAGCCTTGACATGGAATATCCCCGGCTGCTGCGAGTTGAATCGCGCCATCTCTGGGCATCCGCGCATTCGCAAACCGGGCCCACACGGGCGGAACTGCCGGTAAATTCATCGGAGCACCCATAATGCAAAATCCCCAGTCCTGCAAATTGTCAACAATGAACATCCCCTGGCAATCACATATGTCCAGGCCCCCTGATCCTTCAGTTGTCAGCCATATACCACGGTCCGATACTCCCGCCAAACGGCAACGAGAAACGGCAATATGAAGAGGAAATAGAAAAGGCAACCAGAAAAGGCAAAACGGCATCGGAACAAATTTACCGGCCAGCGCCAGGCGGACCGAATTTCCAGCCGCCTTGCCCGGACCCACACTGAAAATACTTGTCTTTTCAGTCTCTATTGGTATATTGCCCATTTTGGAACCATACCGGGTCTTTGCCCGTGAGCCACGAGGACGGCATGCCAAACGAGTTAAAGATAGTGGTGATGTCGGATACTCACCTGGGGGAACCAACCGAAGAATTTAAATCCATTTGTTCCCGATTCTGCGACGACGCGGATATGGTGATTCACCTGGGAGACTGGGACAAAATCGGCGTGTTGAACTACCTGGAGCGGTATCCGCTGGAAGCCGTATCCGGGAATATGGATGATTATTCTATAAAACAGAGGCTCCCGGCCCAAAAGATAGTGAAGGCGGGCGGGTTTCGCCTGGCGATCACCCACGGATGGGGTCCGCCCGAGGGGATCTGTCAAAGGATAGGCGAACAGGTAAGCGGCGTGGATGCGGTTCTTTTCGGCCATACGCATCAACCGCGGATTTCACGGGAAAACGGCGTGCTCTGGTTTAATCCGGGATCCGTTTTTTGGGGGCGGGCAAACTGCCGTAAGTCAATCGGTTTACTTAGGATAAACGAGCAAATCGAGGGCGAAATTATCGAGCTCTGAGGGCCGCGGGAAAAATGAACGTCTGAGCGCCTGCGGGTCCGTCGTCTGTCCACGTAACCTTTTAGGACTTAGGTTGCTAGAACGCACAAGGGGTGAGTTGCGCTGCGGGTCGCCTGTCTGCGATTTGCGCCAACCGGGCCTGGAAGATAAAGGAGCGGATAAGAGGTGCATAATCTTTGGGCGCCATGGCGCGTCGAATATATCTTAGGCAAGAAGCCGCCCGGTTGCATTTTTTGCAAGGATTATTATGCTCAGTCGGACGAAGAGCGTCTTATCCTCTACAGGAGCGGTCTCATAACGGTGATGATGAATAAGTTTCCCTATAACAACGGGCACCTGCTGGTTTCTCCCGTGCGTCACCTGTCGAGCCTGGACGAACTTACCGCGGAAGAAGAGCTAGCCCTCATGTCCCTGGTAAAAAAGTCCACGCGCATTCTGCGCTCAGTCATGCACCCCGACGGTTTCAACATCGGCCTAAATATCGGTCGGGAAGCCGGAGCGGGCTACGAGGAGCATCTTCATTTTCATATCGTGCCCAGGTGGCGCGGAGATACGAACTTTATGGCCGCCATTGCCGATATTCGCAGCATTCCCGAACATATTCAGCAGTCCTACTCCAAACTTCTACCCCTGTTCAGGAAGGAGAGCGTTGATGAGGCTGTTTAAGCTGATCATAACTCTGATAATTTTCAGCCTGCTAGGCGTTTTCGTTTATCAAAACCTCGAGATCTTGAATCAAACGCTCCCGTTGAAGTACAATCTCTATTTTGTCGCGAAGGCCCTGAGCGTTAAAATCTATCTACTCGTGCTGATCTCGCTTCTGGTGGGATTTTTTATGGGTCTGACGGTCCTACTGAAATTTCATTTCAAGACCCGCCGCAGCCTAAAGCGCGAACGGATAGAAAAAGAACTGGCTCAGGCGGCGTTTTCTCAAAAGCCCGCGCCCTCCCAGCCCGCCCCTTCCCATGCGCCCGAGTCCGGAACCGGAACCTGAGGCCGGGGTAAAAAAATGTCTTAACCTTTTCCCAACTTATGCCGAATGGTTGGCCTGGACGACCAGAGCTTAAAACGGATAAAGACGGAGTTGCGATGAAGCCTGAAACGAGTGCAGTTGCCGCAGGCAAACTCGCGGCTAACGGGAAAAGGCCTGCCAAACCGGTGGAATCCGGCAAACCGTCCTCCGAGGGTCAGCGTAATATTGTAGAGCGGGGAAAGTTACCCCCGCTTGACTCGGGGATGTCTTCGGCGGCAAAGGTGGCCGAAGTGATCGGAGACCTTCCCGCTATGCCCCATATAGCCTCCCAGGTACTGGGTCTTCTCTCCGACGACGATTCCAATCCCCGGGAAATCAATCGACTGATCACCCAGGACCAGGCGCTTGCCGCCAGGGTGCTAAAGGTTGCCAACTCACCTTTCTATGGAGCTTCCCGCTCGATCGCGACGTTAAATGACGCCATCGTGTTCATGGGATTTGAATCCATCCGATCTCTTATTACGACTGCGGTGTTAAAGGGCATCTATTCGAAAGTGGGCTTGGCCGAAAAGCTCCTGTGGGAACATTCGGTGGGCTGTGGACTTGCGGCCAGAAAAATAGCCCAGGAGATCCGCTACCGGCGAAGAGAGGAAGCCTACCTCGCCGGGCTCATGCACGATGTGGGCAAAACGGCGCTTTTTTTGCATGCCCCCGAGGCCATGGGGATAATTATGGAGGATGTCTATAACGAGGGGACAGACTTCTTTGAGCTCGAACAGCGCATGTTTGGCTTCAATCATGCGCTGGTGGGCGGGGCGATAACCAACCAATGGCGTTTTGCAGCCAATATAGAGGAGGCCATAGCCGATCACCACCAACTGGATGCGGCCACCTCCCCGGCCGAACTGACCCAAATAGTCAGCGCGGCCAACTGCCTCTGCCACAAGCTGTCGGTGGGTCCGACAAAAAAGCCCGACCTCGACCTTACCCGGGTGAAAAGCCTTAAGGCCCTTGGCCTTACCCCCGAGCGGATCGAAAAAATACTCTCCGAGGTAGAGGAAACTCTACGGGCTGACCCCGCCGGTATTTAGGACTCGTCCACCGCATATTTGTCGAGGTATCCCCTGGGGGTAATCATCCAGCCCTTCCAGACATAGGTCTGGCTGTTTCCAACAATTATTACGGTCTGCATGTCCACTTCCTCCACGGGCAAATCTGCCAGGGTGCAAAGACGCCTCCACTGCCCCTCGCGCATCGCCTTGCCAACGATCCCTGCCGGAGTTTGCGCCAAACGGCTGCGAAGAATTATCTGCCTTGCCTTTTCGAGTAAATCCGGCCGGCTCTTGCTCCTGGGGTTATAGAGCGCCAGGACGAAGTCGGCCTCTGAGGCCGCGTGCAGCCGTCTTTCGATGACTTCCCACGGTGTTAGATGATCGCTTAGGCTGACTGCGGCAAAGTCATGCATGAGGGGGGCGCCAAGGATGGAGGCCGCCGCGTTGAAGGCGGCAATCCCCGGAATCACCCGCAGGAAAAAACCGCGAGCGCCCCGGGGCGCCTCACCCGCGCATTGCTCTTCTGCGCCCTGTTGCGCCTCGCCGCTCAAGTCCGTATCCCACTCCCAGACATCGATGCCTTTTTGCCTGCAGATATCTAAAACTAGCCCCGCCATCCCGTAAATACCGGCGTCGCCACTGGAGAGCAAGGCGACGTTTTTGCCGGCCAGGGCAAAGTCAATGGCGGCCTGGCAGCGCTCGACCTCTTTTCTCATTGCGCCGGCAACCACGGTTTTGTCGTGCAGAAGGTCTCCTACCAGCTCCAGGTAGGTCTTATAGCCCAGAACGATTTGCGCGGCGCCCAGCGCGCCAAGGGCCTCCGGGGCCATGTAGGACCGCGCCCCCGGACCCAGTCCGATTATCGAGAGCTTACCCTGGCGACCGCCATCGTGCAGTTGCCCGCTTTCCTTTTGGGCGCGAGCAATTCCCGCGTCCCCGCACTCCAAAGAGCGCTCGCTTCGCATACGCTTTTAACTCCTGCATGCCGGGCAACCGTTTCCGACGGATTGGGGACCAAAATGTCCTCGATGTCCCTGCGGGCGCAAAAATAAATGGGACGGTCAAACACTTTTACCGCCTCCAAAAGCCCGCGCTCGTCGGCCTTTAAGTCCAGGCTTGCGAAATTTCTGATAGATTGGGGCGAAAGCCCGCTTTGTTTAAGTTTTTCTTTAATAAACCCGACTATTTCCTCCGAACTCGTCCCCCGGTTGCAGCCGACTCCGACCACCAGGTTCTGCGGGCGGACTTCGAGACATTCCCCCCCCATGGGGGCTAGCAATTCGGAGACCCATATACCGGGACTTGCCGAAAACGCAGCGCTATCTCCCGGCGCCTCGACCACCTGAAGACCGTGATCGGGCGGAAGATATCTCAAAAGGAGCCCGTCGGGATCAAATATCCACAGGGGTTCTTCATCGAGAATGGCCGCCTGGATTCTTGCGGCCATCGCCAGGTTTTCGATCCGCAGGCCGGCGCTTTTAACCGCAAGGTCTATTGCGAGCTTTCCCTGGATGTCGGAGGCAGTGGTAATGACGGCCCTGCCGCCGGTAATATCTGCGACCTTTCGGGCCAGTTCGTTTGCCCCGCCCAAATGGCCCGAAAGAAGGCTTACGGCAAAGGCGCCGTTTTGGTCGACGACTACGACCGCGGGGTCGCAGGTCTTGTGCGCTAGCAGGGGGGCCGCCATGCGGACCGCGATACCGCAGCCCATAATGCAGACGAGCCCGTCATACTCTCGCCATGCGGAGCCAAAGGCATCCGAGAGGCGGGCAAAGGCAATCATCCCCGGTTTTTGCGCGTAGCGTTCGAGACAAAAACAGGGGCTCCCCGGCATCCGCCTCGAAATCCGCTCGGCCAGTTCGGCCCCCTTGCGGGTAAGGGCGAAAATCGCCGTTTTCTCTCTACCCGGTTTTTTCGGCATCTCGATACTGATGACTAAAGGATTCGTCATAGAGTTTCGATCTTTTGATCCCTTCGCCGTCCAGCGCCTTTTCTCCAAACACGTCGCCAACGAGTATGAGCGCCTGGCGCCCGATTTGCTCAACGCGCACCCGGGCCGCGATAGCGTCCAGGGTCGAGTGGAGGAACTTTTGGTCCGGCCACCCCACGCGGTAGGCCACCACTGCGGGAGTATCTCCCGGGTAATGCTCGCGCAGTTGCCCCACGACCTCTTCGATGCGCTGCACGCTTAAGTATATGACCATGGAGGCGCGGTGCGCGGCAAGATCGGCCAGCTTTTCACGTCCGGGAACAGGGGTCCTCGCGCCAAGGCGCGTCAGGATAACGGTCTGGGAGAGCTCCGGGATGGTTAGCACCCGGTTCATGGCGGCGGCTGCGGCAAAAGCTGCGCTCACTCCCGGAATGATCTCGTAGGCGATATTGTCGCGGTGCAACAGCGCCATCTGTTCGTGGAGCGCGCCGTAGAGGCCCGGGTCTCCCGTATGGAGCCTCACGACCTTTTCCCCCGCAATATATCCTTCCTTTAGGAGCGCATGAGTCTGGGCAAGTGTCAGGGAAGCGGAGTCAAAGGCCAAGACATTCTCCCTGCAATACTGCAGCAAAGTTTTCGGAACCAGGGAGCCGGCGTACACGACGCGATCGGCCTCCTGGAGCAGCCGCATCCCCTTTACCGTAATGAGTTCGGGGTCCCCCGGACCCGCCCCGACAAATCTTACAGGATCTTTCATAATCGCAATCCTTTTGCGTAAAAAGAGGAGCAAGCAACCCGGGGCCTCGTGCACCCGCCGCCGGACTTTCGCGCTTCCTCATAAGATATTTTCCCCTTACTTTTCCCACCTCGGAGCCGGACTGTCAAGACAGGAGGCGCAATCGACAGGTATTGCACCAAGAAATAGAGGCTTTGGCCATGTGAACCCCCGACACGTTTTTTTCTTTTCAAAACAATGGTTTTAAACTATATTTAGCACCTGTTAAGGGAGTTTTCCGGGAGCTATCCTAACGCTGTTTTTTCCTCCTCCGGTTCGCTTGGCTCCAATCCCCACACGTTTTTTTGACTAAGAGCCATTATAAGCGCCTGGTTTGGCGCCTTGAGAGCGTTTTTACCCCATTATAAACGATCCGGGGGCGCGGTTTCCCTCTTGTCGCCCCTCTGCGCTTTTCAATGTCTGTGCGAACAGAGCCGGCCCGGCGGCTTTTCCGGTGAGCCGATCGCATTTCCGGTCGATGTTTTTTTTAAGGAGACTGACACGATGGAAAACTTTTCACCGATTGTGGTTGCCTTCTGCTGCACCCAGTGAGCTTACGCTGCGGCGGACCTGGCAGGTTCGATGAGACTCACGTATCCCAGCAGCATAAAGATCGTCAAGGTGCCGTGCACCGGCAGGGTGGCGGTCATACATCTTCTAAGGGCTCTTGAGAAGGGGGCGGACGGCGTTTTTGTCGCCGGCTGCATGGAAGGGGACTGCAAATATCAATTGGGCAACATACGGGCCAGGAAGCGGGTCGAATACGTACGGAAACTGCTCGCCACCATAGGTCTTGAGCCCGATCGGGTCGCCATGTACAACATGTCCTCGGGTGAAGGGCCCCGATTTGCCGAAATCAGCCGCGAGATGACCGAGAAGGTCAGAATGCTCGGTCCCAATCCGATACGAATCAAGGGGGTGGAAAAGGAGAAAGCCGCATGATAATGGCAAGACCTAAGCCAATCGAAGAAATCGTCCGGGAGATAAAGGATTTGGATAAGGTCCTCGTGGCGGGTTGCAACGGATGCGTTGCGGTTTGCGAGGCAGGCGGCTTAAAAGAGGTGGAGATTCTGGCATCGGCCCTACGAATGTATTTTGCCAGGCAGCACAAAAAAATGGAGGTGGGCGAAGTCAGCCTGACCCGGCAGTGCGACAGGGAGTACCTCGGGGAATTACGCGACCGGGTGGGAGACTACGACGCGGTTGTGTCCCTGGCCTGCGGCGCCGGTGTGCAGTTTATGACCGAGACCTACGACAAGATGCGGATTTTCCCGGGCGTGGATACGTGCTTTATCGGGGTGACCGATGAAAAGGGTGTTTGGAGCGAGCGGTGCCAGGCCTGCGGCTCATGCCTCCTGGCCACCACCGGGGGCATCTGCCCGATCTCCAGATGCTCCAAACGGCTTTTGAACGGGCCCTGCGGCGGCTCTTCGAAGGGAAAATGCGAAATCGACAAGGAAGTTGCCTGCGGATGGCAACTGATCTATGAACGGCTAAAAGGGCTGGGGGAACTCAAGCGGTTCGAACAACCCACGCCCCCCAAAGACTGGATTTCGAGTCGAGAGGGCGGCCCGCGCAAAATGACCAAGGAGGAATCCCGGCTATGAGCGCCATGACGCCCAGCAAATTGGAAAAAATTCTGGCTGCCGGCCACCTGGCCGTAACCTCCGAATGCGGCCCCCCGCGAAGCGCCAATGGAGCGCTCGTAGACCAAAAGGCCCGTATTGTCGGCCCCTATATCGACGTCATTAACGTTACGGATAACCAGACGGCGGTAGTTCGCATGTCGAGCCTGGCCTCGTGCATCCGTATAAAGCAACTGGGCTTTGAACCGGTGCTCCAGATGACGACCCGGGACCGCAATCGCATAGGACTCCAGAGCGATATTCTCGGGGCGGGCGCTTTCGGCATAAACAACGTGCTCTGCCTGACGGGCGATCATCAAAGGTTTGGCGACCACCCCGGAGCGGCCAACGTTTTCGACCTGGACTCGACTCAACTCATCCAGACGGTAAAGCTTATGCGCGATGAGGGGAAGCTGCTTAGCGGCCACGAGATGGACGTGCGGCCTCAGATGTTTATCGGAGCGGCGGAAAACCCTTTTGCCGACCCCTTCGAGGTCCGAGTGCTTCGTCTTGCCAAAAAAGTCGCTGCCGGCGCCCAGTTTATTCAGACGCAGTGCATCTACAATATGGAAAAATTCAAATTGTGGATGGGGCAGGTCGTTGACCACGGGCTAAATGAGAAGGTTTCGATCCTTGCCGGAATAACGCCCATGAAATCGGTGGGCATGGCCAAATACATGAAGAGCAGGGTCCCCGGCATGGACGTTCCGGACTCCATTATCAAGCGGCTCCAGGGAGTGGCAAAAGAAGACGTGGCCCGGGAGGGGATAAACATCGCGGTGGAACAGATTCAGGAACTAAAGGAGTGCCCTGGAATCCGGGGCTTCCACATCATGGCCATCGAATGGGAAGAAAAGGTGCCTGAAATCGTCGAGCGCGCGGGTCTCTATCCCCGGCCCGATGTGAATTGAGACCCGGGAAGCTCTATAGGAATCCATGAGCGGATTTTTTTATCGTTTGCCCCGGAATCTCCTCCAATGCTTCAAGGGCTATAATCTGCTCTGGCATGCTCTGGCCATCGTTCTTACCTATTTGATCGTAGCGAGCGGATTGGATTGGCGCTACTTCCTTGCCACACGTCTGGAGGCATTGCATGGATTTGCCTTTTCGGCTGTGAGGCTCGGGATGGTGCTTCCTGTGTTGGTTCCTTTGATCCTTTTGGCGGCGGGCTCGCTATGCGGATTTCCCAAAATCGGAACCACGGCTTTTGCTTTGGGGCAAGCGGCCCTATCGGGCCTTGTTGTCTCTTCTCTTTATAAAGTTTTTACCGGCAGGATAGCGCCGCCTCACGCCTTTTCCCACAGCAGTCTTATCGACAGCAGCCACGGATTTCGCCTCGGTTTTTTGCGCGGGGGAATGTTTTGGGGGTGGCCGTCTTCGCATACGACGGTAGCGTTTGCAATGTCTGCCGCGATTTGGGAGTTATATCCTCAAAGCCGGGCTATTCGCTACTTTGCGATTCTATACGCCATCTATATCGGAGTCGGCGTCTCGATCACCATCCACTGGTTTTCGGAATTTGTCGCCGGTGCGATCATCGGTTCGGTAATCGGCGCGGTCGTGGGGAAAAGTTTTCGTAGCTTCGAATCGACTGCGAACCGGGAGTAAATGAGCCTTCCTGCCGCAGGTCTTGCCGCAAGAGTAGGAGAATTGGGCTATTTTCAAGGGTTACTTCCAATTAGACCCAAAAATCCCCGAGATCGATTTCAATCTCCTGGAACGGCTCGACCCGCACTTTATCGTTTTCCGTAAAGCTTCCCAGCAAAGACCATCTGCCGGATTCGAGCCTGAAGGCATCCATTGCCATGGCAACGGGGTCGATAAGCCAGATATATCCAACGCCGTGACGAGCATAGAGGGGCATCTTTTTTACTTTGTCGCTGCGAAAGCTGCCTGGCGAGAGCACTTCGCATAGCCAATCGGGAGAAACGGGAATCCAGTTGTGTTCAAACTGCGGTGGGAACCTCTCCTTCCTCCAGCCGGCAAGGTCTGGAACAACGGTATCTTCTCCTAACCGGATTTCCGTTTCGTAGAGAAAAATCCATCCGCCGGGGCCGCTGCGGCCGCGGCGGTACGGCGGCCCCAGTTCTTCACTAAGAATTGTCACCACGTGACTATGCCTTGGCGCAGGCCTGGGGGTTGCAATCAACTCCCCGCCAATAATCTCGCCGATCGTATCTTCAGGGATGCTATAAAGATCTTTATAGGTTGCAAGCTCTTTTGCCGGGCCCATGGCGCCCTCTCCCTGTTCATGACTCCAGTATCGGGGGTACGGCTTAAATTTAACCTTTCGCACGCAGGATTCACTGCCTGGAGCGCAAATTCCTTAATTCATACAACTTTGCATATTTTAGAAAAGTCCCCATTCCCTTCGAAAGCGATATGACAAAGCCATCGAAGCCGGCGGTAAAGCCAAGCCGTAGAAAATAGTTTCGAAAAAACATCCACGCGCCCCGGAAAACGGCATCGGCCGGTCCCGCTCGTCTACCCGCCGAAAACATCTGCTCGGACTGTTCGGTTGAGTAGTCGTCTAGTTTTTTAAAAAGTTCCGAATAGGAATTGTAGCTCAAATGTTCGATGCAGCACGTAAGTCTTTTTGTCACGCCATCGACTACGAGTTTTTCGTGAGTAAGCCCTTCAAACCTGCCTCTCGCTCTTTTAAAAAGCCTTGTGACTTCGTCTGGCCACCAGTCGGTGGAGTGGATCCATTTGGAGTGAAACAGGTTTTTTCGCCGAAACGAATAGGCGTCGACGCTACCCTTGTCTGCTATCAACTCCCCGATTTTTACGGCCGTCTCGGGGGGGATGCGCTCATCGGCATCCAGTATCAGGACCCAGTCGCAGGCGCATTTTTCGAGAGCGCTGTTTTTCTGAGGGCCGTACCCCTTCCAGGGTTCGACGAAAAAACGGGCGCCAAACTCTTTTGCGATAACTTCTGTCCGGTCCCGACTGCCGCAATCGACGATCACGACTTCGGCTGCAAACGAAACACTCTCCAGGCAGCCCGGTAAATCTATTTCTTCGTCTTTTGCGATTATCGCAACGGAAAGAGGGATTTTATCCATTAACGATTTTTCCCCGTAAAAGAAAACGCGTGGAGCGCAAAGAAAACCTTCTTGCCTCGGGACTCTATTTTAAAAAAGATCGTATTCCATTTTCATTAAGGAGGCTATATTCTTTTAGCTTACACTCACCGATCACGCGGAGATTTAAAATGGACGGAATGCACTACGAGGGCTTCATTATCCGCCCTCCCAGCGAAGCGGACAGCATATTGCTCCAGGTAACTCTTGGATGCTCACACAACTTGTGCACCTTTTGCGGGTCGTACAAGGACAAGCGTTTTACCATAAAAGACGATGCGACAATCGATGCGGACATCGATTATGCTGCCAAAAATTTCGATTTTATCCGAAGGGTTTTTTTAATCGACGGCGACGCCCTGGTCATACCCCAGCAAAGGCTCGTGAGGATATTGTCGCGAATCCGGGAAAAGATGCCCTGGGTTCAACGGGTCGGGACCTACGGCGACTCCAGGGGGATCCTCGGGAAAACCGCCGAGGAACTGGCAACCCTTCGAGAGCTTGGGTTGGGGATCGTTTATTTCGGCCTCGAAAGCGGCGATGCGCAGGTGCTACAAGACATCGGGAAAAAACAGACGCCCGAGCGCATGATTGAGGCGGGACGAAAAGTGCGGGCCGCCGGCATGAAGCTTTCAACGATGGTCATTTTAGGTCTTGCCGGCCCCAAGAGGTCTCTTGAACACGCCCGCGAAACCGGAAAGGCCCTCTCAGCAATCGACCCCAATTACGCCGGGGTCCTTACCCTCATGATTCACCCTGGCACCGAGCTCGAAGAGCAGGTAAAAGCCGGCCGGTTCGAACTTCCAAACCCCCGCGAGATGCTGGAAGAGCTGCGGGAGATGCTTGTCCACACCAACATGACGCGCGGCATCTTCATTGCCAACCATGCGTCCAATTACCTTCCGCTACGGGTAAAAATGCCGGCGGACAAGGCTAAGGCGATAGCCATGCTCGATACCGCGCTACGGGGCGAAACCGCCCTTAAACCCGAATGGATGCGGGCTCTTTGATGGGAGGGGCGCAAAGCCCCCCCCGGGGGGGGGCTTAGGGCGGAGGCGATTAAGCGGGTCCATGGGCAAGGACGACGGCGCGAAAACATCCCCCCGGCCGGTGGGCAAAGCCCCCGCCGGCAGGCCCCCTGCCCTGCCATTTCCGTGCGTAGCGCGGACATCTTTATGACAGGGCCGCCGGAAGAGTAATAGGGGTTAATCGCCCACAAACGCGGCACGATCTCTTATGGAGTCTTCCCGTTTTGGCCACACTGCTTGCAACCCTCAAAAGAGTCTGCTTCTTTCAGGGCATTCACTGCCCCTACAAGCTTTTGGCCTCGATTTACCACGTTGCTCTTCCTTTCGAAAGCACCATCATGGACGATACCTTGCACGCAACAAAGAACCCGATCGGACCTTACATCGCCGATATGGCCCTGGATGCGGGAGAGGATTCGTTCGATATTGACGCAGCCTTGCACGGCCTTGAGGGAATGATTCGAAATGAGGCCCGGGCCGCGCTCATGACATACGAGCTATTGATCCGACTATGCAGTCTTTTGAACCTTCCGGCAAAGCGCTCAAAAGCCTGACCATTGCTCTTTCCCCCTACGATTCCGGCTTTGGACCGGATGTGCTTGCCTACGAGAGAACCGAGCGGGGCACGTTACCCCTTCGAAATGTGCGAACCGCTGCCCCATCCCTTTCCGATGTAAGGACCCTGATTGAGGCCATCTTGACCGCCGCCAGGACGGCAATCGGCCGGTTCCTGCGCAACCACAACCCGTCGGGCCAGTTGAAACTGGTGGTGGCAGGCAGCTTCCACAGGGAGCGGGACGAGGGCGGCTATGTCAAACAGGCGCCGATGTTCGATTGGCAGGGCAACATCGTTTGGCGGCACAACAAACTGTCGCGATACGAGCTGAGCTATGAGCAGATGGGAAAAAGCCGCTAAGGAAGGTCGCTGTGGAAAAGGTTTAACGTGGAAGAGGGAAGCCACTCGGGAAAAAAAGACTCGCACTGACCGCATTAAAGGAAGCTGTTACACTCGATTCCAGTTTCAAAACGATAGCAGCAAAGGAGGAGGACTTCCAGACCCTGTGGGAGGATAAGTCATTTAGGGCAATCATTGATATCTAGCACGTCTTTCAGAGAAGAGGCGCACAAACCGAGCAGCAGATTCACATCCACCAGAATCACTTCCCCATTTCCAGCTTGAAAGCGACTGCCCCATTTTCCAACTCATCGCTCAGACTCAACGCCTTTTCCAGGTTGATCCCGGGGCGTACCGCTCCCATGGAGGCAGGCGATAACCGGTAAGGCTTTGCTTCCGGATTTTCGAGCGCATGCATTCCCTTTCGTAATGCGTCGTTAACCACCTGGCTGAAGGGTCTGCCGCTACGATGAGCCCAATCCTTGAGCGACATTGCAATTTCGTCATCAATGGTCAATGTAGTGCGCATCTTGATGTCCTTAAGCTAATCATCATGATGCCAATGTAGCCGGGAACCCGGTTGGGGTCAACCGGCGGGCGTCCGCCGGACAAACGGTCGTGCCGCAGGAAGGTATGGAAAGGGTGGGATAGTCGTCAAAAATGATGCGCTTATTCGCCCGGGCCACCTGAGTTTTGGTGGGAACACCCGCCCCGGATTTCTCAATGACCTGGAGGATACCGGCTATTTAATCCGGGAAAGCACATGGTGCTCTTAAGGGCCGCACACCGGCGACCGCATGCTTGGACATTGCGCTTGCATGTCACAAGAGGCCCTGGCCCATCGAGGGAGGTTGGACCGCAAACGGGCCGATGACTCTCAGCCCGCCGAGTTCAAAATTGTCTTGAAGATCTTCCGAAAGAAGATATTGACAGGAAGACACCAGGGCTGCGGCAACAATCATCGAGTCCCACCAGGAAAACCCGTGCCGATCCTGAATGAACCAGGCTTTCTCGAGAATTTGCCGATCGGTCAAAACAGGTTTCCAGGCAAGAAGCAGGCGCACATCACTGCGGGCCGTGTCGATATCAAGGCCCGGTTTCAGCTTGGCAGTAACCGTAACATAAAACTCCTGCAGCACTTGAAAACTTAATCGCCCCGTTCTGGACTTCCAGAGGTGTGTCATCCACTCGGAGGCTTTGGCCTGTTTGACAGGTTCAGAACTGTCCCTGCTATAGACCAGCACGTTTGTATCGACAAAAACTCTATCGCTCATGGAGTTCGCCGCGTAAAGGATACGTCCGATCGGGCTCTTTCAATTGCTTTGGGGGCCGGGAAAGATAAACCTGCATCGCCGTCTCGTAAGCCTGCTCCTCCATCATCTTCTCCCGCAGCATTTCACCGACAAGACGAGAAACGCTCGTATCGCGCTCAGCAGCACGAAGACGAGCCCACCGCGCGACTTCTTCCTCAAGGGTAATGGTGACATTTTTCATAACACTATTCTAGCGCCGCACGAATTTCGTGTCAACGGCCAGTCTCCACATAACATGGTCTCCACGTTGCCCGCCGCCACACTCAGCAGGGTTCAGACCGAAAGCAGGCGCCAAAGCTCATGCCTGGTGCGTACTCCATGATCGCGACGATACCGGGCTTTAGTCATTTATTAATTTATGTTACATGGTGCGTTACAATGTAGCACGCAAAAGGAAGATAAAAGGATGACTGGTTCTTCAAAGACCGTACAACCAAGCGAATTTTTGATAGAGAAAAGGTTGGGCGAGTGGACCAGTCAATTTATAACCGAGCCAGACGGAAACTTGCAACAGCTTGAGGCGGCTACAAGGATAGAGGACCTTTATTTCCCGCCATCGAATAAACTGCACGCACTTCAGGGACACAGTCCAATGCGATATTCGATTTGGATAAGCGAACAGTGGCGTATCTCTTTCGAATGGTCGGGAGATAGAGCCGAGGATGTTCTTTTTGAGGACTAGCATCGATAAGAGGAGATTCAGGATGCTCCCGAAGCACGAACCGATACATCCAGGTGAATTTATAAGGGAAGACATCTTACTGGAGTTTGGCCTGACCCAACAGACGCTGGCAGACAGGCTCGAAGTCCATCGAAGAACCATAAACGAGATTGTAAACGGAAAACGGGGCATAAGCGCCGACGTGGCTTTGCGGCTTGGCAAGTTCACAAATACAAGCCCACAGATGTGGTTGAATCTCCAGAACGCTCTCGACCTGTGGGAGGCTTATCACCAAGCCGACCTGACGCGATGTATAGATTGCATAGCATCTGTATGCTAAAATCCGGGCTTGGCGCCATGCCGGATGGCCCTCCCGCAGGTTACCCCATAATCGAGAGGATAGTTGGCTTTTAATTATTCCGACCTTCATCTTTTTTCACCTCGGTGGGCTACTGCGCCAGTTTCGAACTGACAAGCCGGTTCAGGCTCACCCCAGCCTCGGCAGCCTGTACCGCCAGTTTGCGATGAACTTCAGGAGGGACACGAACCACGAATTTACCGCTGAACTGTTTGGAAGAAATCGGCTCCGGCAGGGGTTCATGGTTTTCCTCCATGTCCTTGACGACCTCTGCAACCACCTTGCGGATGCCTCGCAGAGCAGCCTCAGGAGTGCGTGCCAACCAGCTCAGGCCAGGGAATTCCGCACACAAGCCCAAGTGCTCCTTATCTTCATCGGACCACATAACACGGTAAGTGTAACGATCATTTTTCAATGGCATTTTCCAATCTTAACCTCTCGACAGCCTTAAGCACCTGCCTCACCTGGTACGCTCTGGCCTTTCCTTTCCTGTTTTGTATGTTTACCCGTGGATCGCCCTGCCACGGCGTCTTATACACTCTATGGCCAGTACCTTCCTGACGCGGCTTGCCGAAATAGTGCTCGCAAACCCTGCACAAATCGGTAAAACGAATATCTGCCGGGTTGCGCGCCATTTCTTCAAGGATGTCTTCAACTCTTCCCATATCGTAATAGTATCACTATCGATATCATTGTCAAGGATTCGTAAAACATCAAAATGCGGCCCGCTTGGCGGAAATGAGATGCGGTCGGTCGTGTCAAACCTCATTGGCCACGAAGTCCAGGACCTGCCCGGTAGCCCCAAAAGGTTACCCCATCACGGAGACCATGGGGGACCGTTCTCCGGTTTTCTCTAAGCCTTGTAGACGGTATCGTAATCACCCACGTTAACCAGGATGATTTCATGCTCTTCGACGATCATCTCCAGGGTGATCCTGGTAACTGAGGGATAGGGACACTGCATGCAAACCGGATAATTTTCCAGATAAAGGGTGTAGCCGAAGCGATGGGTGATAAGGATTTGCCTCAATCAGTCGAAGGACCTTTGCGTCGATGTCGATCGGTTCAGGATGTTTTTTGAAAAAATTCGGAGCCCTCCTGTTGTAGCTCTCCAGGGAAGATTAATCTAAACTTCATCTATTACTCGCCGGATATGGTCGTCTACCGACTCAGATATCACTCGGCCCGCAACCAGATCAGCCTTGGCTTCCAAAAGAGCCGCCTCCAGTTCGCATTCTCATCTTCGCGCAATCGTGGCCGACCCGGGAGTGGCGCACGGCAGGGTAAGAATAATTCGCGGAGAACGGGAGTTTTAAGCCACTCGGCGGCGGGCGACTCCCGAGTCGTTTTGACCGGGCGGGTTTTTGTCGCACGCAGCCGTTACCCCGACCCCGCGACCACGAAATCCCGGCGGTTAAAGCCATTTCATGGGGTGACTCGCGCGCTACGGGACGGCCGGGAGATAATGGTTACCTGGAAACCGCGGCGAGGTATGGGCTCGCCGCATGCATCCCGTAGCGCCTCTACCTGGCGGTGAAACCGCTCACTCCCGGCCGGCCCAACGCTTTCAAATCGGCGGGGCGATTGTGACTAGCGCTCGCATGTCGGTCAAGGCTTTTAGGCCGTGGGGTTCGCTAATGTCTGAAACCAGCACGCTCCCGGGCTTTGCGGGCAAGCCGGCGCCGTTTTCTCCTACAAACTCCCCCTCACCTTCCAGAATCACGATACTCACCTGCCCATCCAGGTCGTGTGAATGTACCGGAAGCTCCTGCCCGGCTTTAAAGTTGAAATTGAGTATCTTAAAATAGGGCGAGTCGTGGACGAGAAAATTCCTGAAGTTAAGATCCGAAAATCCGTTTTCAAATATTTCGATAAGTTTCATATCAGCAGCATTCTCCTTTTCCCGCAGAACTTTTCCCCGCGGAATTTTTCCCATTTGCTTCATATTGGTCGATGGAACAGCAGCAGCCGGAATTCAAGCCCAGTGAGCTGTATATCACAGCGGACGCGCATCCGACACCGGTCCGAACCGTGAGAGCGTCCTCGGGGCAATTGAGGGCGCACGCACCGCACTCGATACAGGAGTCCCTGTCGAAAATCCGGGCATGCCCGCCCGCTATCTCCAAAACTCCCCGGGGGCAGACCACAGCGCACATCCCGCACCCGGAACAGGCCCCAACGTTTAGTTGCAGGGTCGCCACATTTTTTAGATACACCAGTTTACCCATAAAAACCTCATCCGATAAAAATCGAAGCCACCCAGAAAACCACGCCCAGCCCCACTGCGCCAATCTGTGCCGGCACAGCCCACTTCATCTCTTTTTTTACCCCGGAAAGCGAGGTGTAAGTCGAGCACCCCGTAAAATTCATCGCGAGGTAAGCCGAAAGGGCCGGTATCAGCAGCATCCAGGCGCAAATCTCAAGGGATCCCGCCGGAGAAAGCCCCCACAACACATTGCGCAAAAGGAGAAAAACCGGCGCCAAGGCGATCCCCGGCCAGAGGCCCTTAAGCGAAAAGGCCCTTCCCGGAAGCCAGGGCAGCAGAATCGGTGTTATAACCGCGCCCGCAGCTATTGCCGCCAGAAGGCCGAGAGCCGACACCACGCCAAGTCTTAAGGCATGAGAGAGGAACCCTCCCCGCCCGCTAAAACCGCTCAGAAAGAATACGAACGGCAGCACCAGCAGGAAGGACTTCATCGCATGCACTATCTCGACGGGGACAAGCGACATCCTCTCGCCGGTCGTAAATGTCTTTATGCGCATGCCCGCCACAGCTTTCATGCCCGAAGCCAAAAAACGGGGAAGGTCTTCGGCCCGAACCGGGCCAAATACCACCTTGAACCCGGAAAGTTTTTTAACTTCGCGGGCACATACCCCGGGGGCGCCAAGTTGGGGGACGATGATTTTTCTGTGGTTCACCACCCGGGCGAGCCCGCTCGATTCGATCCTTTTCACCAGCTCGGCTGTCCCGAAGGTCCCCTTCCCCGCCGCGCACCACACGTTTATCCCCTCGGTATCAAGGACCAGTATCCAACCGCTTCTGCCGGGACCCAAAGATTTACGCAGGCAATCGAAGCTCATTTTGAAATTGGCGGAGGCAAAAACCGGGGAATCCCGGTCGGGGCTCCCCAGCGCGTAGAGGCCGGGGTCGACCCGGTAGCGCATGCGCCCAATGGACCACCGGACTTTCCAGCCGCCAAGCCGGTCCCGCCAAGTCAAACATGGCTCGACACGGGGCGCCTTGCCGGCGTCTGTTTCCACAGAACCTGAAACGAAGGACTGCTCGATACGGGGAAGACCCTCCCGGGTCTTTAGCGGCTTGGGCGCTCAGCAGGAAGGCTTTGCACCCGCCTGTCCCGTAAAAGGGCTCCCGGCGCTTTCCCCTGCCTTTTCCAAGCAAGCGTTTTCTTCAATTTTTTTCAAAAGAGCGTCCCTCACGCGATAAGATTTGCGAAGCCGCCACCGTCCGGAAGTGTCGGCGGCGCAGGGTGGAGAATCAATGAAACACTTCGTTATTATATCTTATAATGTAAAAGCTTTCCAAGCCATGCAAATCTAAAAGCCCGCGTGTAGAGTCATTTCGGCGATATGTTATTTTGCACGCGTGGTCCAGGTAGGTTACAATATCTGCCAATCAGGAAGCAAAGGGGCTATACCGTTGGAAACCGTAGTTCTTGCATGCAACACTATTCGAGATGAAATTGAGAAGGCCGCACTCGAAACGAACTGTCCTTATCCTTTTACATGGATCGAATCCGGGCTGCACCTCGTAACCAGTTCGCTGCGCCAGAGGCTGCAGGAAGAGCTGGACAAGATGAACGGCAAAGAGAGGGTACTTCTTGGATTCGGGATTTGCGGCGGGGCTCTTACCGGGTTAAAGACGGGGGATTACCAGTTGGTCATACCGCGAGTAGACGACTGCATCTCCTTGCTCCTTGGATCGGCGGAAGCCAAGCGGCGGTGCGCTGAGGGCGGCGGAGTCTACTTCCTAACCAGGGGCTGGCTGGAGGGGGAGGCAAACATCTGGAAGGAATACCACGCGACTGTAGCGCGCATGGGTCTGGAAAAAACCGAGCGGGTCTACCGAAAAATGCTCGCACACTATAAATTTCTGGGCCTCATAGACACCGGCGCCTACGACATCCCGAGTCTTCTGCCCGAGCTACGCGAGATCTCCTCCACTCTGCGGCTGGAGCTCGTAACTTTTCAGGGCAAAGACCAGTACCTGCGGCGCCTTCTCGAAGGGCCCTGGGATGAGGACTATTTCGTCGTCGTTCCCCCGTTTACCACAATCGATCTGACTCACCTGTGTTTTGGCTCCCCGGACACCCTTTCCTCCATCCAGGGCGGAGTCTAGAGAGGAGAGCCCATTGCCGAAAGTAACCTTTAACGGCGGTAAATTTTCCGTAGAGGCCGAGCAGGGGGAAACCCTTCTGTCGTGCATCAGGCGGAGCGGATTGAAAGCCGAGTCCACCTGCGGCGGGCGCGGGGTGTGCGGCAAGTGTCGCGTGAGCGCGCACGGCGAGTTGAGCCCGCCAGACGAGATCGAGCGCAAACTCCTGGAAGGGCAGGAAGACAAGGTCCGCCTGGCGTGCAGGGCAAAAGTCGCGGGCGACATCGCCGTTACCCTTAGCGATTCCTGGACGCGGCTTCAGTCCGCATCCGCTTTCGGGTTGCGCGAGGTCGCCTTGGAGAGCCCCGTAAAACGTGTCGTTTTGCCCGAAAAGGATAGCAGCGCCGTTCCCTATGCCGAAACCCTTCCCTTTCGGCTTCGCGACCCGCAGCTTCTAGATAAAATCGCCGGCTGGGACGCAAACAGCAATCATGCGTCCGCCATCCTTTTTGGCGACGAGGCCATCGACGTTCGATTCGACGGCAAACCGGTCCTTGGGGCCGCAGTGGACGTTGGGACAACGGGTCTATCCCTTTGCCTGTTCGACCTGGATACCGGAGAGACCATCGGGTGCAGTTCGGCCCTAAACCCCCAGACGGCCTACGGCGGCGACGTCATCACGCGCATAGAGTATTGCCGCAGGGAGCGAGATGGCCTCTCGGTCCTGCGTTTAGCCCTCATACAAGAGCTGGGGGCGATGCTGGACCAAACTCTTGGCCAGAACTTGGGCCGGGACCAGGTCTATTTGATGAGCGCTGCCGGAAATTCCACGATGCTCCACATCCTGGCGGGCGTAAACCCCTTGTCTTTGGCCCTTGCGCCTTTTCGCCCCGCATTTTTAAAGCCCCTCGTCCTGGATGCGCAACGCTTCGGCCTTCCGATAGCCCCGCAGGGACGGCTCGTACTCTTGCCGGGGGCCGCAGCCTATGTAGGCGCGGATATCATCGCGGGCCTAACGGCTATCGATTACCGGTCCGCCCCCCCCTGCACCCTGTTTATCGACATCGGGACCAACGGGGAAATCGTCTTGATAGAGGGCCCGGACCGGCTGGTGGCAACATCGTGCGCGATGGGCCCAGCACTTGAAGGCATGAACATTTCCTGCGGCTGCCGGGCCGTCCCGGGAGCCATTGACTCGGTAACGGTTGGCGACGACGGGGAACTGCGGTTTACCACAATTGGAGCCTTGCCCCCCATAGGCATTTGCGGATCGGGCCTGGTCGATCTTGTCGCGGCTCTACTTTGCACCGGCGCGGTCGCACCGGGCGGGGCATTTACCACGGGCGCGGGGCGGTTTTCCGACAGGCTGCGGGGGGACCGCTACTTCCTTACGGAAAATGTCTTTATTAGCCAGAAGGACATCCGCCAGGTCCAGCTCGCGAAGGGGGCGGCGATAACCGCCATTCTAACGCTTCTGGGGGAAGCGGGCCGCTCCGTCTCGGATCTCCAGCAGATAACGGTTGCCGGATCTTTTGGCTATCACTTGAATCCTGAAAGCCTCAAACGGATAGGACTGCTGCCGCAGGACTATTCGGGGCCGGTCGCCTTCGTTGGAAATTCCTCTCTTTCGGGCGCCGCCCTGGTCGTGCGCAGCCAGGAGATGCTGCGCGATATGGAGCGCCTCGCATCCATTATCCGGGTGGTGGAATTGGGGGCCCATCCCGATTTTAGCCGGAGGTTTATTTCGATGCTGGATTTTCCAGCCCTACGGAGATAAGGGGCAAACGGAAAACCGAAGAAATAATTTTCTGCCGCCGCATCTTCCATGGCTCAAGTAATATCAACCCATACCCGTGTCCTTCAAAATGATAGATCGCTGAAAGCAGTGGAGTTATTGCCGCATCCGTTTTCCTCCCGACCAGCTCCGGACTCAACCCCAAGGCGACGGAATATGTCCGTTGCCATGTATTCAATTCCAGAAACGGTGGAAAACAGAGATTCCAATGGCATATTGTCCCCGGGAACTGGTCGGTTCCAGGAGCGCAAGATTTTGAACTTAGCGGATATTCCATCTCATTTTGATGTGCCTGACTATGGGGTCTTGAGCGATCATACAGATCCAGGCTTCACGTTTCAGTACTCTTCGGTTACCGAACATGCTATTCTCTAAATATAAAAAAGAACTATAATTGGGAACAGGATTCGAGATCGATTTAGTGGAAAGTGGGCTTGGTATCGAATTTATTCAATATTATTGATGTTTCCGAATTCGAGCAGGAGACCTCAGAGCCTCTAGGTTCAAAGCATAAGTTTTGGTTTGATTCAAATCGGCTCTTCAAGGTTGGACGAGAAAATACAGGCGAGAACTGGACTGAGAAAGTCGCGGATGAGCTGTGCAATTTGTTGGAAATTCCACATGCATCTTATCACTTTGCCATTTGGCGCGGCATAAACGGAGTTGTTACAAGATCGGTAGTTCCCGCAGGTGGACGATTAATCCTTGGGAACGAACTTCTCTCGGTTCATGTTGGAAATTATCCCCGAAAGGAACTCAGAGGGGTAAACCAATATATGCTTACTAATGTCTTGGCAATCCTGAGCATCCCCACTCTACAACCGCCGATGCAACAAGGTTTTCCTGCAGATTTGAACTCTGCGCTCGATATCTTTGTGGGGTACCTAATGCTTGATGCGCTGATTGCAAATCAGGATCGGCACCACGAAAATTAGGGAATCATTTGGATGCCTGGTAAAACTCTATTCCTTGCTCCAACGTTTGATCACGCGGCGTCATTAGGAGCAGCGGAAAACAACAAAAACAGAGTCGACAGACTCACAACCAGAGACAAACAAAGAGACATGTCAGCATACGTAAAGAGGGCGAAATCGGCATTTTTTGATAAAGAAGGCAAGCGCATATCAACGGTTGAGGCGTTCCGGCTGGCTGCCAAGAAGCGGCCCAAAGCTGCGCCGATATGGCTGGCCAAGCTTAGAGATACCTCCGTTGCTCAGTATTATTCGATTTTTAAAAGGATCTGCATGGACTTAATCTCACCAGAGGAAACACGGTTTGCTCTTGAGATGCTTAGATTGAACCGGGAACGTATGCTGGAAGCGGGAGAGGTATTAAGATGAATAGATTGTATTTGGCATGGCAGGAACCAAGTACCAGAAAATGGCTTCCTGTCGGTATGCTGAGCTTCGATGGGAAACTATATCGATTTTCATATACTAGGGGAGCATCTGAATCATCAATTTTTGAACCCTTTCCTAAAATGAAGCGACTTGAAGAAGTCTACGAGTCCGAGGAGTTATTTCCACTTTTCAGTAATAGATTGCTCACGAAAACGAGGCCGGAATACAACGATTTCCTCTCTTGGCTCAAAATGGATAAGAGCGAACAGAATCAATTAAAAATGCTTGCGCTCACGGGAGCTGCTCGTGCGACAGACTCCTTGGAAATGTTCGCTTGCCCATCGCCGACCGCGGATGGGAATTACGAAATCTCATTTTTTAGCCATGGAATCAGCCACCTTGATAAATATGTCATCGAGAAAGTGAATGGTCTCGACCCGGGCGGCAGGCTTTTTATTATGCATGACCTGCAGAACAGCTACGATTTTAAGGCCTTAGCTTTGCGAACTTCTGATCCTATGACCATCGTAGGCTATTGTCCACGCTATCTCGATGACGACGTTCATAAACTGATCTCGCTTTGTGATCCGCAAACGATCACGATGAAGGTCGAACAAGTTAATAGGCAGGCACCCTTACAACTCAGATTACTTTGCCGTCTGGTTGCGCCCTGGCCAGCGGGGTTTGAACCTTGCAGCAGCCCTTTGTATCAGCCAATTGTGGCCTCTGGCAAGTAGTTATTATAGCTCAAATTGCCTTTATTTTCCGGTTTAAACCCAGTTCGGAAGCAGTATGATAAAAAACGACTTTGGGGCAGAGATAACCGCACAATAGCGGCGCCTGTTCTCGAAATCGCCACACCACAAGTTATTTCGAACATGGACCAGCATATTTACCAGGCTTGAAGGATTCACGGGCAAAAACGGCTTCAGATTGCACTTAAGGACAGGACGTGCAGGAAAAAAATGACCTAACGGCTATTCCGCTAAGTCCTCGATTTTACCTGGCAGGCCAGGAGGGATTCGAACCCCCAACCCTCGGATTTGGAGTCCGATGCTCTAACCGTTAGAGCTACTGGCCTGCAGGATGAAACCTTATAACTGTTTTAGCTTTTCGATGTAAAGAAAAAATGAGGGCGGCGGGCAAAAGGTTTGCGCCAAGGGCTACCCTGTAACCTAAACGGCGGATGCCAATTCACGCCCCTTTGTAAACGGGATTTGCTCGACACACCCCCAAACCTTCAAAAGATTGGGGACGCTGTCCTTCTTGCTTCCCGCTACATTTCAGAGCAGGTTAGCCGTCCCCCCCAAGTAAACGCAAAACGAGGCGCGCAATACTTGCCTGCCGTTTACTTTTTTCTTTTCCCGCCTTCTTTCTTCGCATATACTGCTTGCATCCCCAATGAGTTTTATCTATTAGTTCTGAGGCCCTGGCGACGCGCGCCGATTCACCCCGTTCCCGATCAAGTTCAAGGGTTTCTAGCGCCTCACGACTCGGGCGCCCTGACGATGAAATTTAAGTATTGTGAAAAAATGCGAGAAGCATGTGAGCAAACGGCATCGCATTGTGAATTTTTTAATTATTGTCGCTCCTGAGTATTCTTTTTTCCCTTTGCCGTGGGGTCCGCTAAAATTTGCGGCCCACCCTTTACCAAACCGCAACGGAGAGCGCGCGATGTTCAAAAAGCTGCTTGTAGCAAACAGGGGCGAGATAGCCATCCGCATTATGAGATCCGCCCAGGAACTCGGAATAAAGACCGTGGCCGTCTACGAGGAAACGGACAAGACTTCGATGCACATCATGCGGGCCGATGAAGCCGTCTGCATCGGGAGCGGCCCCAGGCGCGATTATCTAAACATCGAACGCATCATCCAGGCGGCCCAGAGAACCCATGCCGAAGCCATACACCCCGGGTATGGTTTTCTTGCCGAAAACCCCCATTTTTCCAAACAGTGCACGGAAGCCGGCCTGGTCTTTGTGGGACCTCCCCCGCAGGTCATAATCGATATGGGCAGCAAGGTGATAGCGCGCCGGGTGATGACGGAGGCTGGGATTCCCTCGATTCCCGGAACCTCGGTTCTGCCTCCGGGAGAGGAAGGCCAGAGGATTGCGACCGGATTTGCCGAAAAACACCGTTTCCCCATCATGGTAAAGGCGGTTGCCGGAGGCGGAGGGCGAGGGATCAGGACCGCTCAGAATATGGGCGAACTGGAAAAGTTTGTCCAAATCGGCCGCTCGGAGGCCCAAATGGCCTTCGGAAACGGTGATGTCTATCTTGAAAAGGGGCTGACCAACCCCCGGCACATCGAGGTCCAGGTGCTGGCCGACGGCCATGGAAATGTCATCCACCTGGGGACCAGGAACTGTTCGATACAAAGACGGCATCAAAAGATGATCGAAATAGCTCCGGCGTTTCTGCCCGAAGAGCTAACCGAAGAGATTTGCCAGACCGCTGTCAGGGCCGCCCGCGCCTGCAACTATCTGAGTGCGGGGACGGTGGAATTTTTGCTGGACCCAAACGACAACTATTATTTTCTCGAGGTTAACACCAGGATCCAGGTGGAACATACGGTAACCGAAATGATTACCGGCATAGATATCGTTAGAGAACAACTTTTTGTCGCCGCCGGAAGCCCCCTTTCGGTTACCCAGGACGACGTGACGTTTCGGGGGGCGGCCATCGAGTTGAGGATAACGGCCGAGGACCCCAAGTGCAATTTCATGCCCGACCCGGGCCTTATCGAGATATACCAGTCCCCTGGCGGCCATGGGACGCGAATCGACGGCGCGGTCTACCAGGGGTATGAAATTCCACGATATTATGATTCGATGTTGTCCAAGCTCACCGTTTACGGCTTTACCTGGAAAGAAGCCGTGGACCGTCTGCGCAGATCCCTTGACAGCTTCCTCATCGCGGGCGTAAAGACCACCATCCCGTATTACAAACAGATCGTGACCGATCCCGACTTTATAAACATGGACTTTGATACGTCTTACATTGAAACACATCCACGGCTTCTCGACTATCAGGAAGAAGTTCCCCCGCTGGGCAAACTGGCCAGCCTGGTGGCGGAGATAAACGCCTACGGCTACAACCCCTATGCCTGATAGGCGGCGGAGACCCGTTAAAAACTCGATAAAGCGTGTAGGAGCTTTACAAGATGGCTGAGCGACAAAGAGTGTCACCACAGATGCGGACGGCGGAGATCCTCGATTTCCTGCGCAACGCGCCCGGAGTATTTCTTACCAACAACGAGCGGGACCTTTCCCAGTCGGACTTTATGTGCCGGATCATGCCTCAGACGACCCTCAAGGTCGCTCCCTATCGGGACGCAACGGGGTATTTCGCCTTCGAGATATTCGGCGGGGCCACCGTGCACATGGATCTCATGAAAAAGCAGGTAAACCCGTTCGAAAAGCTCCGGCTGGTCCGAAAAGCCATGCCCAACACGCTTATCCAGGGTCTTTGCCGGGGGAAAAACCTCTTTGGTTACCGGCCTTACCCCGATAACGTGGTGGAAATGACAGTCAGGCTTCTTTCCAAATACATCGACGTCTGGAGGATGTACGATTTTTTAAACTACATTCCCAACCTGGTCGTGGCGGCAAACGCGGTAAAGGAGGCAGGCAAGCTTCTCATGCCGTGCATCTGCTTTAGCACGGGGAGCGAACACACCGATGATTACTATGCCAAAAAAGTCGAAGAGGTGTTATCGCTTCTTGGCGAAAACATAATCCTTTGCATAAAGAATCATTCGGCGCTGGGGTCTCCGGCGCGTATCGCAAGCCTGGTTTGCGCCATCCGAAAAAGGTTTCCCGAACTGCTGCTCTGCTATCACGGCCACAACACGGACGGCAACGACCTCGCCCGCCTCGTGGCCGCGGTGCAGGAAGGGGTGAAAATCGTCGAGGTCTCCGATCACGGCTACGGGGGCATCTACAGCCAGGCGCCGGCGCTCACCGCTATTCAGAACCTAAACGATTACGGCTTCAAAACCCCGGGACTCAGCATCCCCCCCATCCTGGACGCCTCCGATATCCTGCAGCGCGAACGAAGGCTCTATGAAGCATTCACCGGCCCCTTTCACGGGTTCGATCCGACCGTAAAAAGACACAAGCTCCCGGGAGGCGCACTGAGCCTGGCCATGGAACAGGCCGAAAAAGCCGGCCTCCTGGAGCGCACCCACGACCTGTTAAACGAAGTGATCGAGGTTCGAAAGGAGCTGGGCAACATCTGGGTCGTTACTCCCGGCAGCCAGATCCTTTGGTCAACGGCCATGAGCAACGTTTTAAACGGCCGCTACGAAAAGCCCTCAGACGATCTCAAACGGCTGCTCCTCGGTCGATACGGGCCTTTTCCATTCTACGATCCGCCCGAATGGATTCTAAAGAAGGTGCTCGAAAGCGGCAGGACCGACGGCAAGTCCTGGCGGGAAATTCTCATCGAGGAAGGCGGTCTGCAGGACATCGCCGACGAAGACCTAAAAGCCCGGCGTCTTCTTCTCGAATCGAAGCTGAAACGGCCCGCGACAAATGAAGAGCTTTGCCTGTACGTCCAATTTCCACGAGACGCTCTCGATTTCATACAATTTGAAGAGCGCTTCGGTCAGACATGGCTCCTGCCACCCGAGGTCTGGTTTCATAAGGGAGGTTTTGCCGACGGCGCCCGAATCTCTTTTGCCGACGAGGCCGGAAAGACCCATAATATCGATCTCATATCGACGCGCAAAACTGCGGACGGCGTCCAGACCTCATTTCTGGTAGACTACCACTTCCAGAGCTACAAGACCAAAAAAGGCAGTGAATAGTGCGTAGTGAATAGGTGAATGGGTGAATGGGAGCGTAGGGTGGGCTAAGCGCAGCGCAGCCCACCTTGGCCTTCTTGGCCTTCTTCCCGTCTTCGCGCCTTCGCGCGAGAAAACTTTTCGAAGCAGACGCCCCCGGGGAGCGGAAATGGAAAACGAAATCGACCTTTTTCTCAGTAACCTTGCGGTCGAGCGAGGACTTAGCGCGAACACGATTTCGGCCTATTCCATCGATCTTGCCCATTTCCAAAATTATCTGAAAGATTTAGCCGTTTCAAACTGGGGGGAAGTTTCCCAAAACAGCATAAGCGGCTATATTCAGAGTATGGGGACATCTTTTTCCCCTCGATCGCGTGCTCGCAGGCTGGCGGCCTTGCGCACTTTTTTCGGCTTTTTGCTAAAAGAGGGGCTAACCCAGTCCAATCCATCGTCACTGGTCCATTTCCCAAAACTTGGGCCCCAGTTGCCCAAGACCTTGACTGCGGCGCAAATCGAAAGTCTACTTGCCCAGCCGGATGTCTCCCGGCCCCTTGGCGGCAGAGACAAGGCGATGTTCGAACTGCTCTACGCGTGCGGTCTGAGGGTGAGTGAGGTTGCCCAACTGCAGATAAGCCAGCTCGCCCTGGAACCCGGCTATGTGCGCGTGCGTGGCAAGGGAGATAAAGAGCGGCTGGTGCCGATGGGAGAAATTGCCGCGCAAAGCCTTCGGTACTACTTAAAAAACGGGCGACCTCCATTGTTAAATGAGGGCCTTGCCCGGGAAGTCTTCCTCAATGCCCGGGGAGAGAGTCTTTCCAGGCAGGGCATCTGGAAGATAATCAAAAGCTGCGCGCTAAAAGCGGGGATCACTGGTAATATTACCCCTCACATGCTCAGGCATTCGTTTGCGACACACCTTTTGGAAAACGGCGCGGACCTTCGCTCGCTCCAGATAATGCTCGGCCATGCGGATATCTCTACGACTCAGATCTATACCCATGTCGCCAGGGAACGGCTAAAGGAAATACACTCCAAGTATCACCCCAGGCCATGACCAGTGAAAGAGTAAACGGTGATGAGCGATCGACAAAAAATACTGCGCTAAACAGGCGACACTGACAGCCATGGAAGTTATCACCACCCACATGAACGCCGACTTTGACGCAATGGGTTCGATGATTGCGGCAAAAAAGCTCTATCCCGAAGCGCTGCTGGTCTTTCCCGGTTCGCAGGAGCGCACTCTCAGGGAGTATTTCATCAGATCGACGGTCTATATTTACGGCTTTAAGCGGCTTCGAGACATCGACATAGAACAGGTGACGCGCCTCATCCTCGTCGACACCAGGCAGTCTTCGAGGATCGGCAAGTTTGCGGATATCTTAAATAAGCCCGGCATGGAAGTCCACGTCTACGACCATCACCCGGATGCCGAAGACGACGTGAGGGCAGACCAATCGATTGTAAAAAACGTCGGTTCCACGGTGACGCTCTTCGCTGGGCTCTTCGTTGAGCGGGGCATAGAGGTTTCGCCCGAAGAGGCGACCATTATGAGCCTGGGGGTGTTCGAGGACACGGGGTCCTTTACGTTTAGCAACACGACCCCTGAGGATTTCGAAGCCGCCGCCTTCCTGCTGCGATCGGGGGCCAATCTGAATGTAGTCTCGGACATGGTCACCCGGGAACTGAGCGCCGAGCAGGTCTCGCTTTTAAACGAATTGATACTGTCTGCAAAAAAATATAGCTTCAACGGCGTAGAGGTGTGTCTTACCACCGTCTCGGTGGACCGGTACGTAGGAGATTTTGCCGTTTTGGTCCACAAGCTGCGAGACATTGAGAACCTCGATGTGGTATTCGCCCTGGCCCGCATGGACGACCGCGTCTACCTGGTGGCCAGAAGCCGCATCCCGGAGGTGAACGTGGCGACCGTGGCATCGATTTTCGGAGGCGGCGGACATTCGACCGCGGCATCTGCGAGCATCAAGGACCTCACCCTGGTCCAGACCGAAGAGAAGCTTGTGGAAGCGCTTCGAAAGCACATCCACCCCTACCCGGCCGCCGAAAACCTCATGACGAGCCCGCCGATCGGCACCGAGCCGGGCGTGGAAATCGGCGAGGCCCACCTTACGATGGTGCGCTACAACATAAACGCCTTGCCCGTATTGGAAAACGGGGCCCTGGTGGGACTGATCTCGCGCCAGGTGCTGGAGAAGGCGCTTTTCCACGGCCTCACCCGGCAGACCGTGGCCGAATTTATGAATACCGATTTCGCCTCTGTCGGACCCGATGCGAGCCTCCTTGAAATCCAGACCTACCTGGTCGAGCGCCATCAACGCATCCTGCCCGTCGTGGGAGAGGGCAAATTGCTGGGGGTGATCACCCGGCGCGATCTGCTCGATTTCATGATAAGCGACCACACCGAGGAACAGGCGCCCACCGACGAGGAAGCGCTGGCCCACTGGTCGAAGAGGAAAAACATCCAGTCGGTTCTGGCCGAACAGCTCCCCAGGAGCATGATCGGAATGCTAAAGGAATTCGGCCGCCTGGCAGAAACCATGGACTACCGGGCGTACGCGGTCGGGGGGTTTGTCCGCGATCTTCTCCTTCGCCGCACCAATTTCGACCTTGACATCGTCGTTGAAGGAGATGCGATCGAATTTGCCCGGGCTTTTTCGGAGCAATACCAGGTAAAGGTCAAACTGCACAGAAAGTTTAGCACGGCGATGCTCGTTTTCCCCGACGGACACACCGTGGACGTCGCCTCGGCCAGATTCGAATATTATCAGCACCCGGCCGCCCTGCCGATCGTGGAATTTAGCTCGCTCAAAATGGACCTCTACCGCAGGGATTTTACGATAAACACCCTGGCCGTTGCGCTAAACCCCGACGAGTTCGGTCAGTTGATCGATTTTTTCAGCGGACAGCGAGACATTAAAGAAAAAATAGTACGGGTCCTTCACAACTTAAGTTTTATCGAAGACCCGACACGCATTTTGCGGGCGATCCGTTTTGAACAGCGCTTCGGATTTAAAATCGGCAAACAGAGCGCCTCGCTTATCCGTAACGCCGTTAGGTTGGGGCTGATCCAAAAGCTCGGAGGCCGCCGCCTCTTTCATGAAGTAACGCTCATCTTGGAAGAAGACGACCCGCTGCCCGCCCTTCGCCGAATGGCCGAGTTTGCCGTCATGCCCGCTCTAAGCGCTGAGATCAATTTCGACAGGAAGATGGAGGAGCTTTTCGCAAGGCTCCGCGAGGTTATTTCCTGGTACCGGCTGAGTTTCCTTGACGAACCGCTGGAACGGTGGCACGTTTACCTTCTCGGCCTTTTTTCAAACCTTGGCCCGGAGGAAGCGGCAAAGGCGTGCGACAGGCTCCTTTTGTCGGAAAACCAGCGCGACCGGTTGCTCTGGACGCTGGAAAACACCGGCAGGCTGCTCCAGTCCTTTTTCCCCGGGTTGTCCGGCCGAAAGGCAAGCGAGGTCTACCGGGCCCTTTTGCCCTTTAGGCCCGAGGAATTGCTTTTCCTTATGGGCAGAGCGGACAAGGAATCGACGCGAAAGGCCGTAAGCCATTATTTTCACCGGTACAGAAACACCCGGACCGAGATTCAGGGCAGGGATTTGAAGGCTATGGGAATAGTTCCCGGCCCGATTTACCGCATGGTGCTAGACGAGCTTCTGGACGCAAGGCTCAATAAACAGATCGGCAATCGTCGCGAGGAGATCGATTTCCTCGTATCCCGATGGCCCGAGCTTTTCCCTAAGGCTACGAGACCGGACTGGAAAAACTTGTGTTAGACTGGCGGGAGCACGCGGCAAACAATCTGAAATTCCACCGCAGAGAAAGAAGCGGGAAGCGGGAAACGAGGAGCATGAAGCAAGAAGAACCGCACCCCGGACCCTTTCATTGCTTTGGGCGCTCCGAGGTAACAGGAAAGACTTCTGAAAAGAAGCGGGAAGCAAGGAGCAGGGAGCAGCGCCCCACCCCGGTCCCTTTTCCGTGATTTGGGCACCCCGATGTAACAGGAAAGACTGCGGCGGCTCTATCGTTTTTAACAAACAGAAATCGGAACCGATAGCAGCACGAGGTTTACATGAACCATATTCAATCAATCGTTCTTATGATACTGCCGCTGATGCTGGCAGTAATTCTGCACGAGGTTTCCCACGGCTGGACGGCCGAAAAGCTCGGGGACCCCACAGCCAGGCTGATGGGTAGAATCACGCTAAACCCGGTTTCGCACGTAGATCTTTTCGGCACGATCCTGGTCCCTGGCATTTTTCTGCTGACCGGGGCCCATTTTTTGATCGGCTGGGCAAAACCGGTGCCGGTAAATTTTGGCAATTTGCGGGGCGGGCGCAGGGACATGGCGCTGGTTGCGATTTCGGGCCCCCTCACCAACCTTTTGCTCGCAGTGGTTAGCTCCATTCTTTTTCACCTCACCTCCGGGGCGGGTACTGCCGGCTTTTCGGCAGCGGTCGTCGTGCCGATCAACGTGATGGCCCAATACTCGGTTTTGATAAACCTGGTGCTCATGGTATTTAACCTGTTGCCCATCCTTCCGCTCGACGGGGGCAGGATCGCCGTGGGTCTTTTGCCGGAAAAATTGGCGATCCCCCTGCAGCGCACCGAAAGGTGGGGAATGCTTCTCGTGCTGCTGTTTGTCGTATCCGATATGTGGCGATACCTGGTTTCTCCGGTTATATATGTTTTTTTACAGATCCTGGGCATGAAAATTTGACAAGAGACAAGAATTAAAGGAGACAAGGCCTGCCATGGCTGAAAGGAAAAGAGTACTTAGCGGCATGCGCCCGACCGGGCGCCTTCATCTGGGAAACCTTCACGGCGCCCTGGAAAACTGGGTGAATCTTCAAGACCAATACGAATGTTTTTACTTTGTCGCCGACTGGCACGCCCTTACCACCGACTACGCCTCTCCTGGAGACATAATCGGAAACAGCCGCGAGATGGTCCTCGACTGGTTGAGCGCGGGCCTTGACCCGCAGCGCTCGACGATATTTATCCAGTCGGCCGTAAAAGAGCACGCCGAACTCTATCTTCTGCTGGCGATGATCACCCCGCTGGCATGGCTGGAGCGAAATCCCACCTACAAGGAACAACAGCAGCAACTGGACCAAAAGGATCTCGGGACCTACGGATTCCTTGGCTATCCGGTGCTCCAGGCAGCAGACATAATCGTTTACCGCGCAAACGGGGTGCCCGTTGGAAAAGACCAGCTCCCCCACATCGAGCTGACCAGGGAAATCGCCCGCAGGTTCAACTTCCTATATAAATCCGAGATATTCCCGGTCCCCGACGGCCTGCTTACCGAATCCCCCGTGCTTCCCGGACTCGATGGGCGGAAGATGAGCAAAAGCTACGGGAACTGCATCTTCATAAGCGACTCGGAAATAGAGATAGCCGAAAAAATATTGAAGATGATGACCGATCCGCAGAGGGTGCGGCGAAACGACCCGGGAGATCCGGAGGTTTGCCCCGTTTTCGCCTACCACAAGCTCTATTCCTCGCCTTCCGAGATCGAGGAGGTGGCTAACGGGTGCCGCACTGCGGGAATCGGCTGCGTGGATTGCAAAAAGATACTGATTAAAAACGTCTCAACTCGGCTCGCCCCCATTCGAGAAAAGCGCTTACGGCTTGAAAGCGACAGCGAGGGGCTTCGGGCAGTAATCGCCGAGGGTAACGCCAGGGCCTCTTTGGAGGCGGCGACAACCATGGAGCTTGTCCGTCGGGCCATAGGCATCTAACGCGAACGGGAGAGGACGAAAGACTCGATGCAGGAACTACAGGCCACAGGTGTCATGCGGCTTCAAAAATTTCTGGCCGGGGCGGGAGTTGCATCGAGGCGCGCCGCCGAGCAACTGATCCGGCAGGGCCGGGTGGAGGTAAACGGTCACCCGGCCGAACTGGGCGTTAGCGTCGACCCCTCCAAGGACCGTGTTCGCGTCGACGGAAAAGCCGTAGCCCTTGCCTCCCGCCGCGTGGTTCTCGCTTTCAACAAGCCCTCTGGCTGTGTGACCACTGTCTGCGACCCGGAGGGGCGCAAGACGGTAATGGATTTTTTTCCCGATTTCGGAATGCGCATCTTCCCGGTGGGCAGGCTCGACTACGATGCCGAGGGGCTTTTGCTGCTCACAAACGATGGAGAACTCGCCAATCGGCTCCTTCATCCCCGGTATGGAGTCTCCAAGGTCTACGAAGTAAAAATTAAGGGACTTCCGGACAAAAAAGCGCTAGAAGAACTGCGAAACGGAGTCCGGATCGAGGAGGGTGTAACCGCCCCGGCACAAGTCGAGGTCATAAGGCGTCTTCCAGGCTCGGCCTGGCTACAGATTACTCTCCACCAGGGGTGGAACCGCCAGATAAAGCGCATGGGACTTGCTGTCGGACATCCCGTCTTAAAGATCCGACGCATTGCCTATGGACCGATCGAGCTCGGGAAGTTGCCGCCGGGCAAGCATCGGCCGCTTAGCCCGGAGCAAATCCGCACAATCTACGAGGAAGCCAATCTTTTCACGGAGTGATGCTTACGATGAATTCGAGGCGAGGTTATCCTTATGGATCTGCCGGTCCCTTATACGGCGCCCGAAAGGAGAAGGAAAAAAGGCCACTGCCGTCGGGACATGGGCGCGCTTTAGTAATTTGCGCGCTCGTTTTGGCGCTTGCAGGAGGAGCCTTCTATTTTTTCGTCGCCAGGGGAAACCTTTTTCCAACCAAACTCATAGCTCTTAGCTTCCTGCATAACGGCCAGGAAATGCTGCTGCTCCCCGACTCGAAGGTCGTCGTAAACCCGAGGGACACGCTGCAACTGGCGGCCGTTAAAACCGACGGGTGGCTCAAATGGGGGACCAGGGTGGTCTCCGACGAGGTGGACATACGACCGGTCACCTCACCTCCGGGTTCGGTAATAAGGGATCTTTTCTCCGGAGAATCCTTCGAAAACCCCAAGACCCTCAATTTTACCGTTTTGCTGTGGGGCAAGCAGGCAGGCAAGGTCTCCTTTCTTATCCAACTGGACTACAAAGACTGGATTCAAAAGGCCAACGCCACTCCCGATCTGGACCGCAGAATCGAATACCTGCAAAAGGCGCTTTCCGACAACAGCTCAAACATTCTGATCAAAACGCAGCTTGCCGGACTCTATTTCGACATAAAACACTACAAGGAGGCCGAACGGCTCTATCGGGAAATAAACCAGGCGGGAAAATCCCGGGACATTTCCGAAAAGCTTCTGCTCATCTACCAGGCGATGAACAAGCCCGACCAGGCGCTCGACACCTACCTCGACCTGATGAGCATGACAGGCGACCAGGAAACGTTTGCCGATTTTCTTTCCTATTTGAAGAAAAAAAAGAGCGTTGCCCAGGCCCAGAGTTTTCTTGCACGGCACGAGCGTGACATTCCGGCGTCTTTTCGCTCCCAGGCCCTGGTGGAAATCGCCGAACTGGCCTCCTCCCGCAAGGACTGGCAGGGCGCGGCCCAGGCGTGGCGAAACGCCCAAAGGGCGGGCGTAAAAAGTTCGGATGTCCAGTACAACCTTGCCGTAACGCTCATGAGGACCGGCAAAACGGATGCCGCCATAGATGCCTTCGAAGGGTACCTGCAGAAAAACCCTGGTGACGCCAAGACCCTGGCGCTGGTTGCCGACCTCTGCGTCAAAGGGGGTAAATTCGCCCGGGCCAAAGCCATTTATCAGTCGATGGTCAAGAAAAACCCGCGCGACAAACAGGCGCTCGCAAGCCTTGTGGCCCTTTCTCAGAAAACCAACGACAAGGCCGCAGAAATCGAGGCCTATGAAAATCTTCTTCGACTCGACCCGAGTAACCGCAAATACCAGTTCAACGTCTCGATGCTCTACATGGAACAAAAAAAGTACAATTTGGCCCTCCCTCATCTGAAGGCCCTGGTTTCCCTGGACCCGCAAAACGTTCCATACCGAAAACAGTTGCTTGTCGTCTACCAGAAGCTAAATAACACCCAGGGCGCGGCCCGGGTCAGCCTCCAGTTGGCGGAGCTAAATCCGGGAGATCCGGCAAGCCTTGACACCATCTACAGGTCTTTTGCCGTAAAGAATGACTATAAGGGCATGCAGGCCTTCTTTCGCACCATAGCCGCCAAAAACCCCAATTTGGCCAACGTGCACAAATATCTTCTCCAGGCCGCCACAAAGCTTGGCGACAAAAAGGCGGCGCTCCTGGAACTCGAGCAACTGATCCGGCTCCAGCCCCAGCAGAAGGAGTACCACCGCCTTGCGGCTTACCTCTACGAGCAGCAGGGAAATTACGACGCGGCCGGCCGGCAACTCCAGACGATACTAAAGATAGATTTTAAGGATAAGAAGGCGCAGCAGGACTACGAAAGAGTAAAGCTCGAGCAGTTACAGCACGGCTCCCTTAAGGGCGAGCAAAAGGAACCCCAGGCGGCGGACCCCAAAGCCAAGGGCAAACCCCGGGCCAAGGCTAAAGCCGAGGCTAAGGCAAAGCCTCAGGCCAAGGCCAAACCGCCAGCCAAAGCCGTGGGGCGCGGGGCCGCTGCAAAGCCGCACAAACCGCCGAAGCCGCCGAAAAAAGGCTCGAAAAGCGGCGACCGGAACCCGGAGCAGACACAGTGAGAAAAGAGCGACCCCGCGCGCCCAAGCCTCTATAACCGCTCATTTGCGACAAGGGGCCCAAGGCTTTTTGCGGCTTTTGCGCCCTCCCCTTTATCGCCAACATGCGCGGATTTGCTTATTTTAGGGATTTGAGTATTGCGTTAAAAGCGTGGATCAGATATAAAAAAGCGTAAGTTTCGCGGTGCTGCCGCACTTCATGCGGGCGGGTAACTCAGCGGTGAGAGTGCCATCCTCACACGGTGGAAGTCGGAGGTTCAAATCCTCTCCCGCCTATGATAAATTCTAGTACTTCGCTCTTTTTGGGGAGGCGCGGAATCGGTGCTGCCTCCCCGCGTTCTTTTCGGGTCAGCGCATACCCCGCTCGCATCTCTTCGGAGTTTTTTCCCGGGTAACGATCAAGGACTTTCCTAAAGGCGGAAACATGGGCGCGGCTTTGACGTCATGGACCTTCCCGTCCGTGATGGTAAGAAATGCCGGAATATTCCCGCGCAGATCCAGCTTGGCATGGAGTTTGATGGCTCCCTTCGCCTTGCGAAATTTTGCCCAGGGAAACAGGGATAGTGTCAAATCAACGATGGATGCGTCCAGCGCATAGACGACATTGCATTTAAAGATAGAAAATGTGTCTCAAAATAGAGACGATAGGTCTCGCTCAATTTCAACTCACGGATTCAGGAAGAACTCTGAAATGAGATTCGTATCAAGAACAGCTAAAAGCTCCTGCTTGGTGGGACCGAAGCCTGCGCTCAGATCAAACCCGAGTTCCTGCAATTTAATGCCGAATGATTCCCATGTCTTTCTATCGGGATGTTCATGGGTAACGTAGCGCTCCTTGAAATAGAGGATTTCCTGCCGTTCACTCGATTGGTGGTCAAAGACATCTACAGACTGTTGTCTCAGGTTTATCTTTATTCTTTCGACCAGTTCAGGAAGAGGCTTGTTTTCGAAATCATCGTAGCGCAGCAGGGAGACCTTACCGGATGCCTTGTGCAGTTTAATAATATCTATTTCCCTGAGGTCGCCTGCCAGTAGTTCAGCGCAGCCGACATAGATGCGCAGAATGGGATGGAGTAGCGGCATGAGTGACCGGTGGACGAAAAGCGCTTTCCTGGTGAGATAACCAAACGAAGTTTCGTCACAAAGCCTGGCAATTGTTTCTGGTTTTCCTGCTGCGAACAGCAACGATAGGCTCTGCTCAAGACCCTTTTTGTAGCCACCCAAGAAGGTTTTTACATCCGCTTTCAGGGATTCCGGAAGATGTTTGAAGGGCACCGGTTTCTTGAAACTGGAGAGAGCCATATAGACTAGGAGGTCATTCCGTCGCACCTCTGAGGCCTTTGGGAGTGTGTCCTTGTCGAAGCGACGCGTGAAAAGCGCTCTCGCCTTTGTCGGTGAGCCCACGGCAGAGAGCAGCTCCTCATATCGCTCGAATTCGTTTTGGAGCGGCAGCCGCCCAAGGTCCAGCATCCTGGCCCAAAATGCATCGAGCAGTTCCTCATGCAGTTCGTAGATATTCGGTTTCGGCGGGATCTTTAATTTTTGTTCGCGCTGCGGGCGTTTGGCCTGGGGGTGAAGCTTCTTACTGAGCTTCAACCAGTCGATTTCATGGCGATTGCGGTTGGCAAGGAATGCTTGCTGCTCCTCAACGGAACGGAACACATAGAAAATACCAAGACCAACTGCAACGGGTGGAACCTCGATCACGTCTTCAATGTATTGTCGCAATTCATCTTGGCGAAAGTACTTCTGGAATGTGTTGCGGTTTGTGAGAATGCCGTCTTTGTAAGCACGACCGATGATCGCGGTCGAGGAAGTGGCGATCAAGGTTGAAACGACCAATAAGCGATGGGTGAGGCCAAAAGCCTCCCGCAGAACCTCTACGCGCTCTGCGGTATCCTCAATGACGTTCAGAACAAAGCCCAGGTTGACGATATCCGCCGGCATCTTGGAACCGTCCGAGGGGTGGACGGGGTCCCAGCCATAGGCGTTATGGCCGAGGGCCTTGAGCTGTTTCACGTCGTCGCCCTTCCCGCAGCCGTAATCGAGCAGCGACTGTCCTTGAGTCAGCAGACCGTACTCGAGAACAGTCTGAATCGGCCTCGAGAAGCCGTAGCGTTTGATGGCGGTTTTATGGCGGTGAACCTCTGGAACTCGTTTGTTATGGACTGGTTCCTTTTCCGGTCCAGTCCTTATCAACTTGTGCCCATTATATGCGAGACCTTTTTGTGATAACAGAAAATCCCAATTGGCCTTGAATCCTATCGTTTCCGGATTTTCGTAAAGCCCTGCAGATTCCTCCTCTACGGTCATTGCTTTCCATGAAGGATACGATACATGTTTCGGCCCTACCAGGGTTTCCTTGCGGTGCAAAATCGGTGGATTTTTAGAGTTGGCATAATAACGCCGGCCGACCTTGTCCCTGGCCAAGTCTATCGTCACTGACTCTACGAGCCTAGGGTGGGGGGCGGTAAAAAAATCGGCGTACTCCAGGAAGGAGATCCTGAGACTGCCGCCGTCAGCTTTCAGAACATTGAAATGGGACCCGATGGAGTAGCGGACCCGCAGTTTCTCTACAACCAATGCTAAATCGGTGTCGTAGAGCGCTATGCATTCCAGGTAGATATAGAGTGAGTTTCTCACCCTCTTTCCCGCTGGGTAACTCTTAATCCTGCGCGCCAGATCGTCCTGTGCCATGCTCGCGATCACCCGGTTGAAACGGCTTTTCTCCGGATTCGAATACCTGCCCATAGTCCCTTTTCGATTTTGACCCGGCCACAAGTGGGGGATTTTCAAGTGGCCCTCAAGGCCTGCCTCACAAGAATAACGCACAGCCTTGCCGCTTGAATCTTTCGATCAACTCTTTCATATCCTCTTCCGTCGTCTCGAAATATTCGGCCATACACGTCAGACACATCATCCGTTCAATCTGCGGATGGATGAGTTTCTTGTTAAGTCCAATGTCATTCTTGGAAAGCTTCTCGTTGCCGCAATAGGCACAATCGATTTGTTTTCCTCCGCTCATTGTTCTACCTCGCGTAACGTGTATGCGGCTACGTTCTTCCCTCCGTATTCAAGCGGGTCTATATTCTGCAACTGCTGCCGGATGACCGTTCGCATCTGCACGGCGGGACGCAGACAATATCGCTTGAACTCCCCCCTGTCGATGCTGTCCGGTTCTGTGACATGCGGAAACAGCAATTTAAGGTAGGCCGTGCACAACCGTAAAACCGCTTCCGTGTCGCGGGTGTCCGCCCCGGCAGGATAATCCACCAGCCTTTCAACGACATGCCGGTAAATCAGTGTTTCCGCCGACTGGCGCAGCAGATGCATGATTTCGGAAAAATACTCTGTGTTCAGCGCCCAACCGTTGATTTTCAGGTTCTCACTCATGCGCGGGATGTCGCGCCCTCGGATAAAACCGTGGAACCGGTCCAGTAATGCCGACTCATGAAACACTTTCGGCAGCCTCTGAAACATATCTTTGGTTTCGTCCATCTCTGTTTGCGGAATGTTCCCCAGCAGGATAACACCGGCCCCGCCAATGATACGGTTCTTGCCGACCGTTATCTCCCCACTTTCCATGTAGGCTTTAAGCCCGCCCTGCCTCTCGCTCGAGTCGTGGAAGTTGATCGACTGGATTTCGTCCAGCGCGACAAAGTCGTTCGACGCTATCAGACCGGGGCTCTTCCCATTGATATCGCCGAACATCTTCGCCCGGGTCAGCGTCCCCCCGCTGACCAACCAGCCGTATTTCCCTACCCGCCCGAACATATACGACTTGCCAGTTCCCTTGGGCGCCAGCTCTATCAGATTCAGGCGCGGTTCGATGAACGGCAGCAGGCGCGCGAGCACCGTGTGTTTCTTTACCCAGTCTTCGTATCCCGCCGGGTTGTAATCAATTGCTCCCAGCACAACGTCGATCCACTCTTCTGCATTAAACCGACTGCGAGCCTCTCTATAGGCGTCCAGATCAATGGTGTACGGGCAGAAATTCTTGTACTCTAATAGAGTGAAACATCCTCGCGGATTCCCGCCGTCCGGGCTGCGGTATCCCAGTTGTACCAGCCCCCAGCCTCCAGCCGTTTTTACAACTTCTTCTTTGATTCGCTCCCAGACATAATCTTCGATCAGCGTTTCAGTGTGTCCAAGCCCCAATTCGGGAATCGCAAACGTGTATTCGTTGGACCGAACACTGAATTGGATTTCAATCTTGGACAGAAACTTCTTGGAGCACCCCTCACTACGAGCTGCGTCCTTCAATTCCAGCAGATTCTCCCGACGCGGGATGATTTCGTAAATGGATTTTCGTAAAGCCTCCGCATCGTGGATTCTACCGTCAGACTCCGCTTTGCGCTTCAGAATCCAATCCCGCAAAAACGACGGTATCGACGCCGCCTTGAAGATCGCTACGATATTCGGATCCTTAAAGACCGTCGTGTCCGGAAATGCCGCCCGCAATTTTACCGTATCGACCATGGTTAATTTCCCTATTTGAAACTACAGATCAAAGTCATCTTTCTCAATAATCTGCGCACGTTTACCATCGGTCTCCGCCTTAGGCACAAACTGTCCTGTCCTCGAAAAAATCACAACCGGCACCAGTCGCTCCTCAAGTGTCGCCCCGCCGTGTAGCTCAAAGGCCTGTCCGCCGCCCTTCTTGGGCAGCCGGTTATATCCGCGCACCACCCAATGCTGGCCGTCCAACGTTTCCTCCAGTTCCGGTGGACATTCGCCTTGCATCGCCCGCCCACGGTAGCGCCAATCGGCGACTTCTGCGCCAACCTCGCAGTCGAGGGTCAGCGCCAGTTTCGGTTCGGATTGCCACGCCAACACCGCTAACCGCGAACTACCGTGGTCTGCTGTGACAAGCACCCGTTCGAATCGCGCCAGCCCCTCTGCTACGCGCGGCAACACCTCATCGCCAATCACATCCAGCGCCGCTGCCAGATTTTCCTCCGCGCTTCGCGCCTCATGCGCCTCCACGCCTTTGTGCGCGATATTGTCCAAACGCTTGATGCCTGGCAATCGCCGCGCGGCATCTGGCCAATAGATGTTGTTGAATTCCGTCGATGTCGGCAAATGCGCCTTGCCGATCCCAATCGAATCCACGCCTATATTGCGTTCGCGCGCCATCGCCACCAACATCGGCAGCCAGTCCGCTCCCATCGCGTCCACCACCAGCAACGCGCCCTCATTTTCCGAAGCATACCGTTGCACCATCGCATCCCTCGCCTGCACCGAACTCGGAAGAACTGCCGACTGCGCCCTCTCGCAAAACTCGGGCGTCACGCGTCCAACCATTTTTAGTTCGCGGTATACACTGAAATACTCTTCCAGTGCCTTATCGTCGAAAAAGAGATCCGCGTTTAAATACGTTGCCGCTTCTGGATACACGACTTTTACGGCATTGGACACAATGCCGTCCCCAACGCAGCGCCGCAGTAATTCCGCCCGCTCCGCGCCCGTCCCGCAATTCAGCCATGGCGCAACTCGCGACGTGGATTCGCCCGCGCATCGCGCGATGAACTGCCGAATGTCCGCGTCGGACATTATGACGTCCGCTTCCCGTATAGCATCCCTGCGTTCGCTGGCATACATTTCCGATTTATCCAGGAAACCCGCCGCCCCCGTGACGTATGCGGAGCGGAAGTTGCCAGCGATAACTCCCTCTTGCCTTGCAATACACTCAAGATAACTTCCCCTGAATGCGGCATGTTTAAACAGCCACAGTACCGCTTCGCGCTCCACTCCTTTGCGCCCGTCGAACACACTCAAGACGCGCTTTTCGACTCCGCCTTCCGGGAAAAAGAGCGTCTTGAGTGTTTCCGACAGCGTTTTCCCCGCGCCTTCCTTACCCCGCTCACACACCCACCGCAAAGCCTCTTCGGACAATCCCGCATCTACTACGTCGTAAAATAGGCGAGCGAAATCCCTGAGACACACCACCTGCCGCACCTCGGCGCTGAGCCCCGCCAATTCCCGCCCTTTCGAGGCAATGACAATGCGCCTGTCAGATCTGTCGTTCGGATGCTCCTCGGTATATTTCAAATACTTTTGAAATGTGTCGCACGCCTCTTGAATGAAGGGCGCCAAATCCTCCCCGACCAGCATCACCTCGGTATGCCCCGCCTCGAACTGAAGCACCACCTGCTCGGCATCAATTTCAATCAGTTGCTTCCCCTGGCGGTAGCGCGGATTTGCAAAAACATCCTTTAGTAGCAAGTCCGTGATGTCATCGCTCCGCAAAAAGCAGACCGCTTCCCGCCCAGACGTACTATCCGCCCATTCGCGTAAAGCGGAAATCGCAGCCCGTTTGTTCTCAGGTATCAACAACGCAAGATAGCCGGGCATTCCCAGCAATACCAGAGCCTTACCGCTTGGCTCCTGTGCTGTCATCGCATCGCGTACCCGCCCGAAGACTTCAACAGTCCTTTGCCGGCTAAGCATACCTTTTCGGCGGCCTTGATTGCGGCTTCGAAAATAGTGCATCCAAGCGGACTTTTAAGCGGACTTATTCAAGGACATCATGCGACTTGAAGCTCATATAAATCGGTGCTATATATACATTTACCTAAATATGGAACGAGGCTATGGAAGCGGACATTGAAGCGGCGCATAAAGATAGGGGTGAGCCAATTTCACTGGCGGAGCCTTTTCTCATCGGCACAGACTCGCGTTTTCGCGGCAGCCTGACAGATCTTGCTTTTGAGCTGGCGCAAAAATCTGCCGGGTTGCGGCGCAGCCTGCCGGAGAGCCTGCTGAGGTCGCTTGCCGATTTGGTGCGCGCAATGAACTGCTATTACAGCAACCTGATCGAAGGGCACGACACTCACCCGGTCGATATCGAGCGTGCACTGAAACACGATTATAGCAAAGATGCTAAAAAACGCGATCTACAGCTCGAAGCACAAGCGCATGTCGCCGTTCAAAAATGGATCGACAATGGCGACCTTAATGGGCGCGCGGTCACAAGCGATGGCATCCGGGAGATTCATCGCAGGTTCTGCGAGTTGTTGCCCGAGGATCTGCTGTGGGTCGAGGACCCGGAAACGAAGGAACGCGTGCGAATTGTCGCCGGCGAACTGCGAAGGAAAGACGTTAGAGTTGGTCAGCATATCGCCGTCAGTCCCGGCGCCGTGCCGCGCTTTTTGAAACGCTTCGAGCAAGTCTACAACAGCCTCGGCAAGACGGACTCGGTCCTGGGCGCTGCGGCGGCGCATCATCGACTCGTGTGGATTCACCCGTTTGTTGACGGCAATGGACGTGTTGCACGCTTGCTGTCCCATGCGATGCTGCGGGAGACGCTCGATACCGGCGCCCTCTGGTCGGTGGCGCGCGGTTTGGCGCGCAAAGTAGATGGGTATAAGAGCCACCTGGCAACGTGTGACAACACCCGTCGCAACGATCTTGATGGGCGCGGTAATTTGAGCGAAGAGGCTCTCGCGGCATTCACAGGGTTCTTTCTCGAAATCTGCATCGACCAGGTTGAATTCATGGAAAGCCTGATGCAGCCGGATCGCCTACGGGCACGCATCCTTCTTTGGGCCGAAGAAGAAATCAAGGTCAATGCTTTGCCGCCCACGTCGGGCAGCATCCTCGAAGCTGTGCTCTACCGTGGAGAGCTACCCCGCGGCGATGCCGCAGGCGTTGTGGGTGCGGGCGAGCGCCATGCGCGCCGTATTGTCTCCGCGCTAATCCGGCGGGGGGTGCTCGCCTCGGAGAGTCAACGCTCGCCGCTTCGCCTTGTCTTCCCGGCGGCGCTCGCCTCTCGCTGGATGCCGGGATTGTTTCCCGAAAAGGTGAATATGCGCATCTGAGGTTTCCGGCGACGGAAGAGAGATATGTTTTTGATCGCGAAGTTGTCGTGTTCTGGGGGCAGGATGGAGAAGCCCGCGTGCGGTGCGAAATCGGCAAAGAAGCTTTGGATGACTATTTCGGCGGGGATGCCAGGGATAAGCTCGCCGTATTCAGAGAGAACAGGGCAGCCATTGAAGAGGAAGCGCGCCGGAAATATCCTGGTGGCCTAATGGAATCGGATGGGTCTCTCCTCATACTCACTGGCGACTTACGGTAACCCCAACAATGGCACTATCAGGGATCATTTGTAAGTCAGAGTCCAATCCTGTGTTTTGGCACAGAAGACAAGAACGGTTGGGGAATGGTTTCGTCAACTTGATTTGGCCCACTTTGATATTTTCAGCTTTAATGTAAAAATAGTTTTTCAGCTCCTCCCGAGGCAGCATTTCTTGAATTTCTTCCCTGAGCCGCAAGGGCAGGGATCGTTACGGCCTGTCTGCAGCCCTACAGCGCTTTTGGTTGAATTCTTTGCCCCACTCAGACGCACAATTTCCTGTCCCACAGGTTTTATCCTTTGCATCCTGTCTTTCAGCGTCGCGCAGAGCCCCTGGCGCCTCCGCATGGCGCTGCAGAGACGTCTGAGCAATTTTTCATCACCTCCTTCGCCCATGAGGCTCGAGTATTTCCATGATGGCATGGCGACGTCGATCGCGCCCACGAATTCCACTCCTTCCGAGCTCACCCTGTGATAAGCCAACCCGACTTTTTTGCAATCGCATTCCGGATTAATGCAGTACATATCGTCAGCCCAGTATACCGCGCCGTCCATTTCAAAGATCAGGTTGAAATCATTGGGATAGACTTCGAGCCACGAGACCAGTCCTCCAGGTTTCCACCAAGTCCAGTCCCTGCGTCGCCACCCATCCACGTCAACACCCTTGACCATCCGCCACCTTTTATTGAGCCTTTCCAGGTGATGCGGGCCCAGTCCTTCTCTAAGTTGGGCCAACAGCTCAGGATCATGGTGTTCTGCGGATGCGGCGGAATTGAAAACGACCTGGCCCGAATCCACGTTAAAGCTCGCGCCCAGGGACCTCAGGGGAGGCGGTTCCGCGGACTCACCGGCCCTCGGAACGAATGTATACTTGAAGCTCTTTCCGTCGTTCTCTATGTTCGTATATCGTTCGTCGATAAGCACAGCTTGCAACCTGACGTCGCGACATTCGCAGTCCGGGTTGTCACAGATCAGGGCCGTAACAAAGAGGCCGCTGCGTCTTAACTGAGAATCCTCTTCCCTCCATATTATTAAGGGGCCACCCTCATCGAGGACCAGGTCCACCACCCTCTCATCGCTCCTTTTCATTCCCGGCATTCCTCCCTGTGACAATTTTACCCGCACCCCACAGCCTCATTGGCACGCAATACGGGAGAGCGGCGGAGATTCGTACTTTTTCGAACGGTACAGAAAAATCAAGGATTTTTTTGGCAAAGAATTTCCTTTATATATCATCATAATGAAGTGCAACGAAGGTTACTTCGCAAAATCCTTTTGCTCGAGGGCCACTTGAAAATCCCCCACTTGTGGCGGGGCCCCCGGGCGACAGTAGAGAAATAACCTGCCAACAACCTTTTTCATCCTGAAGATTTCTGCTTGTTTTCCATCAACCTGATGGAAGCCTCTTTGAGGCGATAGCTCTTGCCTTTGAACTTGAGAAGATGTCCCCGGTGGAGCAGGGGATCTGTCAGATCGGGCTTCTTCTTTTTTGCAATCTTGACCACTTGTGACAATGTCAAGCGTTATTCCATGCGTATCGAAAGAGAGGCACTTTGGAAGGGTCATTTTAGAACCAAAAAAGGGACTCGGCCCAAAGGCTGAATCCCTAATCATTTCATGGGGTTGCCGAAGCGGGGACTCGAACCCCGACAGCCGTAAAGCCACTAGACCCTGAACCTAGCGCGTCTACCAGTTCCGCCACTTCGGCAATTTCCTTGTAAAAACATTGTCAGTATCGTATTCTAAAAGTCTTTGCCTGTCAAGGCGTTTCAATTTACTTTCCAAAGGATGTCGTAAACCCTATGCAAGTGTTTCACGGAATTCAGTCCGTCAGGGGCAAGCTCAAAAATCCGGCCATCACCATCGGGAACTTCGATGGCGTCCATAAAGGTCACCAGGCCCTTTTCCAAAAGGTAAGCCAATGGGCCCAAAAACTGGGCGGGCAGTCGGCGGTTGTGACCTTCGACCCCCACCCCATCCAGGTGCTTTCCCCCGAAAATGCCCCGCGATTTATTACCTGCCATCGGCTCAAGATGGAACTCATCGCAGCCTGCGGCATCGATGCAACCATTGTGATCCCCTTCGATCATATTTTCGCCCGCATGTCCGCCCGAGAGTTTGTCGAGATCATTCTCGTTGAAAACATCGGCGCCAAAGCGATTGTCGTCGGCCACGACTACCGCTTCGGGAACAGCCGCGAAGGAGATATCGATTTTCTAAGGCGCCTTGGGAGCGAATACGGCTTTGAAGTCCAAACCGTTTCAGGCATCAGGATAGACGACAAGATGGTCAGCAGCACCGCGATCCGGCAGATGATCGCAGGCGGGCAGATAATGGAGGCCAATAACCTCCTCGGTCGTCTTTTCGAAGTTTCCGGCGAAGTCATTACGGGGCAGAAAAGGGGGATTACCCTCGGGTTTCCGACCGCCAACATCCGCATGCCGGCCATGGCCAGCCCGCCCACGGGCGTCTATGCGATCGAGGCCGAAGTCGAAGGCAAAACGTACGGCGGGGCGGCCAATCTGGGGTATAATCCAACATTTGGAAACACCGAACTCTCCCTGGAAGCCCATCTTTTCGATTTCAACGGGGACCTCTACGGAAAGACCATCTCTATCAGGTTTATCGACCGGCTCCGAGAGGAGATACGCTTTTCGGGCCCGGCCGAGCTGGCCGCGCAGATTGGAAGGGATGTGGCCGAGGCAAAAAAGATCCTCGCCGAAAGAGAAGTCTCCGACTCCTGATACCCTGCTGCGCCATAAGAAATGAAAGCCGGACTGAGGAGATCCCCGGAGCTATTCGCTAACGGTTGCCGCATTGGCCCCCAGTCCGACCTCTCTTGCCGGAAAACCCGCAATGCGATCCTGCATCGCCAAAATGAGAGGATGGAGCGTGCGCGCGTTTGTCGCCGATACGCCTACTGCGCCATGCCTTCTTATTTTCTGCTCGGCAAAATCGGCCTCGACCAGGTCGATTTTATTAAAGACCATTATCGTAGGCTTTTGATCCAGACCCAGCCCGGCCAGGGTATTTTCAACGGCCCCGATATGCTCTTCGAACCGAGGGTTTCCGATATCTACGACGTGGAGCAAAAGGTCTGCCTCCTGGAGCTCCTCCAGGGTGGCCGAGAATGCTTCGATGAGATCTTTTGGCAAATCCCTTATGAACCCGACCGTATCGGTGACGATGACTTCGAAGTCCTTTGGGAACCTGAGCCTGCGGCTAACCGGATCAAGGGTTGCGAAAAGCTTGTCTTCAACGACAACCGTGCTGTGGGTAAGGGCGTTTAGAAGGGTTGATTTTCCAGCGTTTGTGTAGCCCACAATGGAGATGACCGGGACCTCTTTCCTGGTCCTTTTGCCCCGCCTAAGAGTTCGCCTCTTGCTAAGGCTTTTCAGGCTGTCTTCGAGCTGGCCGATGCGGTCTTTGATACGGCGCCGGTTTATCTCGAGGGTCGTCTCTCCGGGCCCCCTGGTTCCAATGCCCCCGGTAAGCCGGGAAAGAGCGTCGTCTTTTACCCCGAGCCTTGGCAGAAGGTACTTTAACTGCGCCATCTCGACCTGGATCTTTCCTTCCCTGCTCTGGGCCCGTTGGGCAAAAATATCGAGTATGAGCTGGGTCCTGTCGACTACCCGCAACTCGGTCGTATCGGTAATCGATCGCACCTGCGAGGGGTTTAGCTCCTGGTCAAATATCAGCAAATCCACCCCGCACTGAAGCGCCCGTAAGACAATCTCGCTCAATTTCCCCTTGCCGATGAAATACTTCGGGTTTCTCTGACGCTGCCTCTGGATCACCGTATCGACTGCGATTATCCCCCCTGCCCGAGCAAGTTCGACCAGTTCCGCCATCGACATGTTCGCGCTCCCGCGCTCGGAGTCGGTGACACTTACCAGTATCGCCCGGTCTTCACCGGTTTTTCCCGCCGTGTCCGCGGGCAGGTTTTGGTCCAGTTCGTCTTCGAGAAGGCGTACGAGAGCCGGAAAATCAAGGTCGGGATCATAGCAGGGCATGGGGTCCAGCACCTCCCAGCCCCTGCCCCCGCTTTGGGCCTGCGGGAGGATGTGGGCTACTTCCAGCTCCGTTGCCCCACCGTTACTATCGACATAGACCGCCGCGATACAATCGAGCCTGAGGAAAACAAGGTCCATCAGGTCCTCTTCGGTAATCGGCTCGGCGCCCAGATGCGTATGCACCAGCCGAAGGCCTCGAAGCCGCCTTCTTGCGCCGCGACTCTTGGGCAGATCGGGAATATAGAGAGAGCGGGGGCCGCCGACCAGCACCATCTCGACTCCGCCGTCGCGGCCAATCAGCAATCCAATCTGGCGTCCGGATTCAAATGACAGGTGTGCAAGGTCTCGGGAAAGTTCCGGTGAAATCACCTGGCGCGCGGGGATTTTTCGCCGGCTAAGGCCTTCCAGGCGCCGGCGAATACCGGGCTTTAGTCCGGTGAGGTTTCCAACGACTTTCGTATGCTTCCTCCGTTAAAGCGGCTACTCCGCAATATTGTAACACACACGCGGGCAAAAAACGGACCTTTAGTCTCCTTGGCCAAGCGCAAGGTTTTCAAAGCGCGTATAGGTATTTATGTAAGCGAGTTTTACGGTCTCACCCGCCGGCCCGTTTCTTTGCTTTCCAATGATAATCTCGGCAACACCGGGCTCCTTGCACGCCTGCTTGGTGTAGACCTCATCGCGGTAAATAAAGGCGATAACGTCGGCGTCCTGCTCTATGGCGCCCGATTCACGAAGATCGCTTAGCATCGGCCTTTTGTCGGTGCGCTCCTCGACCTTTCGATTCAACTGGGCAAGAGCTATCACCGGGATGTCCAATTCCTTGGCCAGACCCTTTAGCGACCGGGATATATCGGAGATCTCCTGCTCGCGCCTTTCGGAGTCCCTGCCCCTCATGAGCTGCAAATAATCTACTACGACCATCCCAAGCCCCTGGTCGGCCATCATCCTGCGAGCCTTCGCCCTGAGCTCCAAAGGAGAAATCCCCGGGGTGTCGTCGATGTAGATCGGCACGTCCATATATTGCCCTGCGGCCTGAAGGAGCTTGCCACATTCCTGCCGGCTAAGAAAACCGGAGCGGATTTTGTGGGAATCAACTCTTGCCTCGGAACACAGAAGACGCATCGCAAGCTGCTCTTTGCTCATCTCCAGGGAAAAAAAGCCAACCGGAACCCCGCTTTCCACCGCTGCGTTTCTTGCCACGCAAAGCGCAAAGGCAGTTTTCCCCATGCTCGGCCGTGCCGCAATGATGATGAGATCGGATTTTTGAAACCCGGCGGTCAGCTTATCGAGCTCCTTGTAGCCGCTCGTAACCCCCGTAACCGATTCCCGGTATTCCTGGTAGCGCTCGATGGCCTCGATGTTTTTCTTTATGATTTCTTTTAGCGGAAAGTACGAATTTCGGATTCGGCGCTCGGCGACTCGAAAGATGGCCGATTCGGCGCTATCCAGGACCTCATCGGAGCTTTTCCCCCCGCCGTAGGCCGCGGCAATGATTTCGTTGGCGCACTGTATGAGCTTTCGCAGCACCGCCTTTTCGCTAACGATCTTAGCGTAGGCGCCAACGTTTGAGGCCGTCGGCATGATGTCGGTCAAAGAGGCGATATAGGACGCCCCGCCAACGCCTTCGAGTTGCTTGCGATGATCGAGCAGGTTGGTGACGGTCAGGATATCGATCGGCTCGTTTTGTTCGAACAGATCCTGGATTGCGGTGAAGATAATCCGGTGAGCTTCCTTATAGAATTCATCGCCCTTCAAAACCTCAAGGGCCGCCGGCAGGCCGGAACTATCCACCATAATTCCCCCCAGCAGCGATTGTTCGGCCTCCAACTGCTGGGGAGGAATCTTTCGGAGTTCCGCTGTTACGTCCTCCATAAACTACTCTTCTTTTTCGATCACCACGCGAATGGTCGCATTTACCTGGCCGCCGACCTTGACAACCACGCTATATTCCCCGAGCTGCTTGATCGGCTGCTCGAGTAGTATATTCTTGCGGTCCACAACAAAGCCGAGCTGTTCGAGCGCCTTGGCTACATCCACCGTGGTAACCGACCCGTAGAGCTTGTCTTCTTCCGAGACCTTGCGGCGCATCGACACGTTTGCGCCACTGAGTTTTTCGGCGTAAGAAACCATCTCCTGGCGATGCTTTTCGCGCTTTAGCGCAAGAAGGCGCTTTTTATGTTCCAGCTCGCGCACGTTCTTGCCGGTAGCTTCCATCGCAAGTTTTTGGGGGAAAAGGAAATTGCGGGCATATCCCGGCGCCACATTCACCAGATCGCCGATTTGCCCCATCGATTCGACGGTTTCGGTCAAAATCACTTTCATCTCGCAACTCCTATTTGATGGGCCCAAAGCGGCCCATTTACCGTACAGAGCCGATGCGCAACCAAGGCTAACCAGATGCGGCTTCAAGCCTGCTTATTATGTCTTCGAAAATCGAACCATACGTCAAAGAGCCCCAACGCCGCAACGGCCATGGAAGCGATCCGCTCCAAAAAAAACACGGCATAAACGAACCCCTTGACAAATAATGGCGCTCTCCACTTTTCAAAATAAAAGGCGACTATGGCAAGCCCCTGGAAAAAATAGACCGTTCCCATGACCAGTACCAGATTGATCCCGAGAAGACTAAAAGCGCTCCAGGGCAAAAGGAGCATCAAGCCGCCGGCGATTACCAACCACACCAGGTGTTCCGGGCTCTTCCAAAGACAGAGTCTTTCCTGTTCCTGCCCCCCTCCCGCCGGTCCTCTGCAATACCTGCGGCAAACGAGCAAATTGACCCAGGAAATCATAAGCATACTGGAGATGAATATTCCCGGCATCATCCTCACTAGAGGCGATACCATCTCCAGCAGCCCCTTTTCCATCTCTTTGGTCTCGACCGAGCTCCCGGCGCTCAACTGCTTCATAGCCGCCGTGATAACATCCCGGATGTCCTGCTCGATCAGGTGGACCATCTGACCTTTGGTCCGGATATAGGCAAAGAGCGCCAAGAGCGCCGCTAACCCGACCACCAGAAGGCTCGAAAACCCGACAATTTTACTGGCCGACCAACCGAGCCGGAACCCGTACCCGATAACAGCCCCCATTGCAACCAGCCCCAGCAGGTAGGGAATACTCTCCGGCAGGCCCAGCAACACAAGTATCAGGCTACCCACGGCGGCTGAACAGCCCGGCACGATCCACGCTTTTGCGCCCTCGCGCCTCACAATCGAAAGGGCGGTAGGCGCCGGGGTCAGCGCGGAGAGAAAAAATCCCGCCACCGGCACGAACAGGATCGACAGGAAAAGACTGACCGATAGCACGATCAGTAAAAGGATTTCCTTTATCTCCGGCCCCTGTCGCCGGACAGGCAAATCTTCCCTTGTCTCGTTCATTTCCGGCAGCGGTTCGCCCACTAAAGCATATGCGTGACGGTGTAGGGCAGAAGAGCAACCTGGCGCGCCCTCTTTATCGCAACGGTCAGCTCCCGTTGGTGTTTCGCGCAGTTGCCCGAAATCCTTCGAGGGACTATCTTGCCTCGTTCCGTCACAAAATAACGTAGTGTTTTCGAATCTTTATAATCTATTTTCAGGTCGGCATCCACACAGAAACGGCAGATTTTTCTCCGTGCGAATGTGCGCCTTTTTCGCCTGACGTTTATCATATCTCAGCCCTCTTTCCCTATCGTAGTGATTTAGAAACTTATTCCTCTTCTTCTTTGCCTTCCTCATCGAATTCGCCATCGATGTCTTCGGGCATTGCCTCTTCCTCGCCCTCGGGCTGGGTGGCGGAGCGTTCCTCTTCCGCAACCGGCGCCGCCGCCAGGGCAGCGAGACGCTCCCTTTCCTTTTCCGGATCGAACCGATCTTCGAGCATAACGGTTATGAACTTCATAACCCGTTCGTCGATTCGAAGGTTTCGTTCCAGTTCGGCCACGAGTTTGGAGCCGCCGGCGTATTCCATCAGCACGTAGAGCCCCCGGGTGCGCCTGCCGATGGCATAGGCAAGCTTTCTTTTGCCCCACGGGACATAGGTCAGGACCTCTCCGCCATTAGAGGTGACAATGGCCTGGATTTTGCTGTCGAGCACCGAGTTCGTTTCGTCAGGCAGTTCCGGGTCGACAATGAAAAAAGTTTCGTACTTTCGCAATGTGATCTCCTTTCGGCTTAAATCGCCCCATCTCTTGGGAAGGAGCAAGGAGCCTGGACAGGTAAAAACGCCCTTATACCTTTTTTATCGGCGCCGGTCAACGAACGTTTTCGGATCGAAAAATCGTGTCCCACCTGCGACAAGCAAGGTATTTTTGCTCGATAGCATGTATAATAGCAAAAAAATCGCACTTCCTGCCAGGAGGCATTCACAATGAAGATCGGTTGCCCAAAGGAAATCAAGAGTCAGGAGTTCCGGACAGGGCTTATCCCCGCCGCGGTAAAGGCCTATGTCGAGCACGGACACCAAGTGAGCGTGGAACAGGGCGCAGGTCTGGGATCGGGGATAACCGACGAGCAATACGAGCAGGCGGGAGCGCGTATTGTGGCGACGGCCCGGGAGGTATGGGAAGGCTCTCAGATGATCGTAAAGGTCAAGGAGCCCCTCGCCTCGGAGCACGATCTGATGCAGCCCGGCCAGCTCGTCTACACCTATTTTCACTTCGCGGCCAACGAAAAGCTGACCCTGGCATGCCTTGAGAAAAAAATATCTGCCATCGCCTACGAAACCGTCCAGGAAGAGGACGGCTCGCTTCCCCTGCTAAAGCCCATGAGTGAAGTGGCCGGAAGAATGGCGCCTCTTATGGGCGCCTTCTACCTCGGAAAACCCTTCGGCGGCCGGGGGCTGCTGCCAACAGGCGTCCCGGGGGTAGCTCCAGCCAATGTCTTGATACTCGGAGGCGGAACGGTTGGAAGCAACGCCGCAAAAGTCGCCGCGGGCTTTGGCGCAAGAGTAACCTTGCTAGACATTAACCTCGATACCCTCGAGCATATCGGCAACATCATGCCGGCAAACGTTTCTCCGATCCACGCCGATGCCTACACCCTGGAGAAAGGCTTAAAAGAAGCCGATATTGTCATCGGCGCAGTCCTTGTGACCGGCGCCCGGGCCCCAAAGATAGTCAAACGCGAACACTTGGGGCTAATGAAGCCAGGATCGGTCATCGTCGATGTTGCGATAGACCAGGGGGGGTGCGTGGAAACCTCCCGGGCGACCACCCACAGCGATCCGGTCTATCTGGTCGACGGGGTCGTTCACTACTGCGTGGCCAACATGCCCGGCGCCTATTCCAGAAGCTCGACTTTCGCTCTTAGTAACCGCACCGGAAAATACGGGCTGCTCCTGGCCGATATGGGCGTTGAAAACGGCTGTCTTAGCCAACCCGCATTGCTAAGGGGGCTAAATATCCACAACGGGTGGATAACTTTTAAACCCGTCTGCGAATCCTTCGACCTGGAGGGGTCTTACAAACCAGCCCGGGAGGCCCTGGGCAGCCGGTAGGAATTATGACTTGCCTGCGGTTTTCGATTGCTATAGGATGTTTTCGCACAGAAAAATTTTCCAAATCAATCCTGGTTTATTAGCTAAGATATTTGTTTTTCCAAGATGCTGAATCCATCCCGGCTGCATTCCTCCTTGCCTGAAAAGGGAGGAAGGGCGTGAGCATGTCCATGTCCAACCGCATTAACCGCATAAATGCGACTATCGACAACCACATCTACGTCTGGTCCTCTATTCCCTCTTTTGCGCCGATGGCCGAAATCCTTAGGACTTACCGCGATATCCTGGTCGAAAAGCTCCTCGATCTCACGGCGCGGCAAGCCAAAAGGGACGCCGGCGCCCAAGATGCCGTGCGATTGTTTCTCATAAATTTCGCGCTCGAGCGGATGGCGGGCCAAATCACATCCGACCATTTCACGATTTTCAGGGATACCGAGACCGTGCAGGTTATCCTTGAGGATTCCTACGGAATCCAATGCATGGCAGATCGAGACGACATACTCATCCCCCATCAAAACGAGGCGCTAAAGATTATCATCCAGTGTCTCTTTCACCGGGAAAAGGCGGCGGATCAAAAAGATCTCCTGTGCTTTCTCCACATGTTTTCACGCGCCAAGCCCGAAGAGCGCCCGGACCAGGACCGAACGATGCGGTTGAGATCGATGATCTGGTTTATCTACCTGGCCATAGAAATCGTTAAGACCGAACAGGCTGTCTGCTCCAAGGGCCTGGAGTACTTCAGAAATAAATTCAAGGAATTGCTCGATCGCACCATCGATGGCTCCATAATCGACGAAGAATCCAGGCGCCCCGGCTTTGAGGACGGAAAATGGGAAAAGACCCTCTTTGGCTGGCTCCAGGGGGAGGACAGGAGGGAATTCGCCATCAAGCTACGGCGCCAGTTCAACATGGAAAACAAGATCGAGCACGTCAACAGGTGTTTATTATCCGATCACCGAAGGTGCATTCTGGTGCATGTAATGTCTATGTTTTGCAAGTAGGATCGATCTGTTGGAGTCGAAGGCCCCGGGGTTTCCGGTTCCCGCCGGCTGCCGATATGCGTATATGTCCCAAGGGAGATAGAAGTGAATCCCGAAGAATTGTTTGAAAAATTTCCCAACATCCTTTTGTCGAATTTTAGAAAACGGATGCTGCTGGGAGTAGTCCCGGCCGATACCGTGAGGCAAATTCTCGGACCTCTTCTGTCCAATTTCCAGGACCTCATGCTGGAGCTCCCCCCGGAATTGCGAGCCGATTTTGAAAATATCCTAAGACTTTATCCCGATGTCGCCGAACAGTTCGAAGTGTCGATTAACCCCCCTGTCGTCGAATTTTTGCGAAGGCTTGGGCAGTCTCGACCCAAGCGGGGGGTGGCCGCCCTCCCCGACGGCGAAGAACTCGACATGGCCGCCGAGCCCCAGACGCCTTTTGGAACCACAAAAAAATCATTTATTGAACCGCTTATAAAAGATGGGCAGGGATTTTTCACCACCGACAGGGGCAACTGCGTCTACCTCGAGGTTTCCTATTCCGAAGAAGGCGACTGGGTTTCATTCGAATACATTCCGCCGCGGTTGGACATAGAAATTCACATCTGCGGAGCATGCGCCGCAACCCTTACACCGGGCAGCCCAAATCAAAGAGTCCCCCTGGAGAGCCTTTCCCGAATCCTTAGGAAATGCGCGCGGGAAGTCGAAATAAAAATTATCGAACTGACTTGAGTTTTTCCATGCGACAAGCTCCCTCGATATATTGCGTGGTTGCAACCGTTTTGGGGGTGGGCAAAGCGCCTTTTGCCCCCGGCACGGTAGCGACCCTTGTGGCCGGCATCCCCTGTTTCCTTCTCATAGGGCGTTTTTCCTGGCAAATTCAGTGGACAATCGCTTTGGCCCTTTTTGCGGTCGGCGTCTATTTTTCCCGGGAGGCGGCAAAAGAGATTGGCCACAGCGACCCTCACGAAGTTGTAATCGATGAGCTCTGCGGGTATCTGATCGCCATGGCGGGCCACCCGGTAAGCTTTTTATCCATTTTTACAGGTTTTTTGCTCTTCCGGGCCTTCGACATCTGGAAGCCGTGGCCGATCTGTGCGGTCGACAGGAAACTCTCAGGAGGTATAGGGATCATGCTCGATGATGTCCTTGCGGGTATCGGAGCAAATATTTTGGGGCTGATTATTTTAAGGCTTGCTGCGGGATAAATTTTTTTAGCTCCGCCAGACCGCATCGCGCGGATTTTTTCCCGGGCACGGCTTGTGGGGGCGAACGAGAGCTGTTTAAAAAAGAAGCAAATCAGGGTATAAATAAAGATGGATCCAGCCGCCCACCCCGGCTATAACTCTTTAAGGAACGTGTAGAAAAAAATGGTTGTTCCCTCCCGCGACCAATGTCTGGAACTGCTGAGGCAGCATGACATGCCTTTGCATATTCGCAGCCACAGCCTCATGGTGACCGAAGTCGCCCTCTTTATCTCAACCCGGTTGAACCGCAACAGTTGCCGGCTCGATCTGCGGCTGGTCGAAGCTTCCGCCCTTCTGCACGACATAGGGAAAAAGCCCGGTCTGGAAACGGGGGAAAATCATGCCCAACTTGGCGCCAGGATGCTCGAAGGAATCGTTTCCGCGCCTGTGGCCCGCATAGTCGCAGACCACATCTATATGGACGCCTCGCAAACCGCGGGTCCCCTCACCGAATCTCTTATCGTAAACTATGCCGATAAGAGAGTAAAACACGACCGGGTCGTTTCGATTCGGGAGCGCTTCGAAGACCTCATCGAGCGCTACGCCAAATCACCCACCCAGGCGGGCATGCTTCGAGGAAAGCTCGATCTGTATATCGCGCTCGAAAGCACGATTTTTTCTCACCTGTCCATAGCGCCTCATGATCCCGAGATCATGGGGATCACTATTTTAATATCGGAAAAAGTGACCTGATTTATGGGAACAAAAAAGCTGACAGTAGCACTGCTTGCCGGAGGCAAATCGGCTGAGCGCGACGTTTCCCTTGCGAGCGGCGAACAGGTTTTCCAGACCCTCGATAAGTCGCGCTACAACGTGGTGCGATACGATCCGGCAACAGAACTTGCGCTGCTGGCCAAAGAGGCCTCGGCAATCGATGTCGCCCTTATCATCCTCCACGGACGCATGGGAGAAGATGGCACGATCCAGGGACTGCTCCAATCCTTGGAAATCCCCTACCAGGGCAGCGGGGTGCTCGGGAGCGCCATCGCCATGAATAAGATTCTGACTAAGCAGATCTACGTGCAGGCGGGGCTACCCACCCCTCCCTACATTGTAGCCCAAAGAACCGATCGCCCCCCTGCCTCCGAAATTTTGGGCGCGCTCGGCTTGCCTCTCGTGATAAAGCCCGAACACGAAGGATCGAGCATAGGTTTAACAATCGTACGAAAACAGCAAGACCTCGAGGAGGCGCTAAACAAGGGGTGGAGTTTCGACAAACGGTGCCTTGTCGAAAAATACATAAAGGGAATTGAGCTAACCGCGGGGGTCCTTGGAAACGACGAACTGCAGGCCCTACCTCTGGTCGAGATCTGTCCGGACAAGCGCTACGAATTCTTCGACTACGAGGCCAAGTACACGCCCGGGGCAACCCATGAAATCTGCCCCGCCAGGATTTGCGCAGAGCTTACCCAAATGGCCATGGACTACGCGCGCAAGGCTCACAACGCGCTCCACTGCAGGGGCTACAGCCGCACTGACATGATCCTGTCCGGAAGCGAACTTTTCCTGCTGGAGACAAACACCATTCCCGGCATGACCGCCACGAGCCTTTTCCCGCAGGCCGCGGCAAAGGCCGGCATCGGGTTTTCACAGCTTCTCGACAGGCTCATCGAGCTTGCGCTGGAGAAGTAGCGATACATGATTTCCTTTGGGTAAGACGCAAAGAAGAGCATGGACGCGTTCCTCCTGTGGTTTTCAACCGGGCCAGGCCTCGCCCCGACGGGGAGGTCTTTCCCGGTGTCGGAAAACAGCCGCCCCCGGAACCAAATCCGGTCGCTGCCGCCTCCTTTCCTCCTTCTGGATATTCGATATAGCGCTCGGCCCAAAGCGACCAAAGCAGAACAGGGTCATAAAAAAAATCAGAAAAATTGCCAAGAACCTGCATTTCATCCACTTCACTTCGTAGCTGAGACGACCGTCAGGATTGGGGTCTAGACGCGCACAATTGGCCCGCTGAGGCCGTTTAGAGCCGGGGATGCATCCCGGCCTCATTTTTCAATAAAAATGGCCCCAAAAGGCAAATCTGGCAGACTATTTTCGTAGTAATATCAAGTAGTTACGGCTTGGCCCAATTTGACGCCTCTCTGCGCCCGTGCTACAATGTCCCCAATGAAACTGATAGCCCAAGCATCACAAAGAATAGCTGAGCGTCTGACCTGGTGTACTTCTTCAAGGGACCAGGCAGGAATTGCTAAAGACCTCGCCGAGGGCAAAGAGATCTGCGAAATCTACGGCCTGGGTGAAGCCGGACGTTTCGATGAGTGTTTTTATTTCCTCGAAGAATTGGGCGTCATGGACCTCTTCACCGGCCTCGATCCCGAACGGACAAAACGGGCGAGTAATGTGAGCTTTCCC
>JARLHO010000138.1 GCA_031292215.1 Syntrophobacteraceae bacterium | reverse complement strand
CGCAGCGCAACCCAACAAATTAATCGTATAGGAAACGTCAAGTTTCATTCTTATTCAAACCGCATCCAAGGAGGCGGCGGCTGGGCTTATTTGCAACTTTGCAAAAGGAGATAGGTGGGCGCATGTGTGGGTAATTGTAAGTTCTAAACGGGGGGTGGGGTAAAAATAAACATCACCCGACACCCCCTGCATCACCGTAAGGTCTACCCCGGATAAAATCCCCCGCCGGTCTTTTTGCCAAGCCTTCCGGCCCGCACCAGTTGCTTTATGATCTGGGGAGCGCCGTAGTGGCCGTCGTTAAACTCTTCGGCAAAATACTCCATTACGAAGTAGGCGATGTCAACACCGGTAAAATCCATCAGTTCAAAGGGCCCCATGGGGTAGTTAAGGCCAAGCTTTACGGCGGCGTCGATATCTTCAACCGAGGCGACCCCTTCCTGCAAAAGCCTGGCGGCCTCGATAAACTGCGGCAAAAGTATGCGGTTTACCACAAAGCCCGGGGAGTCCTTTTTGACCTCGATCGCCTTCTTGCCAAAAGAGCCCACCAGGGCCATGGCAGTGGCGATGGTCTCATCGGAGCTCTTAAGCCCCCGTATCACCTCGACAAGGCGCATGATCTGGGCGGGATTAAAAAAGTGCATCCCGCAGACTTTCTCAGCTCTTGCCGTACATGCCCCAATCGCTGTGATCGACATCGAGGAGGTATTGGTCGCAAGGACTACTTCCGGCCGGCAGATGGAGTCGAGGCTTGTAAATATTTCCTTTTTCAGCTCGAGGTCTTCTATGGCTGCTTCGATCACAAAATCGACATCGGCAAGCTCTTCCAGGGCGGTTGTCCCCTTGATTCGATCAAGGGCCGCCTGGCGGAGTTCCTCGCTCATTTTTCCCTTTTCGACCGAACGGGCCATGAATTTGGCCATGTTCTGCTTCGACCGTTCCACAAAGGAGATGTCTATATCGCGCAAGACCACTTCATAACCATTCATGACCGCCACGTTCGCAATTCCGGTGCCCATGGCCCCCGCACCCACTACGCCAATTTTTCGCACATCCATGGTTTTCCCTCCAAGTGCATTAAGATCGCTATAGCTTCAATAAACTTCCTGGTGGGCGCGATAAAGCTTTTTGCAATCCCACACGTACGCCCCACTTACCCCTTAGCGGAGAACCGCATGGAGGGGCCTGGTTCAATCGGGTTGGGGGAAGAGTCTGTTCGGTACAGCACGGATAAAACTCCGTCCCTGTTCTTTTTAAGAATATCGAGGTCGGAAAACCTGAGTTCTAATAACCCTAAATTTGCAAGGACCTTCTCTCTGCTCTCATCTTTTACCCTGCCTTCCTCTGCATAGTGTTGTCCACCCCCCAAGCTCTACAACCAACTTCACGCTCCGGCAGGTGAAGGCAACAATATAACTGCCGATTCGGTCATCCTCTTGCGCAATTCTCTCGCGAATGGTTTGAGGCTACTGCTGGAGGGAGGCATTTAAAAAATCCCCCCTGCCCCCCTTTGAAAAAAAGGGGGGCGATTGGGCCTGGCCGGTCCGGGCGCGTCACTACAAAAGGAGGTAAGGGGCGTACGGTGGGTAATTTACGCCCACCCTATCGCCCCCCTCGACCGGCGCTATTTGGGTCTTTCGTCAACGACGCGGACGGCTTTTCCCTCGCTTCTTTTGAGGACCTTTGGCTCGACCAGTTCCACTGCCGCTCCCAGGCCGGCAACCCCTTTTATATGGTTGGCTATCTTCTTTTCGATCACCGCGACTTTCCCGGGGCCCGCGTCAAAGACCTCCCGCTTGCCCTCGACCCGGATTAAAAGTTCATCGAGGTGTTTTCTTTTTCGAACGACCAGCAGGTACTGAAGAACGACTTCATCGATTTCCGAGAGAAGCGATTCGATCTGGGACGGGAATACATTTACGCCGTTTATGATGAGCATGTCGTCGGTTCGCCCGGTGATCCTGTCCATTCGAACCAGGGTGCGCCCGCAGGAGCAGCGCTCCCGGGTAAGCGTCGTAATGTCCTTGGTTCGGAAACGGATAAGAGGCATGGCGCGGCGCTGAATGGCGGTTAGCACCAGCTCCCCTCTTTGCCCCTCGGCGACCGGCTCGAAGGTCACCGGATCGATGGTCTCGATCAGGAAGTGGTCTTCATTGAGATGGAGGCCGCTTCTTGCCTCACACTCAAAGCCCATGCCCGGACCTCCCAGTTCGGTTAGCCCATAGGTATTCATGGCGATGATCCCCATCTTCTGCTCGATTTCGTCTCGCATGGCCTCAGACCAGGGTTCGGCGCCAAAGCAGCCCACCCGAAGCGGCATGTCCTTTACCGGCATGTTCATTTCTTCGGCGCGCTCGGCGATGGTAAGCGCGTAGGAGGGCGTACAGAAAAGCCCCTTGGTCCCAAAGTCTCTCATCAGCATGATCTGTCTTTCGGTCATTCCGGAACTGGTCGGAACCACCGCGCATCCGATTTTGGTCGCCCCCTGATGAAATCCGAGGCCTCCGGTGAAAAGCCCCATTCCGTAGGCGTTCTGGACTATGTCCCCTTTGCGAAGAGAGGCCGCCCAAAGATCCCGGGCCATGCATTCGGCCCACTGATCGAGATCGTCTGCTGTGTAGGGGCCGGTTATGGGCTTTCCGGTCGTCCCCGAGGAACAGTGAATGCGCACCACCTCATCCATGGGAACCGCGCAGAGCCCGAACGGATAATTATCTCGCAGATCGTTTTTAACGGTAAAGGGAAGTTTGCCGATATCGGCTACGGACTTCAAATCGTCGGCCTTTACTCCCGCCTCTTCCAGCTTTTTGCGGTAAAACGGGACTTTTTCCATCACCCAGTTGACCGTTTCCTTCAACTTGGCGAGTTGGAATTTCTCCATTTCTTCCCGCGGCATGCACTCATACTTATCATTCCACGCCATGCTTAGCTCCTTTCCGCCAGGGCGGCTGCAAAGCCCAGTTCGAAAGCCGTAAGGTTTATGTCCACAAATGCCTTCTTTACTTTGGTCCGAATGGCTTCTTTGACGTTTTCAGGCGAAACCGGAATCTTTCCGGTCTGCATGGTCGCCCCGAGGAGCACCATGTTAACCGCCAGAGTGCTTCCCGCCTGCTTGGCAAGCTCCAGGGCATCCACAGCAATGAGTTTTTTCGTTTTCGCGCGGATGAGTTCCTGAAGTTTGGCGAGATCGGGGTAAACGCCTCTTCCTATCGCTACGGTAAACGGAGGCAGCGGGGCGAGATTGGTTACGACCACCGTATCCTTGTTGCACTTCTTTAGCGCCCGCAGGGTTTCCGAGGGCTCAAAGCCCACCAGGACGTCGGCCTCCCCGTCGGAGATGACCGTGCTCGCGCCGTCTCCAAAAAGCATTGCCGATTCGACGACCCCTCCCCTCTGGGCCATGCCGTGAATCTCACTCATTCGAACAGGAATGTTTGACAGGAGCGCGGCTTCCCCCAGAATGCTCGACGCCAGAAGGTTGCCCTGCCCGCCTACGGCCACAATGATGAGTCTTGTCGTGTTCATTTTCAGTCCTACTCCGCAGTGAATGGTCTTTTAGTCTTTTACCGGGATTATCGCGTTTTCAGGGCAGATCTGCGCACATACCGCACACCCCGTGCATAACCCGGGATCTATCTGAGCTTTTCCATCTTTTAAGAAAAAGGCCGGACAGCCCAATTCGTCAATGCAGTTCCGATGGCCAATGCATTTGGCGCTTATTCTAAACACCCGTTTGGTATCGAGTTTTAACGCCTTGGCATAGAGGGAGCAAATCTCCCGGGAGATTACGACCGAGACCCCCTTAAACTGCAGCGCCTCTTTTACCGCCTCGATACTTTTGGCGACCTTTAGAGGCTGGATCGTCGTAACAAAGGGCGCGCCCACACCTCTTACGGCATCTTCTATGGACACATGGCCGTAGCCCGAAAGATTTAGCCGACTCATATCCACGCCGGGATTTGGCTGAAGGCCCGTCATGGCGGTCGTGCCGTTATCGAGGATAACCAAGGTCATGTTGTGATTGTTAAATATGGCGTTGACAAGGCCTGGAAGGCCGCTGTGGAAAAAAGTCGAATCCCCTATGAAAGAGATGATTTTCTTATCGGTGGCTTTTGAAAAGCCGCATCCCGCACCCAGTGAAGAACCCATGCACAGAAGATAATCGGCCATGGAAAGCGGGGGCAAAATGCCAAGCGTGTAGCAGCCGATGTCGTTTGGGTAAATGGCATCCATCCCCTCAGCGGCCTTTTTTACAATGTAGAAGCTTGCACGGTGCGAGCAGCCGGCGCAAAGATTGGGCGGACGCTGCGGAATCTCGGGGACATCGGATAAATCCATAGGCCGAACAGGTGCATGCGAAACGCCAAAAAAGGTCGCGACAGCCTGTCGCACCATCGCGGGGTCGAATTCGTAGAGCCGGGAAAGAAGGCCCGGAGCCTTGCCTTTGATGGGAAGGGTAAGCCCCGCTTCCTGGGCGAAGACCTTTACGGCCTCTTCCATGAAGGGTTCGCCCTCCTCGACCACCAGGACCCGTTCGCATCCGGCCAAAAACGACTGGATCATCTTCTCGGGCAGGGGGTGCGAAAAGCCGATCCTCAAAATCTTTACCCTGCCCTCGATCCCGAGATCCGCTACGCCGTCACGGACATAATTATAGCTGACACCGTTGCATATAATGCCCCACGCGCCGGAACCTTCGGTGAAATTATACGGGGAGGTCTCGGAGATGTTTTTTGCTTCCTCCAGGTTTTTCAAAAGCCGGACATGGAGATTTCTTGCATTTACAGGAAGCGGGACCCAGCGGGAAGGCTCTTTTACAAATTCTCCCCTGGTCTTTACCGGCTGGACATCCCCAAGGGTTACCACCCCGGTCGAGTGGTTGATCCTTGTGGTTGTCCGAAAGAGCACGGGTTCGCCCACCTGTTCGGAGAGCTCGAAGGCGTAGCGCACCATGTCCTTTGCCTCCTCAACCGATGAAGGCTCAAGGACGGGGATACCGGCCAGCTTCCCGTAGTAGCGGTTATCCTGCTCGTTTTGGCTCGAAAACATCTGGGGGTCGTCGGCGCTCACCACGACCATTCCGCCCTTTACCCCGACGTAGGCGAGGGTGAGGAGCGGGTCGGCCGCGACATTTAACCCGACATGTTTCATCATGGTCATGCTGCGTAATCCCGAAGAGGCCGCAGCCGCGGCAACCTCCATCGACACTTTCTCATTGACGCTGAACTCGAAATAGAGATCGCTCTCACGAGACATCTCAAAGAGGTTGTTGCTTATCTCCGAGGACGGGGTGCCGGGGTAGGCGGCGCCCACAGCCAGACCGGCTTCAACGGCCCCCCTGGCGATCGCCTCATTGCCCAGAAGAAACATCTTCCGGCCGCTTTGGCCCGCAAGTAGTTTGTGCATTTTCGTTCCCTTGTCAGTGTGGTACGTTTTTCAAGCAGCCGGACCGCAAGCGACGGCCCGCGCGGCTTCCCCCGTCTCCAGCCTTGAGGCGGCAGGGTAAATAAGAGAATAGAGTCGACATGGAGGGGCTGGAGTTTGCCAGGCTGAGTGATTTGGCGCATGGAATGAAGCGGCCAGCGTTTATTTTTAGCTATAAGGTGGCTATTAAATAGCGTAAGAATCGATGGCTAGTCAAGCGAAATTGACCGGCGTTAAAAATATTTAGGGGCACAACCGATTTAATGGTAACGTCACCGGTAAAGAGCATCCCTGGCGGTGTAGAGTGGCTAAGACCCCGCCGCGACGCCGGCGAGGTGAGAAAAAGGGAAGGACTATAGAGACGGTGAGCGTGTGGAACACCCTGGAGACTCGTGAAGGGCAGATGTCAATCGTGACCTTTGCCTCTCACGATGACATCAGCAGACTCGAGTTCGACCCGCAGTTCGGGGAGCACACCGGGTTCCGGTCCCTATACACCAGGGGCGAAAGCCTCATGATGCGGTCGTGCGAAGAGGATTCCAACGTGGTGCTCGCCGTGCGGGGGGAGACGATCGTGGGCTTCGGGTTGCTCACCTGCCCCGACCCCGACCAGCGGTGGTCAAGGCTTGGCCCCAAGACGGTGCTGGAGGTAAAGGGGATAGAAGTTATCCGCGCCTTCAGGAAAAGCGGGCTCGGAAAGGTGCTGGTCGAAGGGATGCTGTCTCATCCCGAAGTGGAGAAAAGAATCCTCTACCTGGTGGGCTATACCTGGGTCTGGGATCTTACGGGGGCCGGACTTACCGGGGCGCAGTACCATCGGATGATGGTGCGTCTTTTTGAGCCCTTCGGTTTTTGCGAGTGCAAGACCAACGAACCAAACATTTGCCTTGATTCCGATAACCTCTTCATGTGCCGGACCGGCAAAAACGTAAGCGCCCGCCTAAGAGACGACTTCAAGTGGCTTTGTTTTGGCGTCTATCCCCAAACGAGCGAATAAGAAAGCCCCCGGGTGGCGTCGGTTTTACCGGGCTTCTATATCTGCAACCCTCCGGACGCACCCATGCTTATCACTTGCCACACCGCCTTTTCCCCGCTAAATGAGTGTTGACAATCCAAATCAATTGAAGCTACAGTATAGCGGTATTATAGCCGTTACTCCTCAGGTTGAGCTTAATTCTCGAACGGGTAGAAAGCGTTTCCCACGCGGCAACCTTTTCAGGCGCCATTCATGCTGATCTACTGCCCCAAAACCCGATGCCGGGCTGCGGCGGGTCCACCTGCCGCCGTGCAAGTTCAGGAGACAGAGTGGATAAATCGAATTTCCCGGAAAGGATAAAGAGCCATGAAGCTCAAGCAACTAGTCGTATCGATAGAAAATTCTCCCGGCCGGCTGTATCAGGTAACAGCCGCTTTGGGCGAGGCGGGGATAAACCTTAGAGCGCTAAACCTGGTGGACACCGGGGAGTTCGGCCAACTGAGGCTGCTGGTATCCGATATCTCCAAGGCGAGGCGAATCCTTATGGAGCTGCAACTGCCGGCGTTCATAAACGAAGTGGTGGCGGTGCTGATCCCGGATGTCCCCAAAAGCCTGGCGACCATACTGGGTCCCTTGAACGAGGCCGGCGTCTACGTCACCAGCATGTACTCCTTCATCGGTTTTGCCAGGGAGGACAAGGCGGTCATGATCTTCCGGTTCACCGATAACGACAAGGCCATGGAGGTCCTGGGCAAAAACGAGGTGACAATTTTAGACGAAAAGGCTTTCGGCATACTGGAAGGCGCAGTCGCATAAGTCAGAACGGTAAACCGTATAGGGTGAGAAGTGTATAGTCTCGCGGCTCATTCTTCGTAGTTGGAGCAACAGGAAAGGGGAACGCTATGAGTGGAAACAGTCCTGACTTTGTGGCCAAAAAAATTGCGGTCGTCGGCGCGGGGCCGGTGGGTTGCATAGTTGCCGCCTTTCTTTCGAAGGGCGGCTACGATGTGACTCTTTGCGACGTAGTCCCCGCCCTGGTCGATCCCGCGGCAACCAGCGGGATTACTATCGAGGGGGCGGAAAATCTCCACCAGAGAGTCCCCCATATTTGCCACGGAGTCGATGAGCTGGCCAGCTACGATCCGGACGTGATTTTCATCACGGTAAAGGCGATCGCGCTGCCCCTTATCTCTTCGGCCATCGAGGAGTTCCACCGGGAAGGCCGGTACGTCGTCAGTTGGCAAAACGGGATCGACACCGAACTGGAGATTGCAAAAGCGCTCGGGAAAAAGCCGGTAATGAGGGGAGTCGTGAACTGGGGATGCGGCCTCAAAAGCCCCTGCAGGGTCGAGATGGGGTTCCACCATCCTCCGCACTACATTCAGGAGCTTGCCCCGGAATCGGCCCATGCGGCGGTTGAAATCGCGAGGGTACTCACCGAATGCGGCCTTGCGACACAGCATACCGATAAAATCGTCTCCATGGTCTGGCGAAAGTCGGTGCTAAACGCCTGTATGAACCCGGTGTGCGCGGTCACCGGCATGACCATGTCCCAGGCCATGAACGACCCGATCATCTTCGGGACCGTCGACGCGCTCGTAAAGGAGTGCATCAAGGTGGCTCGCTCAAACGATATTTACCTTGGCCACGATTTCTATCCAAACGCCATCGAGTACATGAGAACCGCTGGAAACCACAAGCCGTCGATGTTAATGGACATAGAGGCCGGAAGGCGCACCGAGATAGATTTCATGAACGGTAAGTTCGTCGAATACGGAAAACAGGCAGGGATGGAAACTCCGTACAACGCTACGCTTCAATCGCTGGTAAAAGGGCTCGAATCGGCGATGGAGTCTAAAAAGCGCGAGGCGGGGCCAACCGGATTAAAGAAATGAACCCTGTCTACGCTGGTGTCGATGTCGGATCTTCCCGCACGAAGGTCGCCCTGCTGGACGAAAAAAAGGGTCTACTGGGCTATGCGGTGAGGAAATCGGGCGTGGATTTTTCGGCGACTGCGCTCGAAGGACTAAAGGAGTCGCTGGAGATGGCCGGACGGACCCAGGCAGACATAGCCCGGGCGGTCTCCACGGGCTACGGCAGGGCCAACGTAGCCTTTGCTGCCGATACGAAAACCGAGATCGGGTGCCACGCGCGCGGATGCTTTTACTATTTCCCCGAGGCCATTACGATCATCGATATCGGAGGCCAGGACAATAAGATTATAAAGCTCGACGGGCAAGGGCGCCGCACCGGATTTAAGATGAACCGCAAATGCGCGGCGGGCACCGGCGCTTTTTTAGAAGAGATGGCTTCGCGGCTCGACCTTGCCATCGAGGAGTTGGACGCACTGGCCAGGCAGTCGGCCGACATGGTGCGCCTGGGGAGCTTTTGCACGGTTTTTTCGGCTACCGAAGTGCTGGAAAATATTCGAAACGGGAAAAAGATAGAAGACATCGTCAAGGGGGTTTTCTTTTCGGTGATAAATCGCATTCTCGAAATGGATTCGCTTTCGGAAAAAGTGGTCATGACAGGCGGAGTCGTGGCGAACAACCCCTACATCGTCGCCATGACCGAAGAGCAGATCGGGCGAAAAATATTGGTTGGGCGACACCCGCAGTTGACCGGCGCGATAGGGGCGGCGCTCTACGCCCTGGAAGACCCCCGGGGGGCGGGAAAGGAGTCAAGGCGTGGCTGAAAAGGAAGTCAGGTTACGGCGGCTGAAGACCGCCTCGGATATCGCCAGATTCATGGCCGATTACTACTACGAACTAGACGAGGCAACCAAGTCGCGGAAAAGAAAAATTGCCTGGTGCACGAGCGTCGGGCCGGCCGAGATCCTTAAGAGCATGGGATTTCTCACTTATTTTCCCGAGACTCATTCGGCATTGATCGGGACCCGAAAGTTGGCTGCGGACTTTATTCCCTCGGCCAACGCCATCGGCTATTCGCCGGAGGTCTGCTCCTATCTGACCTCGGATATCGGGGCCTACGTTTTGGGCGAGACCCCGCTGGCGAAGGCCTTCCCGGGGATCGAGCGGATTCCGGGAGCCGATGTGTTCGTCTACAACACGAACCAGTGCCGCGATGTCCAGGACTGGTTTTCCTGGTATTCCGAAAAGTTCGGCGCCCCGCTTCTGGGCGTGGAAACGCACAGAAACGTAGGGAAGGTGACCCCTGCGCATGTAGCCTCCATCGCTTCGCAATTGGAGAACATGATCGAGCCCCTGGAGAGGATCGCGGGACAAAAGTTCGATATCGACGAACTAAGAAACGTTGTGGAGCTCTCCAGGCAATGTTCGGTGCTGTGGGAAAAATGTCTGGCGACCGCTGCGGCCGTTCCTGCTCCCTTGACGTTTTTCGATGCCACAACGCTCATGGGACCAGCGGTCGTGGGCAGAGGGCAGCAGGAGGTGCTGGGTCTCTACGAGCGGCTCCTGGAGGAGCTAAGCGAGCGGATCGAGCGGGGGGAAGGGGCAACCGGGGAGCGCGAGCGCTTTCGCATCTACTGGGAAGGCATGCCGGTCTGGGGACGGCTTAGCATGCACGCAAAGCTTTTCTCAGGCCTTGGCGCAGTGGTTATCGCCTCCACCTACTGCAGCAGTTGGATATTTAACGCGCTCGATCCGGCGGCGCCCTTCGAGAGCATGGCCAAGGCCTACCTGGAGCTTTTCATCGTTCGCTCGGAAGAATACAAGGAAAGATACATCCGGGAGAAGCTCGCGTTTTTTAAGTGCGACGGCATAGTCTATCATGATGCCAAGACCTGCCCCAACAATTCCAACTGCCGCTACGGAATGGTGCAACGGATTGAGTCCAAGACCTCCATCCCGGCCCTGGTTATAAACGGCGACCTGAACGACATGAGGCTTATTTCCGATGAACAGACCAGAACCAACGTAGAGGCGTTCGTCGAGCAGCTCGAAGAGCAGTGAAGAGGGCGGTGATCTACCGATGGAGTGGGGTTGAAACTCTCATTGTTTAATTTCTCAAATCCGATTCAGCAAGGAGTAAAAATTCATGAAAGAAGTAGTGATATTGGGAACAGCCCGAACGGCCGGCGGACAATTCGGCGGTTCTTTTCAAGGGGTCACAGCACCTGAGCTTGGCGCCGCGGTGGTACGGGAAGCCATAATACGCTCGGGGATAGAGCCCGAGGTTATCGAGCAGACAGTTTTTGGAAACGCCTGGCAGGCCGGGGTCGGCCCCAACGCGGCAAGGCTTAGTGCGGTCATGGGAGGGGTTCCGGTGACATCGCCCGCGGTTTCGGTCAATGTGCGCTGCGGATCGAGCATCCAGGCGCTCATTTTCGGCGCCCAGGCCATAAAGGCGGGCGATGTGGATACGGTGATGGTTGGGGGCACCGAAAGTGCTAGCCAGATCCCCTACGGCCTTACGCGCGCCCGCTGGGGTTACCGCATGGGCAACAGCGAACTGGTCGATTTGATGCACAAGGACGGTTTTTTGTGTCCGCTCGGCGGAGGGCTCATGGGCGAGATCACCGACTGGCTGGCCAAGGAAAGAGGGATATCGCGGAGGGAGCAGGATATTTTCGCGGCCGATTCGCACAATAAGGCCGAGGCTGCGGTAAAGGAAGGAAGATTTCGAGATGAGGTGGTCGCGTTCCCGATAAAGAAGAAGGGGGAAACGATCATGGTGACCGAGGAGGAAATCTACCGCAAAGGCGTAACGGCCGAATCTCTTCAAAAGCTAAAGCCGGTTTTTTCCAAGGAAGGAACCGTTACGGCCGGAAACGCCTGCGCCCTGTGCGATGCGGCCTCAGCCGCAGTGCTTATGGAACGGGGGAAAGCCCAAGCCATGGGGCTAAAACCCGTAGCGCTCCTTAGAGGCTATGCGTTTGTCGGGGTCGAGCCCAAAAAATTCGGGATTTCTCCTGCCAAGGCGATTCCCGTTGCGCTCAAAAAGGCGGGGCTTACGCTCGGGGATATCGATCTATTCGAACTAAACGAGGCGTTTGCGGCCCAGTACATCGCCTGTGAACAGGACCTGGGACTGGATCGCTCCAAGGTAAACGTCTACGGAGGGGCAATCGCCCTGGGACACCCGGTGGCGGCAACCGGCACAAAGATTCTCGCAACGCTTCTTACCGCCATGCGGGATAGAGATGTGACCCTTGGCGCGGTAAGCCTTTGCATAGGAGGCGGCAACGGGGTCGCAGCGATTGTCGAGCGGCTTTGCTAGCGCCGGTCGGAAAACCCGCTGCCGGGAAGCTACGATCGGCCACCTTCCCGATAGAAAGAGTCGGGCGTGATAGATTAAACGTTACAATCTAAAATTTTTTTGTGGAATCTTTCCCTCCCCGGGCGCTAATATGGACCGAGGAGGGAAGGATTTCCGCTTCAAAAAAAGAGGGCCGGGGTGGGCGCGTACCAGGCAAATGCCCGCCAAACTCCGAATCCATAAGATAAGTCTTTATCCGAAACCTTTCCCCTGAAGTCCGTATATGGCTTGTTTCTTTAGCGCGCCAAAGGCCCGAAGAATTCAGACGCCCTCTTCCGGCGCGCTCAAGACAGAGTCAATCCCTAAACCCACGAAGAAGGTCGGGGATAAGGCGCCATGGTTTCTCCACGCGAGTCCAAACCAAGAAGAACCTCAAAAAAAGGGACAGACAACCGGTCGGGTTTTAGCCCCCGAAAAGTGTGGGCGAAAAAACCGGCGGACTTTCTCCCGGCGTCCTGCCAGACCAATCTTTGGGACATAGCGTGGGGCATGGGGCTCGATCGTTTCGAATTTTTACCGTTACTCCGATGAAGGTGCTCGGATGTGGTAAATTACGCTTGCGCCATGTTCCGCTGGCGGTAGCGCTCTTTTTCTCCGTATGGATTGCCGGTGCGTTCATGAGCCGTGTTTTGCGCCAGGCCCCATACAGCCCTTCCCCGACATGCATGAAGGGGCTTTCCTTCAGTATGCTTTTGCCGGGCGGAGGGCAGGTGACCATACGGGCCCAAAAGATGTCGGCGGCGGATCAACGCATGGGGAAAGCCGTCTTCACCCTGTTTAAGGAGGTTGTCTTTTCCCATGTGAAAGTAACCATTGAAGGCGGCGCGGTTGCCAATATTTTCGACTGGGCGACATTTGACAGGTTGGCCCCCCTGGCTGCCTGTGTGGTCCCCGACATGGCGCAGCAGGACAACGTGTACCTGGCGGGGGCAAAAATACTTCTGCGGGACGTGGAGGTATCGGTTCATGGCGATAAGGGACGAGATGCGAAGGCGCGGATGGTTGCCGATTCCCTTTGCCTGGGGGCAAATTCCGATGACGCTGTCTTGGGAGGCCGCCTCGATCTCAAAATCGGTTCCCGCGAACATGTCCACAGCGCCGCCGGTGGGGTGTGGTCGCCGGTTCAACATTCCATCAGGTTTTCCAGGGGGTTTTGGCTTAACGGCAGAACGGAAAACGAGGGAGTCTTCGCACTCGCCAAGGGCGACAAGAGCGGCAATAAACTTGCCGGACTCTTTACGGGTGGACACACTCCGACTGTCAAGCTCGGACAGATCGAGCTTCCCGACCAGGTTGAGGGGAATGGACAACACCTTGTCATGAAAAAGAAATTCTTCAAACGCATCCGTTCGATGGAAAAATCCAAAGCCGAGGCTTTTCTTTTTCAATATCTGGCCTTGAACCCGAATGCCATGAAGCAGAATGGACTTTCACCCGGCAGGGTTCTGGCGCCCAACTTCAAACTGGGCGCTTTTGATCCCGGCCCCTTTTTCGGCGGAACGCTAAACGTCCCGGGCGCCAAACCCGGGCGGAAAAATCTATGGCGGAATGCCGTGGACCTGGGTAAGGGCTGGAAGTATTTGCGCTTTTTTGGCTACTTCTACACCAACTCGTCCAAATGGATATACCATAGTACGCTCGGCTGGCTTCTTCCTTACGGGACGGCAACGAGCAACGTCACGTTCTATGATGCCAAGATGAAGGCTTTCTGGTGGACGAACCAGTGGGCGTATCCATGGCTCTACAGCTTTTCCGAGGCGGCGTGGCTTTGCTATGACCCGACAAGAACCGGCGCCCGGTGGTTTTACAATTCTAAAACGGGCAAGTGGGAGACGCATTGAACGAGGAGCGAAGGGAGGGATAAACCATCGACCGCTTTGGGGCCATCGGCCCCTGGAGACCTCTCGGTCGGGTCGCTAAAAAAAGAAAAAATAGTTGACATCTGTCACCAAGACAATCAAGATGCAAATATGGGGTGTCATAAGTCACTATACCTGTAGGTCATTTCGCTTTAACTGCTCAGGGGAAAACCCCGGACGTCCATTGGATCGATGGGATGTAATACATTGGATGAGGGTTTAGCAGGTACTAACAAACCAGGTTGCTTTCAAAAGGAGAAAAGAGTCATGAAAAAGAGAGGAATTCTTTTTGCTGCGCTGAGTATTTTTTGCTTATGGGCATTCTGCGGGGTTGCAAATGCCGCGATAGGCATCGGGACTGCGCCGGGCGGCATAAAACTTGCCATAAGCGGAAACATCTCGATAGCCAATGGAGGCAGCGTCACACTCAATATCGTGGCAACGAACAATTCCGGCAATACTATCAACGTCGGTCTTTTGAAGGCCTTGGTTATTAATCCCGTTACCGGCGCCAGGGCTTTCGGGCCGTTCGATACTACAGCCAATTTACCTGCTTTGCTGGGTCCCGGTCAATCCGTATCTTTTCCCGCTTACGTTCTTGGGCCGATACCCGGTAATCTCGGCAACCAAACTCTTGCGGTTGTATTTCTCGTTCTGGATACTAACAATAACGTTGTTGGAACCGCGGGCTGGGGGCTTCTTGTCCAGCCATAAAGGTTTATAGCCGGACTCGCCGGCTGGTTGCAGGGGGGTCCGCTTTCATACTGTGCCGCCGGGATGTTCCGGCGGCGCAAAAAACTTTTCCCGCATGAGTCTTCGTGAGCAATGCGGTTTTTCACAGGTGATTCCTGGTTGCCGGGCTCAATCGAATTCCGTAAGCAAGAACCTCATCTCCCTGCCTGTAGTGTATATTTACATGATGTGGATGCCTTATCTAGTAAATCTATTAATTCCGAGAGTGTTGGTCTGCTAACGGACCGGGGCGGAAGGCGCCAATCCGATATCGGAATCATCGCGATCAGTTATACAGCGACTGAGAATTCCGTATTACCCCTTGGCGCCGAGCGGAGTTGGTTCTTCTTTACATAAGTTCAGGTTGCATTCTTGCATGTTTTCTGGCAGTGTATGGCTAGCGTTAGGATTTTATGCGAGATGTGGGCCACTGCGCGGACATGGACGGCATTGCGTTTCGAAAAATCATAAAAAATGCTAAACTATCCAAAGGAAACCTATGCCGTTCTTTTTTCGCCTGGACTCCAGGTAACTTCATTTTCCAGCGTGCGATTTACCTCGGGCATGAATGTAAAAATCTTGGATTTCCGGACAAATACGCGGTTCACTGTTTGTTGGTGATTGGCTTTGTAAGTACGGTAGCCATCGCTTTTTCGCCGTTTGGCAGACAAGACGTCCGAGTGCGTTGGGAGCCATTGGGGCCGGAATGTGTCACACAATGGCTATCTTTTGATCGAAACGGGCATGAGCAGCAATACAAGTTTTCCAGCTTTCGGGCGACTGGCGCACAAAAACCGCCCTGATAAATGGTTCATTTCCGGAGGGTGCGTGATTGTAGCCTGCTGAAGATTTTGCCTTGGGCTCAATTGCTTCCTCTTGGCAAAGGGGAGCGGTCTGGCTGAGAAGGGTAGTAAAGTTTTTCGTGCGCTAAGGATTTGAGAAAGTCGGGTAAGGGAGCTCCAAACGGTGCTGCGCCGCGCCTTGCCACGAAATGTAGATGAGGGCGTCCGGGGCGAGCGAGCGGTTTAGCCGGAAAAGATTGTAACCGGGTTGGCGGAGCTGTGGCCGGGGGCCGGCCCTTGACCTCACTCCGGCAGGGCTTTTGAGCCGGGGTCCGGGCGGCCGCTTGGACCTTACAATTACCCGCACGTACGCCCACCTCTCTCCTTTTGCAAAGTTGCAGATAAGGGGGGTGATCGGGCCAAGCCCCTTCTTGGGAGTCTCCGCTAAGTGGTAAGTGGGCGTATGCGTGGGTAATTGTAATCGCTTGGACAGGGGAAAAAAGTTGGATTCGGGCTCAAAACATGCCGCAAGCAAGACGGTCGCGCGCGCGGGAGTGATGCAACGCACTCTTATGACTCGGGACACGAATAGCCGCTGCCCGCAGGCGGGGTGCGACAGCGGGAGCCGCGCCAAGTCTTGCCCCGGGGGCGGCAACCGCCTTGCACCTCATGAATCGATCCGTTGCCGGGCTGGTTGAGCGGATTTTTACAATGATTTTTGGCTAATGGACAAGTATGCTCTTCCCGGCGATCTTTTCGCCTCTCGGAAAGCGTTTACCGTTTACCGTCGAGTCCCGGGGGGCAAGTCCGGAAGAGCTCGATATCGGCAACCTGCCGTATTCAACCTGAAAATCAGGGTTTATGATGGAAGCTTCAGAATTCGTGCATGTATCGACCGGGAACGAGGATACGATCGGCAGAGTCGAGCCCGCGAGCAAGAAATTCCGATTCCCCCGAATCAGTCCGCTGTTCATGCTGACTGTATTTCTTCCCACCTTGTTTGCGGGTATCTATTACGGCTTTATCGCTTCGAAGGTCTATATCAGCGAAGCGCGATTCGTGGTTCGCACCCCTTATCAGCAGCCTGTCGCCGGCATTGGCGGTTTCCTGCAGGGGATCGGTTTGTCCAAGGCGCAGGATAACGAGTACACGGTGGCCGGTTTCATGCTTTCACGCGACGCCCTGAGGCAGCTCGACGAGAAACTCGCTTATAAAAAATCCTTCAGCAGCAGGAGCGTAGACCGACTGAGCCGGTTTGGCGGGCTCGACTTGGACAAAAGCTTCGAAGCGCTGTACAAATATTACCTCAATCATGTAACCATAACTCATGATGAGACCTCCTCGATAACCACCGTTAGCGTCAGGGCGTTTAGCGCGGAAGAGGCCTACCGCATCAATGAAATGCTGCTCGAAATGAGCGAGAAACTGGTCAACAATCTAAACGACCGAGCCAGCCAAGACATGATCAAGTTTGCCTCCGATGAGGTCGACCGGGCGCAGGCGAAGGCGAAGGCCGCGGCGATCGCCCTGGAGCGCTACCGCAGCAAAAACGGCATCTTCGACCCGAAGGCCCAGTCGACCCTGCAGCTCCAGGTTGTCTCCAAACTGCGGGAAGAACTCATCGCGTCCAAGGCGCAACTGGCGCAGTTGATCGCGGCGAGCAGGAATAACCCGGCGATCCCGATGCTACATGACCGCATCAAGACGCTGAACTCCGATGTACAGGCGGAAAACGCCAGGGTTGCCGGGGCGCAGCGTTCGTTTAGCGCCTTCAGCCCTCAATACGAGGGGCTGGTGCTCGACAATCAATTCGCCCAAAAGCAGCTTGGCGCCACGATGACGACACTGGCGCTGGCCCGCGACGAAGCGCTGCGCAAGCAGTTGTATCTTGAGCGCATCGTAAAGCCCGGCAAACCCGATTATGCCGAAGAACCGCAACGGCTGCGAAATTTCATTACGACGTTTTTGGTCGGTCTTTTAACCTGGGGGGCCTTGAGCCTTCTCATTGCCGGAGTGCGTGAACACCGTGAATGAGAAAACACTATCCTGGAGCGCGCCCCGTCGGCAGACCTCGCTTGCAAGGTCCTTGGTCATCCAGGCGCGCGTGATTTATGCCCTCATGATGCGCGAGGTCATAACCCGCTACGGACGCGACAACATCGGGTTTATGTGGGTGTTCGTCGAGCCCATGATATTCACCCTGGGGGTCACCGCTTTATGGAACGTCTACGAGATAAGCAAGGGGGAGTCCGGAATGTCGGTCACCGCTTTAGCCTGGACAGGGTACTCGACCGTCATGCTCTGGCGCAATGCCACCTCGCGCTGCGCCAAGGCTGTCGAACCCAACCTCGGTTTGCTCTACCACAAGAATGTGCGGGTCCTCGATCTGTTTTTTTCCAGGGTTATCCTGGAGATCCTGGGGGGGACCTTATCGACGCTTTTCGTCGGGCTCATCCTGATGGGCGCCGGTCTCATCGTCCCCCCCAAAGAGCCGGTCATCATGATCGGGGGATGGTTTCTCCTGATTTGGTACACGTTCGGGGTGGGGATGATCGTGGGGGCCCTGTCGGAGCGATGGGAGGCATTCGAGCGCCTCTACCATCCCGTCATGTACTTTTATCTCGGGATATCCGGATGTTTCTTCATGGTCGACTGGCTTCCGTCATCTCTTCAACGGTTGGCCGAGCTGGTGCCAACGGTCACGGTGACCGAAATGATGCGCCACGGGTACGCGGGGGATGCGGTCCACACGTACGAACAGCCGGGCTATCTTTGCGTTTTTTGCCTGCTGCTGACGATCTCGGGGCTGCTCCTGGCCAGGCAAACCCAAGAACGGATTGGTAGACATTGATAAAGGTTGATGGGGTATCCAAGATATACTATACGCGCAAAGGGCCTCGAAGGGTGCTCGACAATATCTGCATGGAAATCAGGCGCGGGCAGAAGGTCGGCATCCTTGGCTTGAACGGGGCGGGTAAATCGACTCTCGTTCGCATCATAAGCGGAGCGGAACTTCCCTCGAGCGGCGCCGTCCATCACGGCATGAGCGTTTCGTGGCCGCTCGCGTTTAGCGGCGCCTTCCAGGGCAGCCTGAGCGGTCTGGACAACCTGCGTTTTGTTTGCCGAGTCTATAATGCCGATTACGAGAAGTCGCTCCCTTTTGTGGAGGAGTTCTCGGAGCTTGGCCCCTACCTGCGTGAACCGGTCAAGAAATATTCCTCGGGTATGGTTGCCCGCCTGGCGTTTGCTCTTTCGATTGCTGTGGATTTCGACTGCTTTTTGATCGATGAAATAGTTTCCGTGGGAGATAGCCGTTTCCACGGAAAATGCCACACGGAATTATTCGAAAAAAGAAAAGACCGCGCAATGATAATCGTTTCCCATAACAGCGGCTATATCCGCGAGCATTGCGACTGCGCCGGCGTTCTGCTTGCCGGAAGGCTGTACATGTTCGATAATGTTGACGCGGGGCTGGCGTTCTACGATGCCAAATCTGCGTAACCAGGCTCTAGGATTTGCCCTGGGATTTATCCCTGTGCGCAGGGCGCGGTCGCTCGTCAAAAGGTGTTCGCCGTCTGTCGGCGCAGCGGCGCCCCCGCGTCGACGGCAACTGCTTGTCGATGTTTCGGTCACCGTGCAAAACGATGCGCGCACCGGTATCCAGCGGGTGGTAAGGGCTATTTTGAACCAACTGCTAAACCATCGGCCCGCCGGATTTTTCGTATGCCCGGTATTTGCGACGCGCAAGATCGGTTACCGGTATGTAAGAGATTTTCCCGGCGTTGTTTTCGATCGCGGCGACCATGGAGACGGCGCGGCGGTTGAGGTGGAACCGGGCGATATTTTCCTGGGGCTCGATCTTGGCGCGCACATCCTTCCCCGGCGCCAGGGCCAATTGCTTGCATGGAAACGCAGGGGGGCGCGGCTGCACTTCATGGTTCACGATATCCTGGCGGTGCGCAACCCGCAGTGGTTTACCCCCAAGGCGCGCGCGCACTTCGAGCGGTGGCTGCGGACCGTGGCCGTTTTCGCCGACGGCCTGCTCTGCAGTTCCCATGTCGTAAAAGAAGATGTCGCCGACTGGCTTGCGAGAAGCTACGGTCTTTACGCCGATAGCGCTCCGATCGCTATTATGAGGCTTGGCGCCGATATAGCCGCCAGTCTTCCCAGTGTTGGCCTTCCTGCCGATTCCGGGCCGCTGCTGGAAAAATTGCGCAAAAATTCCGCCGCCCTGATGGTGGGCACGATAGAGCCGCGAAAGGGACACGTCAAGGTCATGTCCGCCTTTGAAGAACTCTGGCGGTGTGGAAGCCAAGCCCACCTGGTCCTGGTCGGAAGGCCCGGATGGAGAACCGAGGCGCTCCAGCAAACTCTTCGCCTCCACCCGCAAAGAAACAACCGCCTCCATTGGCTCGACGATGTCAGCGACGAGATGCTCGTTGCGCTCTACCACGCCGCAACCGGGGTGATTGTCGCCTCGGAGGCCGAAGGTTTCGGCCTTCCCCTTGTTGAGGCCGCCTATTATCAAAAGCCAATCCTGGCGAGTGATATCCCGATATTTCGTGAAATCGGCGGGGACGGTGTGACTTTTTTCTCCCCCGGGGCTTCGAACCTTGCTGAAATTATCGATGGTTGGCTGCAGCGAATCGAGAGCGGGGAATTTTCTTCGGGTTGTATGCCTTCAGAGATAACCACCTGGCATGACAGCGTGACCCAGCTTCTTGAGAACTTGGTCTCCGGCGGCTAAGCCGCCTGAGGCGGCAGGGCCGCAACCCGGTACGTATTGGACTCAATGCTGTTGCTTTAAGAAAAATCATGCATGACCGCAGAAGCTGAGCTCCATACTTTTTGCTCTTCCTTCGTGTTCCTCGTGTTCTTCGTGGTTTACTACCGGCCCGCAGTCCGAACGGACCTCGGGACAAAGAGTCAACCACGAAGACCACTAAGAGCACGAGGGAAAAAATGGGACTTCGAGGTGTCGATCGCCCTGAAGCAACAGCATTGCGTATTGGACTACGGTGACCCAAGGTAAAAACCACCCATATCCGAATAGTGACTCGCCGATCTTCATTCATTCCCTTTGGAGAGCGGGAAGCACTTACCTTTTCTCCGTCTTTCGGCGTTCCACCGGCGGCTTTTGGTGCTACCAGGAACCTGTAAACGAAATAGCATTGCTCTGCAAAGATTACCCGCGCGGTTTACTCCAATTGGACGCGCAGAGTCAGCCTCTTTTGCGCCATCCCTCTTTGGGAGCGCCCTACTATTTGGAACTTTTTGAAGTATGGGAACACTGGCGTCAGTTGATATCTAAACCGATCATCTATGACGAGTACTTCGAAAATACCAACAATCACGATTTTATTTGTTATTTAGCTTCACTTATAAAGAATGCCAAAGGTCGTCCCGTGATCCAGGAGTGCAGGACGTCATGTCGAATTCAAGGCATCAAACGAATGTTAAACGGTCTTCATATATACCTTTGGAGGAACCCGTGGGACCAGTGGTGGTCTTTTAAGTGCGCCAATTATTTTGACGCCATAAGCCAGTTGATACTCAATGCGCGATTTCATCCCGAGGTTATTGACCGCCTGAGAAAGGAAATACAGTTCGAAGAGTTCCATGACCCCGATATAACAATCGAAAGGTCGCATTTCAGCAATAGCAGGCTTCCGGCGGAGAACTCCTACCTCGGTTTTTACCTTATTTGGTGCCTGGGATTACTCGAAGGCATGGATCATTCAGACATTCTTGTAAACATCGACAGCCTTAGCACGTCCGAGGAGTACAGGAACGATACCCTGAACAGGCTCTCGGACCATGGCATAACACAGGTTGATTTCTCGGACTCGCAGATCCCGCAGGGATACTATACAGACGACGAAAAGGGTTATTTTATCCGCCTGGAAAAACAGATTCGCGACATGTTGCAGCAGAGCGGATACTCGCCTCGGCAGATTGAGCGATTGGAGGCGTTGCGCCAGTCGAATGAACCGCGGCTTTGGTCTTCCAACCCTTGCGATATTGCCTCCGAGGACCTTTTGCGCGACTGCGCCAGGGCCCGCCAGATAGTGCTGCGAAATGAGACGGAGAGTTCGGCCCGTTATTCGGAGTTGACCCGCCAGATGGCTGCTCAGCAGCGGAAGGAGGAGCGGTTGAAAATGCACCTCGATCTGTCGGATCGGCAAATTCACGAGATATTAAGAGAGGCCGAAGGCCGCCCTGTTGCTCCATCGGCCAAGGGGGAACCCTTCCGGGTCGGCGAAACCCGCGAGATCGATTTCAGCCAAGCGACCTCCTCGCATTATTTCGGCGATGGGTTTCACAGCCTTGAGACTTGGGGCGTATGGAGCGGCGCTCGGTACTCCAAGATGATTATACCGATAGAGCCGGGCGGGGAACCACAAGTGGAAATCGGTGTAACGATGATTGTCAAGGCGTTTGGTGGAATAATCCGTCATGCGCCCGTCCTTCGAATCGAAGTCGGCGAGCAGGAAGTCGGGGTTGTCCTTTTTCGGCCATCAACAAAAGAGAGTAAAGAAATTAGCTTCTCTGCGGTTATTGACAGCCCCTCATGCGAGATAAGCTTTTCTATGTCCAATTTTGCTTCGCCACTCTCACTATCTCTTAATACGGACGCTCGAAAATTGGGTTTTGGAATAGAGAAAGTGCAAATCGGTGTTTCATCCCTGGAAGGGGCTGCAGAAAATAGTCACCCGTCTCCACCCGCGTTTTGGGGCATATCCGATAGCTAATTGTGAGGGCAGGGAGCTACTTCATGTACGAGGATAAGCAGCTTGATCGGATTCAGGCCTTGAACCTGGCATTCGCCGGCCGAGAACAGCGGTTCCTGGACCAACTTGCGGAGGGGAAGCGGCGTGAGGAGCAAATGGCCGCTCAACTGCTCTCCATTGAGGAACAGGCCAGGCGAGAGCGGGCGGATATGGCTCAAAAGCACAAAGATGAATTGAGAGGGCTACGGGAGCAGTGTGCAAGGCGGGAAGCCGCGCTGTTGGAGAAAACCGATCGGAGCGCCAAAGAGGCTGCAGCCAACCTGCTGTATCTGCAAAGAGTTCTGGAAAGGACCCACTCCACGCTCTCCTGGCGAGCCACGTCACCGCTCCGCAAATTACGATCGATCTTTAGCTCCCGGGACGACCTGAGCCTTTTGGGGAATCCGGCTCAAACCACCTGGCCACCGGCCATGGCGACTTCGGCCGGCGAGGGCGCTCGGTTGGCCCCCGCGCCGGGCGAGGTGGAGGTTTTCCAGGAAGCCCATCCCGCAGCCGAATCGGCTTTCCGGTTGGCAACGCCTCGTGGAGAGGCGGAAAACATACCGGCAGACCTCACGCTCCAGGAAATGTTGGCTTTGGATGGCGAGCTCTTTTTTGAGCGCGCCTACCATGGGCTGCTTGGCCGGGGTCCGGATAATGCCGAGTTGGGCGAGTGTAGGGGCTTGCTTGGCAAGGGGTTCCCCAAGATACATATATTGGCCTTGTTGCGCTCCTCAGACGAGGGTAACCGTTATTGCGCCGAGATTGAAGGTCTGGGCGACGCAATGAAATCGCTTAACCGGGTCGCCGCCTCTTTAGGGGAAATTCTTGCGTTGCAGGACTACCATTTCCTTTGCTGCGCTTATCGGACTTTTCTGGGCCGAGCCCCGGATACGGACGGACTAAGCCATTATTTGGACCGATTGCGTTCGGGGTCCCCGAAGATCGAGATAGTGGCGAACCTGCGGCTTTCTCTTGAGGGGCAGGCCCGCTCCGTGACTATCCCGGGGTTGGAGAAAGCGCTTGGAAGATACGATAGAACAAAATGGCTGAACCCGCTTGCCAAAATTGGAAGCCTCATCGCGCACCCGATCCAATCGATTTCCAGGGCAAGGGGCGGCAAGGGTTCACCACGGGCGGGAACGGATTCGGCCTCTCCCCTGGCGCCATCCATTCCTGAAGGTTTCGAGCAACTGCCGGCGCGGGCGAGGACCGTCTATTTCCAGTTAAAGGCCGCAGCATCCAGAAATAATACAAAGAGCTAGCACAATGCGAATTGCAATTGACCTGCAGGGGACGCAAACGGGCTCACGAGAGCGCGGCATAGGTCGCTATAGCTTGGCTTTGACAAAGGCAATACTGCGCAATGCGCAGGAGCACGAGATCGTCATTGCGCTAAACGGCCTTTTTGCCTCGACGATTGAGCCTATTCGGGCAGAGTTCGACGGGCTTTTGCCCCCGGAAAACATCCGGGTGTGGAGCGCGCCCGGCCCGGTCCATCACGACAACAGTTGGCGCAGGAAAGCGGCGGAACTGGTCCGCGAGGCTTTTCTGGCAAAGCTGGAACCCGATGTTGTCCATATCCCCAGTTTGTTTGAAGGCTGGGGTTGGGGTGATAATGCGGTAACGAGCGTGGCCCTTTTTGCCCGGGCAATCCCTACTGCGGTAACAATTCACGACCTGATACCACTCATAAACAGGACGCGGTTTCTGAGTAATCCGGCGATCGAGTCCTGGTATGAGTGCAAGCTCGATCAGCTCCGCAGGGCCGATCTTTTGCTGGCGGTTTCCGAGTCTTCACGTCAGGAAGCAATACGGTATCTCGGATTCCCCGAGGAACGGGTGGTCAATATCAGCGAGGGCGCGGAGTCTTGTTTCCAACCCGTGCCTCCAAGCAGCGAGACCAAATCCAGGCTCAAGGAACGCTACGGCCTTTCGCGCCCCTTTGTCATGTATAATGGCACAATTGAGTATCATAAAAATATGGAGGGGATGATCCGCGCCTATGCGCTTCTGCCGGAGTCTTTGCGACGCGCTCATCAACTTGCTCTCGTTTGCGCGCTCCACGGCAAGGGCTATTTGCTGGAGGCCCTGATCGAGGAGCTGGGGCTGGCTGAAGACGAAATCATTGTGACCGGCTATGTGGCCGAAAAAGACTTGATTGCGCTCTACAACCTGTGCGAGGCCTTTGTGTTTCCTTCGCGCCACGAAGGCTTCGGCCTGCCGGCGCTGGAGGCTATGGCCTGCGGCGCGCCGGTGATCGCTTCGAACACCAGCAGCCTGCCGGAGGTGATCGGGCGTGAAGACGCGTTGTTTGACCCTGCCGATCCGGGAGCGATTGCGGAAAGACTCTCACATGTCCTCACCGACGAAGGCTATCGTCGGGCTCTCATTGAACACGGCCTTCGGCAATCGGGGAAATTTTCCTGGGATGAAAGCGCAAGGCGGGCGATTTTGCTGTTCGAACAGTTACACGATTCACCGCGAGAGCAGCACGCCCGACTTCCCCGGCACAGGCCAAAGCTGGCATACGTGGCGTCTTTTTCCACCGAAAACAACCGAATCCGGGCTTACCACGGCGGACTCCCGCCGGAGCTTTCCCGCCACTACGATATCGATGTTATTGCGCCCGGGGCCGCCGACTCCGAAAACAGGTGGATGAGGCAACGCGATTTCGACTGGTTTCTAGACAATGTCCACATCTACGATCGAATACTCTACCAGATCGACAGTTCGCCACCGTGCGTGGATGTCCGCGATATCTTGGTCCGTGCGCCGGGCGTGGTCGTATTGAACGACTTTTTCCTGGGCGCCCTGTTTTCTTCCACGGGCGCCGACGAGATGGCGCGGGAGCTCTACCATTCTCACGGCTACAGCGCGGTGGTGGAAAAATACCGGGAAAAGGAAACGGATCGGTGGAGATATCCCTGTAACCGGGTCGTTGTCGAAAACGCATTGGGAGTCATCGTCGGCTCCAACCATTTGCGAAGCCTTGGCCAGAGATGGTTCGGGAAAGGTTTGACCAAGGACTGGTCGGTTATCCCTTTCCAACGTGTTTGCCCGGCCGGCCCGGGGCGAACGGCGGCTCGCAAGGTGCTGGGGTGGAACCAGGACGACCATGTAGTGTGCAGTATCGGCGAAATGGGCCCCGAGGGGCAAAGTCACCGGATACTGGAGGGCTGGCTCGCTTCGCGGCTCCGGGAGGACAAAAAGTGCCGGCTCGTATTCGTCGGTGAGGGCGATGGGGGCCGATATCATACCCGGCTGCTCGATTCCATCGCAGCCAGTGGCGCTTCCGATCGCATCAGCATTACCGGCAGGATAAGTTCGGAACGGCTTCGTCTCCATATCGCGGGCGCCGATACGGCGGTTCAGCTTTTTGTCGGCCCCTCCGCCGAGGCCTCCATAAACATTTTGGACTGCATGAGCCACGGGCTTGCCACCATTGTCAACGCCAACGGCCATACGGGGGACTTTCCCGCCGATGCCGTGTGCATGATCGAAGAGGCGCCCGAGGGCGCGGACCTGGCGGCTGCTCTGGAAAATCTATGGAGAGACGATAAAAAGCGGCGCGACCTGGGCGGGCGAGCGCGTGAGGCAGTCTGCGCTCAGCCCCTTGCGCGTGGCTGCTCGGACCAGTATGCCGAGGCGATCGAGCGCTTTTATGACCGGGCTCGCAGTGGAAAAGGCGCCCTCATCCGGGCGGCGGCGGAAATCCAAGGGGCCCCGGAGGGCGAGGAGCACTGGCTGCAACTGGCCGGGTGCATAGCCCAAAATGACAGCCCTCCGACGGGCAAGCAGTTGCTCTTGGACATTTCGGAGTTGATTTGCCGCGATGCAAAGAGCGGCATTCAGCGGGTAGTTAAAGGCGTTCTGGCCGAACTTTTGGAGAACCCGCCCGAGGGTTACCGAGTCGAACCCGTTTACGCCGATGCTCATGTCCCTGGCTACCGGTATGCGCGCAGGTTCACCCTGCGGTTTCTGGGCTGTTCCGCTCATGGGCTTTGCGATGAGCCGGTGGAAGCTTTCAGTGGCGACGTTTTCTTCGGGTTGGACTTCCAGGCCGATGTGGTGACGAGCCAGACCGAGTTCTATAACCATCTAAGAAAGATTGGCGTCAGGGTTTACTTCCTGATCCATGACCTGCTCCCCATACTCTTGCCTCATTGTTTTGAGGATGGCGCATCGCAAAAGCACGCCCGCTGGATCGAGGCGGTGGCCAATTGCGATGGCGCTGTCTGTGTTTCCCGCTCGGTGGCCGACGAACTGTTCCAATGGTTGACGGTATCCGGTCCCGGCCGGCTCCGTCCGTTTTCCATCGGCTGGTCTCACAATGGGGCGGACTTTGCAAATTCGCTCAGCACGGAAGGGTTGCCGATTGACGCAAGCCTTGTCCTTGACAAATTGGCGAGCCGCCCGACTTTCTTGATGGTGGGAACCATTGAACCCCGCAAGGGGCATAAGCAAACGTTGGGCGCCTTTGAGCAGCTCTGGCGCCGGGGAGTCGATGTCAACCTGGTGATAGTGGGGAAAAAAGGGTGGATGGTGGAGGAACTGGCCGGCATGCTGCGCGAACATCGGCAGAACGGCCGGCGGCTGTTTTGGCTCGAAGGTATAAGTGACGAATACCTCGAAAGAGTCTACGAACTTTCCACGTGTCTTATCGCCGCCTCCGAGGGCGAAGGTTTCGGTCTGCCGCTGATCGAAGCCGCCCGTAATGAGCTGCCCATACTGGCTCGAGATATACCCGTGTTTCGCGAGGTGGCCGGAGAGCATGCCTCCTATTTCAGCGGCTTGGACCCCGAGGCTTTGGCGGATGTCGTGGTTGATTGGCTCTCACTCCATGAAGCCGCCAAGGCGCCACGATCGTCGACCATGGTTTCGCTCACCTGGAAACAAAGCACCAAAAATCTACTCGGAGTCATTCTGGACGGTCAGTGGTATCGGCGCTGGATGCCCGATACCGTCACGGCTGCCGAGCGAAGTAGCTAGTGTCCATCGGGAAAGCTGTTGGTGGGCAAGATGAAGCTTTTGCCCACCTTACAAGATCCGCGCCCGGTGCAGGGTGGACGCACGCAGTATCGCGCCCGCCGCCGTCAAGACCCGGGTTTCCGATTGAAAAAGACTTTTGCCGGTTCAAAGGGCGCTTTCGGGGTGACAACAAATGGTGTTGATGTAAGCTACTCAAAACAAAAAGAAGAATCGCATATCCTCGGGGGGCCTTGCCCGGGCTTGTCGCAGCCGCTCTCCCCTCCTGCACGATTCACGGTCTATGGTCAGCGATATTTTTGCCGGGTTAGGAGCACCATGAGAAACAGGCAATGTTTCAGGTTTTTTTCTTTTTTTACGCTCTGTTGTTTTCTTGCTTCAGCCGTTTTGAGCGGATGCGCGTGGATGCCGGATTCGGGCCCGAGCGGAAAAGCCATTATCGACGCGGGCAAGCCGCCTGCTCCGGGCAAACCTCCCCGGGGCATCCAGGTCATCGACCTGACGGGATCGGTTGCCGCCTTGTTGGAAAACAGTCAGAAGAGATGTCCTTTTTCGAAAGTTTTCGGAGAACAGGGGCCAATGCAATATGTTGTTGGCCCGGGCGATCTTCTGGAGGTGAGTATCTGGGAGGCGCCGCCGGCAACGCTTTTTGGCAGCACGGTGATCGAGACTACCAGCGGGGCGGCGCCCACGGCTCTTCCCTCTTCGCGAGGGGCGACCATACCCGATCAAATGGTGGAAAGCGATGGAACCATATCGATCCCCTTTGCGGGCAGGATACCCGCTGCGGGACACACCCTGGAGGCTATAGCGGCACAGATAACGAAGCGGTTGCAGGGAATAGCGCACCAGCCCCAGGTGCTGGTGCGCCTCGTTCGCAATTCTTCGGCCTACGTGACAGTGGTCGGGGAAGTAAAACAGAGCGTGCGCATGCCGCTTACGCCCCGGGGAGAGAGGCTGCTCGACGCCATTGCTTCGGCCGGGGGCGCCCAGCAGCCAATCGTTAAGACGATGATCCAGGTCACTCGCGGAAAAAAGGTGTATTCGCTCCCGCTCGAGACGATCATCCGGGATCCGAGGCAAAATATTCTTCTGGACCCGGGGGATGTCGTTACCGCGTTCTATCAACCCAAGAGCTTCACCGTGCTGGGGGCGACAGGCAAAAACGATGAAGTCAATTTCGAGGCGCAGGGCATTTCTCTTATCCAGGCGCTCGGGCGCTCCGGGGGATTAAACGATAACCGGGCCGACGCAAAATCGATTTTTGTCTTTCGCTTCGAACCTAAAGAGCTCATGGACTGGCCAAACAAGCCTGTTTTGACCACAAAGGACGGTAGAGTCCCCGTGGTCTACGTGGCGAATTTAAAAGATCCGGCCACATTTTTCGCCGCTCAGGATTTCATGGTCAAGGACAAGGACCTGCTGTATGTCTCCAACGCCTCCGTGGCCGAACTGCAGAAGTTCCTAAACATTGTCATGTCGGTAGCCTATCCTGCGATAACCGCCATCCAGTTGACGAAATGAGGCCGGTAGCACGTGCGCAAAAGTGGAGAGCTACAGCGGCAATGAACTCTAGCGGCATATATCCTGGTTACGACCAGCCAATCGCTCCTGCTCCTTGAGGTCCGAAGCAAACGGGCTCTTTGTATCGATACCGGACGCCATCACTACTACGGAATTTCAAGGGGTATAGGAACCTTTTATGTGGGCGCAAGATACCGCGCGAATACATCGCAGGTCCCGAAAGAGGAGGAAAGGGGCGGAATCCTTTGCTTTGACCAATGGTTATCTTATAAGAGCGAACTCCAGCCGCCGTTTCCCCTGCGCGACATTCATCAAATCCTGGTGCATGACGGAAAGCTCTGGGTCACCTGCCCGTTCGACAATATGATCGGGGTTTATGACGGAGCTTCCAGGGAAGCCTGGCGCCCGCTCGGCATCCCTTCGGGCGAACGGCGCGACGTCAATCATTTCAATTCGCTGACAGGGTGGGGAAATAAACTGTGCATCGTGGCCCACAACTGGAGCGGTGTCACGGGAAAGCCAAGCGAGCTTCATTTCTTCGGTTTGCCCGACAGGGGGCGACGCCGAAGCATCGCCCCGGGGAACCAGGCTCATAACGCGTGGCTCCATGAGGGCGAAATCATGACATGCAGTTCGGGCGAAGGACGGCTGGTCGGCCTGGGTGGTAAGAGCATCCAAACGGGCGGATTTCCGCGTGGCATTGCCTACCTTGACGGCGAAATTTGTGTCGGGATCTCGGAATTCGCGGAGCGCCCCGATCGAGATCTCGGAAACGGCTGGTTCCAAATCTTTGATTCCCAATGGAAGCTGCCTCGCACAATAAAAATGACCGGAGAGGGCATGGTAACGGACATGATGGCGATAACGCCCATCGAGGCCGAACAAATTATCTATCGGCGCGACTTCGGCCAACTTCGCTTTGACGTTGAACCAGCCTGAAGGCGGTATAGAACATGGACGGAGTTTACTCCGTGCTGTACGAATAGACTCGAAATCCCCCCCCCCTTTGCGAAAGCTTGCAATTACCCACACATGCGCCCACCTGCCTCCTTTTGCAATGACTCGAGCCAAGCCCTTCCAGGCAAATCTCCGCTAAGGGGTAAGCGTGGGTAACAGACAACGTATCCGGCTTCTATAAATCACTGCATCCAAATGCTAATCGATGTCACCCGCCTTTTATCGCGTTTTATGAAGGGACGTCTGCCAACCGGCGTGGACAGGGTTTGCCTCGCCTACATACGGCAATACCGGTCGAGGGCGCGGGTATTTGTGCAGGCAGGCAGGCTTGGAGGAGTTTTTTCACCCGATGCTTCGCAGAAGTTGTTCGATCTGCTGATGAGTCCGGGTGAAGATTTTTTTCGAAGAGCGACCCGCATCATGGCGCTATCCCCCCCGCTCCCATGGTTTGGAAGGTCTTCCGGCCGGGGGGGCTTTTTGCTAAATATCGGCCACAGCGGCCTCGACAGCTCCTTTTATTCAAACCGCCAGGCGGGCGGGCGGGGCGCGCGACCGATATTTATGGTCCACGACCTGATTCCCTTTTCTCACCCCGAATTTTCCCGGGAAGGCGAAGACCTGCGCCATGTGGCAAGAATGGCGACAGTCCTTAGGACTGCGGCGGGGGTGGTGACCAACTCCTCGTTTACCCTGGAGGTGCTAAAAGATTTCGCCAGGGCCCGGGGTGCGGCCATGCCCCCCGCAGTGGTTGCTCCCCTGGCAAGCGGGTTGCCCCGATGTAGACAGCCGATTGCGGAAACCGGCGCTGCGGGACCCGGAACATCCTGGCCCGGCTCACCTGCCGGCAGGACGCAAACGGACAACCTCGGACGAGCGGCCTCGAAGGCGCCCCTTGACCATCCCTGTTTCGTGATGGTTGGAACCATCGAACCCCGGAAGAATCACTGGATGATCCTGCAGGTGTGGCGGCGAATTGTGGAAAGGCTCGGACGGGCCGCCCCGGGGCTCGTGATCATTGGCCAGCGGGGCTGGGAGTGCGAAAATGTGATCGATATATTGGAGCGAGGCGCAACTCTTAGCGACTTTGTACACGAGGCTTCGGGTTGCTCGGACGAGGAACTCGTTTGGCGCCTTCGACGCGCGCGGGCGCTAATTTTTCCCTCCTTTATCGAAGGCTACGGACTGCCGCTAATCGAAGCGCTTTCAAACGGCGTCCCGGTGATCGCGAGCAACCTTCCGGTATTTCGTGAAATCGCGGGGGACATTCCCGATTACCTCGACCCGCTCGACGGGATTGGCTGGCTGGAGCGAATCGTAGAGTACTGCCGGCCGGAAAGCGCCCGAAGAGCGGCCCAGATGCAAAGGCTCTCCGGCTTTACCCCCCCTTCGTGGCAGGCTCATTTTGAAGCGGTGGAGACCCTGCTGGACAGGATCGGGTGATGGGGGGATATTCGAAATCGCCGGCCGCGGATTATTTTGATACCGATTCCCGGCTACTGCGCCTTCCGCCATGGTATGACAAAAACCTGAAACTTATCGATAATGCGGAGCGCAGTGACTCTGCTGCCCCGAAAGCCCCGGATCCGGAAAACCCGGCGCTCCTGGATCGAGCGAGCGCGGCGATGCGCCTGATAGTCGAAGAGGAGCTGGGCGGGGCATGGTGGGGCAGGCGATGCCATAGGGGATGGACGGCCGACCACTTCCAGGCGATGGCCGTTGCGATTCCGACAAAAGCCGAGGACATGCCCGTCGTGGAATCCATGCTGGCAGAGGTCGAACGAAATCTTCCAAAGGAGAAGACGCTAATACTTGCCGGGGCGGGTAGAGGGGCGCCCGCTCTTGCCGGCGCCCTTAGGCGCCTGCAAAAAAAAGGGGCAACCGTAATAGTTGGCGAGGCAAATCCCTGGAAGCTTTTTTCCGCCGTTTCGCTCGTCCATGCGGCCGGCCACACGATCGGGTTTTTGGCGCTTTTGGCGGGAAAACCCGTGGTGTGCCACGGACCGGCTTTCTATGCCGGCCGGGGGCTGACCCAAGACCGGGCGCCGGCGGCTAAAGGGTTAAGCCGGCGCACGCTTTCCCACCTTTTTGCAGAAAAATTTTTGCTCGGCGCCCGGTACCGCGACCCGTACAGCGGCGAGACGATTTGCTTTGAAAAGGCCTTGGAGATCGTTCGATTTTTTCGCCGCTTAGACGAGCAAAACCGCTCCATTGGCGTGTGCATGGGAATGGCCTTCTGGAAGAAGGCGCGTATCGCCGATTTTCTTACCTCCTCGGAAGGGGCCCCCCGTTTTACCCGATCGGTTCGAAAGGCCGTAAGGCATGCGGCAAAACAGGGAAAGGACATAGCGGTCTGGGCTTCGCGCGAACCGGCCGATCTGGCGGAAAGGGCTGCTGCGGCAGGGGTGCGGGTAATCCGGGTAGAAGACGGTTTCATTCGCTCCGCGGGGCTTGGCGCGGATTTTATCCCGCCGTGCTCCCTCTCCCTTGATGGCGAGGGCCTCTATTTCGACCCCGCGCGGCCAAGCGGCCTGGAGCGTATCCTGAACTCCATCGAACTGGACACTGGCGAAATATTTCGAACCCGAAAGCTCATGGCGCTGCTGGTAAGCCGCAACATCACGAAGTATTCGGCCGGCGCCCGGGGCGAGGTAGAGATCCCCGGGGGCCGGACGATCCTGGTCCCGGGGCAGGTCGAAGACGACCGCTCGGTCCTTATGGGCGGGGCGGGAATGACCGGCAACCTGGAGTTGCTCTCCCGGGTCCGGGCGGATAATCCCGACGCCCACATCCTCTACAAGCCCCACCCGGATGTAAGAGCCGGTCACCGGCCGGGGGAAATCGCGGCAGGGCTTGTGCTGCGCCACGCCGACCAGATTGTGCGAACCGGTTCCATGGGGGAATTGATTGCAGGTGTGGACGAAGTACACTGTCTCACTTCTCTTGCGGGCTTTGAGGCCCTTTTGCGAGACAAGCGGGTGGTGACATACGGACAGCCGTTCTATGCCGGATGGGGGCTTACAATCGATCGAAACCCTCCGCCCAGAAGGGGTCGAAAGATTACCCTGGAGCAACTGGTGGCGGGAACCCTGTTGCGCTATGCGCGCTATTTCGATCCCCTCACAAAGCTTCCCTGTACGGCGGAGGTGTTGCTTTCCCGCTTTGACGATCCCGATCTTTGGCGACCTACGGTCCTTGTGCGCCTCAGGCGGATCGAGGGCCGCATTGTCTATCATTTGCGAGCGATTCGCAGGCTCTTTGTAACCAAAGCAGTCCATCAGGAAGCGCCATGAGCGATTTACACTTCGTGTTTTTGCAGGGGATGCCCTCCCCTTTTTTTAGCCGCATCGGCCAAGAGCTTTCCGGGCGCGGCTGCAAGGTCACAGGGATCAATCTGTGCTTTGGCGATCGCTATTTTTGGAGAGGCGAAAACACGGTCGACTACAGGGGACCGGAGGCCGGGTGGCCCTCTTTTTTCGGCGATTTTTTGGATCGAGAAAAAGTAACCGATCTCGTCTTGCTGGGAGAAAAGAGAAGCTACCATTTGGCGGCCATTAGACTCGCCAAGCTGCGAAATATACGGGTCGCGGTCACAGATTTTGGCTATCTTCGACCCGACTGGATCACCCTGGAACAGGACGCAATGGGCGGGGAATCCTTGTTTCCCAAAGATATTGGCGCCATCAAAAAAAGGGCGGCCGATCTTCCCGCCCTGGATCTCTCGGTACGCTACGCCGACAGTTTCCGGGCGATGGCCAGGGGAGATTTGATCTACAGTTTTGGAAATGTGTTCTTTTCCTGGCTTTATCCCGGATACCGTCGCCCCGACAAACGCAAAAACCCTTTCATCTATTTTCCGGCAATGGGTGTTCGCCTCCTTTCGCAAAACGTGCGGGAACGGCTCGCCCAAGACAGGCTCAACCCTTTTCTGGCTGCCCGAAGACGTTTCTTCGTCTTTGCCCTGCAACTCGAGCACGATTTCCAGATTGTCTCCTACTCGCCCTTTACGGGAATGGAGCAACCCATAGCGCAGGTGATCCGCTCGTTTGCCCGCCACTGCGACCCGGCGACACACCTTCTCATAAAGTCGCACCCCTTCGACCCGGGGCTAAGGAACTGGGAGAAGCTGATAGGCAGGATCGCCGGGGAGTGCGGGGTGTCGAAACGCATCGTCTACATCGAAGGCGGAAATCTTGATCACATAACGGCCCGGGCGGCCGGGATGGTGACCGTCAACAGCACCTCGGGCCTAAAGGCTCTCCAACTCGGAAAACCGGTTAAGACGCTGGGGCAGGCGATCTATGACCTCGACGGGTTGACTTTTCAAAAAAGTCTCGACTCGTTTTGGCAAAGCGGGTCACCGCCGGATCCCGCCAACGTGGAGGCCTTTTTGAAAATGGTGGCCGCAACCATCCAGATACGAGGCGTATTCTTTTGCGAACCCGGGCTTAGCCAGGCCGTGGCATTAGCGGCCGATCGGCTCTATTACGGCACTGTTGGCCAGTTTTGGAAGGAAGGCAATGGGCAGGCCGCTTAACGCCAAGATTTACTCGACAATCGAAGATGTTCCGAGAAAGCAGTGGGCGGGGCTTGCCTCCAACTTTTCCCGCACGCAGGACTACGAGTTTTGGCGAACCATCGAACGGTCCAACTTAAATGATTTCGACTATCGCTATGCCGTCTTTACCGACGAGGCCGGCGAGCCGGCAATCCTTTTGAGTTTTTATACCGTAACGACCGATATGGCGATTTTTGCCCCCGCGGGTCTTAGGAACATACTGGCCGGAATCCGGCGAATTTCCCCCAATTTTTTAAAAATCCGAACGCTTGAGTGTGGCACGCCGGTCACATTGACCAGCCCGCCGTACATAATACGAGAGGATATTTCCACCGAAGAGGCGATAACCGCCGTAAATAATCTCCTTATGGGCATCTGTCGAGACGAAGGACACTTCATCCTGGTCATCCGCGATTTAGAGCAAAACGCAGCCGACCATTGTCCGATTTACCGCCATTTCGGATATCACCTCGTCGATAGTTTGCCAAATACCCATATGGAAATTCGCTGGAATACTTTCGACGAATACCTGGCTTCGATGAAAAGTTATTACCGATGTAAGACGGTAAAGTATTTACGAAGGAATGAGAAAGAATTGGTCAGCTACAAAGTGGTTGACGATTTCCACGATATGGCGGAAATACTTCATGCGCAGTGGCAAAAGGTCTACGACCATGCCGCGGAATTCCAGCGTGAAATACTTACTCCGTCTTTTTACCGGGAATTTTCTGAAAGGCTTGGGAAAAGCTCTAAAGTCATTTTGTTTTATCGACGGGAAAAACTCGTTGGCCATGCTCTTTTGATGGTGGACGGCTCGATGCTTCGATGGCTTTATTTTGGCCGCGAGGAGGCGGGAAACGACGATCTCTACCTCTATGTGGCGCAGAAGGTGGTGGAGACAGCGATCAATTTGAAGGCCGGGCAATTGGAGATGGGGCTTACGACCTATCCGATAAAACAGGATCTGGGGGCGCGGATAACGCCCATTAAATTCGCTCTGCGGGCGCGGTCCAAAATGATCAACCCGTTTGTGGGCTTTTTCTACGCGCTTATGAATGATTCGCCCGGCCTTAAAGACAAAGAAGTTTTCAAAAAAAGTCCAAATTTGGCTGCGCCTTGCCGCCCTGCAAAGAGGGTAACGGGGGCTATCGTGTGAGAGCAAATACGCCGGAAAGCGCGCTCATAACCGGGGCGACGGGGTTTGTTGGCAGTCATCTGGCAAAACGGCTCTCGGGCAAGGGATGCTCGGTCGGGCTGCTCGTGCGAGACCCGGATCGCCTGGATACATCGCTTAGGCGGGAGTGCGAAGTTATCCGAGGGGATCTCTTCGACCCGGCAGCGCTTGCGAGAGCGGTTCGCGGCCGTCAGGCGATATTTCACTGCGCGGCGAACACGGCTACCTGGGGCAGATGGGACGATTATTTCGCCGCCAATGTAGGAGGTCTACAAAACCTCCTGGAGGCGATCGCCCGGGAAAATCGTACTCTTTTCCGGCTGGTGCATCTTTCAACGGCCGATGTGTACGGCTTCCCGCAGTCCCCCTGCAATGAGCAGGGGAAAATCTCGGGAAAGGGATTTTTCTACGGCGAAACAAAAATCATGGGCGAAGAGCTGGTGCGGGCTTTTGGCCGCAAGTACGGCTTTGCCTACACGATCTTTAGGCCGGCAAACATTATTGGCCCACGGTCTCAATTTATCGTACGCATCGGAAAAGAGCTCCAATCGGGCGTTATGCTACTCATTGACGGGGGCAGGGCAAATGGCGGATTTACCTATATCGACACCCTGGTCGACTACCTGTTGTGGAGCTGGAGCGCCGAAAAATCTCTAAACGAGTGCTACAATGTCAGAAGCAATTACGACATAAACTGGTCTCAATTCATCGAGCGGTTCCAAAGGGGTATTGGCGGGAGAGGCATTGTGGTCGATTTGCCCTTTGCAATCGCCGATCGGGCGGCTCGAATGTTTGAGGCGGCCCACCGCGTTGTGGCGCCTTCCCGCGAGCCGCTGCTGCACAGATTGATCGTTAGGATTTTTGGCAGAACCTGTGGCCACAGCGCCGCAAAGCTCCTGGCGCACAGCGGGGTGATGGAAAAAACGGGCTTTAACGAGGCCATGGAACGATCGATAGCGTGGTATCGCACCCGCGAGGATGGCTGAAAAATCACTACATCCGCTTTCGGGCGGGTTTTGACGAATCGAGTGACCCTATTTTTATGAAACGGATTGCAATCATAGGATTTTCCTTCAGGTTCCCGGGAACCGACACCGACCGGTTCTGGCCGGATCTGCTCGCCGGACGCCCTCTTATCACCAGCGTGGATAAGACGAGGTGGGCAACGGATACCTTCTATCATCCGGACCGGTCCCACCCGGGCACGAGCTGCAGCTTTGCCGCAGGATCGCTCGGGGATGTTTCGGGGTTTGACGGCGACTTTTTCGGGATATCCCCTCGCGAGGCGGCCCTCATGGACCCCCAGCAGCGCCTGCTCCTCGAGCTGACCTGGGAGGCATTGGAAAATTCGGGGATAACACCGGGCTCGATTCGGGGCGGCGATTGCGGCGTATATGTGGGGATTTCCACTTCCGACTACTCCTACCGCATGGCCGAGGATCTCGCCGGTGTCGACGCAACCACCGCCACCGGCAATACGGTGAGCATGGCGGCCAATCGCCTGTCTTTCTTTTTCGATCTCCACGGCCCCAGCATGTCTGTGGACACGGCGTGTTCGTCTTCTCTTGCGGCATTTCACCTCGCGTGCCGCGCCATCGCATCGGGGGAGACCACGCAGGCCCTGGCCGGGGGCATCAATTTGCACCTGCACCCGTACGGGTTTATCATCTTCAGCAAGGCTTCGATGCTTTCCAAATCCGGACAAAGCAGACCCTTTGACGCGCAGGCCGACGGGTATGTGCGCTCCGAGGGCGGAGGCCTTTTCGTTCTAAAAGATTATGAACTGGCTATTCGAGATGGCGACAACATCCAGGCGGTCGTCCTGGGGACGGGCGTAAATACGGACGGCCGAAAGAAAGGGTTGACCATTCCCAGCGCCGAGGCGCAGGCGCAGCTTTTGGAAAGTGTGTGCCGGCAGGCCGGAGTGGACGGGGCCGATATCGACTACGTGGAGGCCCACGGCACCGGGACTCCTGTCGGAGACCCCATCGAATGTCTGGGCCTCTACAAAGCTTTGGGGAAAAAGCGGCGACCCGGACAGCCTCTTCCCATCGGCTCGGTCAAGAGCAACCTGGGACACATGGAAACGGCCTCGGGCGTAGCCGGGCTGGTCAAGGCGATCTATTGTCTCAAACATCGTTTGATTCCGCCAACCATATCCATAGAGGACCTTAATCCCGCTATCCCGTTTGCGGAATGGAATCTGCGGGTGGTCACCAGGACCACGCCCTTGCAACAGACGGGGCGACTTCTAATCGGGGTAAACTCTTTCGGGTTTGGAGGCGCAAACGCTCACGTGATGCTCGAAAACCATTGCGGCCCCGAAGAGCGGTTGGAGGCGCCGGAAGGGGCCGATTTGCCGGTTGTGGTGTCCGCAAAAAGCGAGGCGGCAGTAAGAGCGGCTGCCCGCGCTCTATCGACCTTTATTGTGAATAATCCCGGGTGCGACCTCTACGATATCGCCTATAACACGGTATGGCGGCGGGAATGGCACGACCATCGCGCAATAGCTCTTGCCAAAACGCCCCTGGCCCTGTCGAAGGCCCTTGAGCTTTTTGCCGATGAGGGTGGTGGTTTAGCACCATCTGCGGTAGAGGCGGCCTCGCAATTGAAGGCGCCGCTTGGAGCCGCCTTCGTGTATTCGGGAAACGGCGCGGCCTGGGAGGGGATGGGAAAACGGCTTCTGGAGGAGGAGGCGGTTTTTAGGGAAGCCGTCGTGGAAATCGATAGGCTTTTCCTAAGGCTTGGGGACTTTTCCATAGAAGAGGAACTAGCAGGCAGGCAGGGTGTGGAGCGCTACGGGTATACCGAAATAGCGCAACCGGCCCTTTTTGCGCTGCAGGTGGGCATAACGAAGCTGCTCCAGTCCCGGGGCGTAACCCCCCGGGCGGTTGCCGGCCACAGCGTGGGGGAAATCGCCGCCGCGTGGGCCTCGGGTGCGCTGTCCTTGGAAGACGCCGTGGCGGTGGTGTACCATCGCAGCCGTTTGCAGGGAAAAACGCGGGGCGCGGGCCAGATGAGCGCGGTGGGACTGGGAGGCGACGGGGCTCGGGCTCTACTGAAAGAACCGGGGATGTCGGATTCGCTCACCCTGGCGTGCATCAACAGCTCCGGTGGGGTCACCTTCTGCGGATCTTGCGATGAGCTCTCAAAGCTTGAGGCCATCCTGGCCGAGCGCGGGATATTTTACAAAAGGCTCGACCTCGATTACGCCTTTCACGGCCCGTCGATGGACCCTTTGCGGGAAGAGCTCCTGGAGGCGCTAAAAGACATTCGACCGCGCAAAACGAGGCGCCCTTTCCACTCGGCGGTTACCGGCGAGCTGGTGGAGGGTTCCGAGCTCAACGCGGGCTATTGGTGGCGAAATATCCGGCAGCCCGTTTTATTCGACCAGGCGATCAAGGACGTCTTGGCGGGGGGTATCAATATTTTTGTCGAAATCGGTCCCCACCCGATCCTGCAATACTATGTGAACCAGTGCCTTAAGGATTTACAAATCGGCGGCCGCGTGATTCCAACGCTAAAAAGAGGAGACGACGATCCCAAGCGGGTATGGGGCGCGGGGTTCCAGGCGGCGATGGCTGGGGCGCAGGTAAACTGGGAAACCCTGTTTCCCCGGCGGGGGCGCTTTGTGCAACTTCCCAACTACCCCTGGCAAAAAGAGCGCCACTGGCTTAAGGGCAGTTCCGATTCCTTCGGGCAGCTTGGCAGAAACCGGGTCCATCCTCTTCTTGGCTATCCGCTTGCCCAACACGAACTTACCTGGGAAAACCAAATCGACACGCAGCTTTATCCAAATTTGGCCGACCATGTCGTGGGAGGGGCGCCTCTTTTGGCAGGGGCAGGTTTTGCCGAACTTGCACTGGCTGCGGCCATGTTGTGGCAGCCGGGGGAAACGGCTGAAATCGAGGAGCTGACGATTACCAATCCCCTGGGGCTGGGGGCCGAGCAGTCGAAGACGGTGCGGTTTGCCATAAACAGGCAGGACGGGGGCTTTACCGTCAGGGGGAAAACGCATGCCGGCGATGAGCCCTGGACGGTTCACGCAACGGGCCGCATTCTGGCCGAGCCGGGCAAGGCGGGGTTACAACAGGCGACACCGGTTTTCCCGACGAGAGCTCCCGACTTTAGCGGCTCTTTGCACAAAGAGCTGACAACCGCCGTGGGTCTTAGCTACGGGCCAAGCTACCGGGCAATCGATCATGGATGGGTGGAAAACGACGCCGTACTGGGCGTCTATGGGATACCCGACTCGGTTGGAGAGGAGCTGGGCAGCTATTTTCTTCACCCGGCCCTGTTGGATTGCGCCTTCCAACTGATATTCCAGCTTCTAAAGGGTGAGGTTGGAGGTCTTGGCGAGGGCGCGGCTTTTGTTCCCTGCAGGATCGGACGAATCGTTTTCCACGGCGCCCGGTCGCATCCGACCTTCGCCCTGGCCAAAATCCGCCACCGCAGGCCCCATTCGATCATTGCCGATTTTTCGCTCTTTGGAGCGGACGGAAGGGCGATCGCAGTAGTAGACGATGTGGATTTTCGAAGCGTGCGCCTTCGCAAGGAGTCGGCGGACCGTCTCCAATTCATAGCTTCCGCCTATGTCCCCCGGCCTCATCCCCTTTCGCCCGTAACAACCGTTCCTCACGTGGCATTCGAAAGATTTTTGGAGGGGATGAATCGCGTGGTTGCGGACGGGGAGGCAAATAGTGGTCAAACGCGTTACACAAACGAAATAGACCCTCTTTTGGACGGTTTGTGCGAAGGCTTTACCCGGGAAGCCCTCTTCTTGCTTGCCGGGGAGGGCCAAAGTCTTTTCGCGGAAACCCTGGGCAGGTTGCGGTCGAAAAATCCGGAGCTAACCCACTATTTTGAGCATCTGCTGGCGACCGGCGCCAATGACGGGGCCATTGCGGGCGACTCGGGCCAAGGGACCCCGGTCTTTGAGCGGGAAGATCAAATTAGCTCCCGCGACATCTGGAACATCCTGCTCGCCGACTACCCGGACTGTGTAAAGGTTGTCCATGCCATCGGGCGAGTGGGGTTGCACCTGCAATCTCTTCTCCTCGGCGATACGCCTCCGGGGAAGGTCTGCCCTGCGCTCTGCTCCCTTGGCGCGCTGAGGGGGGTGATGCTTGGCGAGTCCCAGGGAGAGCGAATCGGAGAGCAACTGCGCAAAGTAATCTCCAGCGGGTTGGAAAATCTGCCCGAGGGCAAAAGGCTCGGAGTCCTCGAAATAAGCGAAGGTCCTCCCCGGTTTGCCGAGCATATCTGCGGCAGCCTGGATTTTACGAGAAGCGACTATTTATTTGCTACAACTTCCCAGACCTCGCTTGAGGAAGCCAAGAAGACGCAGGAAATATTTCCTCTAATCGAAGCCGGCCTGATCGGTACGCCCGGCGCGTGTTCCTGCGCGCCTGTCGCCGAGCGGCCCAGATTTCACGCAGCGGTTTTCAACTCGGATTTTGGAACCCTCCAGGCTGCGGTCGAAGCCCTCGAGTACGGGGTCGCCCACCTCGCGCCCGGCGGTTTGATCCTGTTTATCGAATACCACCCGACGCGTTGGATCGATTTTGTCTTCGGAGCGCACAGCGAGTGGTGGGCCGGACTTTCGCCCGGACATCCCGCGTCTCGCCAGCAGCCAATGAGCTTTTGGCTTCAGCAGTTGGAGCGGCTTGGCCTTGCGACCGTCAATTTGGAATTCGCACAAAATGGCGCCGTTGGCCCCTACTTTTTGCTGGGCCGTTTGGAAACGGTGCATTCCACCCAACCGGCGTCAAGTACCGGGAACTTTCTAAACTGGCTCATCATTTCCGATGAGAGCGGTTATTCTAAAAAGCTTGCCGAAAACCTTACCAGTCGGATACGGGCAAGGGGCGACAAGGTGATGCAAACTAACCCCGGGAGCGCCGAACACCTCCATTCCATGCTGCTCGAAGCCCAAAATCACGGGGAGCCCTGCTCCATGGTTCACCTTGCCGGGCTGAACGGGCCGGGGGTAGACAGCGCCCCCTCCGATTGCCTCGACGCCCAGGTCCGCAGATGCTCTACGGCTGCGGCGATCGTTTCCGCCTGCGAAATGGCGCGCGTAAACCCCGTCTGCTGGCTTATCACCAGCCGGGCGGCGGCCCACAGGCTGCCCGGCCGCGATAGCGGGCGCCTTTCGGGTTCGCTTTCCGAAATATCGGATGCCGCGCTCCACGGTTTCGGGACCACGATGATAAACGAGGTTCCGGGCTGTTCGGTCCGTCTAATCGACCTCGAAGACCCGTCCAATATACGGATTGCGGCGGCGGCGATCGATAGGGAGTTCCAGCAGCCGGATTGTGAACACGAAGTGGTCATAACCGCGTCCGGTGAGCGGTTTGTACCTCGTCTGCATATTCAGCCGCCCCCGGAAGACTCTGCCGACCGGGCGCAAGATCCCGGGGACTCCGCGTTGCGGTTGGGGTTCGATCACCCGGGTCAGTTGAAAAACCTCAGATGGAAAAGATCCCCTTGGAGGGCGCCTGAGAGTGGCGAGGTGGAGATAGATGTCCGGGCGACCGGCCTGAATTTCAGGGATTTTATGTTCTCCATCGGGCTGCTTCCGGACGAAGCGGTGGCAAACGGCTTTGCAGGTCCAACCCTTGGCCTGGAGTTTTCGGGCGTTATCGCAAAAGTTGGCCGCGGCGCCGGCGAGTTTCTTCCGGGTGAGCGCGTGATGGGGTTTAGCCCGAGCTGTTTTAGCAATCGGCTCCTGGTTGACTCGAACTGCATCGAACGCATCCCCGAGGGGCTTTCCTTTGAAGCGGCGGCAACGATTCCGATCGCCTTTTTCACCTCCTATTATTGCCTGCATCATCTCGCTCATTTGCAGGAAAAAGAGAGGGTGCTGATCCACGGCGCGACCGGGGCCGTGGGACTTGCGGCCATACAGATAGCCAGGTGGTGCGGCGCGGAAATCTACGCTACTGCGGGTTCGGAGGAAAAACATGATTTCCTCGCCCTGATGGGGGTGGAAAACCTGTTCAATTCCCGCACTCTCTCCTTTTGCGAGGAGATACTCGAGCGGACCGGCGGGCAGGGCGTGGACGTCGTTCTCAATTCTTTGGCCGGGGAGGCGATCAACCGCAATTTGCGGGTGCTAAAACCCTTTGGCCGTTTTCTGGAGATCGGCAAAAGAGATTTCTATGAAAACACGAAAGTCGGGTTAAGGCCTTTTCGAAATAACCTCAGCTATTTCGGAGTCGATACCGATCAATTGATGCTGACCTGTCCCGAGATGGCCCGCAAGCTGCTCTCCGAAGTCATGACACTTTTTGCGGAGGGCGCCCTGCAGCCTCTTCCCTATACGACGTTTGAAGCCAAAGAGGTCGTCGACGCTTTTCGGTACATGCAGCAGGCGCGGCAAATCGGAAAGATCGTGGTAACCTACCGAAACGGGGTAAAGGAGCTTGGCAGGGGGAAAATACCCGCCGCCAAGTCTTTGGAACTGCCGGCCGAGGCCACCTACCTGGTTACCGGGGGACTAAGCGGTTTCGGGCTGAGAACTGCGCAGTGGCTAGCCTCCAAAGGCGCGAGACACCTGGTGCTGGTAAGCCGAAGGGGTGCGGATTCCAAAGAATCCGTGGAGGCGATCGAAGGACTCGGGCAGCGTGGGGTCTCCGTGTATGGCTGGCCCTGCGACGTTACCGACAAAGCCGCCATGTCGTCTCTTTTTGCGCGAATCGAGGCGGAACTGCCCCCTCTTAAGGGAATAGTCCATGCGGCGGCGGTTATCGAAGACGGACTGGTAAAGAACTCCAGCCCCGAGCAGATTCGACGTGTACTGGCGCCCAAGGTCCTTGGGGCGCGCTACCTCCATGAGATGAGTCAAAATGTCGCCCTGGATTTTTTTGTGCTCTTTTCCTCGGCGACCACACTTTTCGGAAATCCGGGCCAGGCCGCCTATGTTGCGGCAAACACCTGGCTTGAAGCCTTCTCGAAGGTGAGAAGAGATGCCGGTTTGCCCGCTGTCTGCGTTCGCTTTGGCGCCATAGAGGATTGCGGCTTCCTTGCCCGAAACGAAGAGATAAAAAACGCGCTGATCGCTCGCATGGGCGGGTCGGCGATACAATCGGCGGCAGCCCTCGATATCCTGGAGACAATGATTGCATCCGACCGCTCGGGTCTCGGGGTGCTCGAAGTTGACGGTAAAACGATCGGTTCATTTCTGCCAAGCGCAGGGCTGCCCAAATTCAGCGAACTCTTCAAGCAACTGGGCAACTCACAGACGGAGGAAAGCCTTGCCGAGGATCTGCGCCATTTCCTCGATCGGGTCCCCGATGAGGAACTCCCGGACGCCATAGCCGGCCTTCTCACCCGGGAAGTAGGCCATATCCTGCAGATAGCGCACGATAAGATAGACCCGACCTGTTCGCTCTTCGATATGGGGCTCGACTCTCTTATGGGCGTGGAGCTTGCCACCGCCATCGAGGCCCGCTTCGGGATCAACCTGCCGGTCATGTCTCTTAGCGAAAGCCCGACTATCGAAAAACTTGCAGAGCGGTTGGCCAGGCAAATGAGGCGCCTCGATGGCGCAGTTGAGTCGGAAAACCGAAAAGATACCCTCGCACAGGTGCGACAAGCTGTTGCTCAACACGGGGTTGAGGCGACGCAGGAAGAAATCGAAAGCCTGGCCGAGGACCTCGACTCATTGAACCGCGATCCGATAATAAGGATGATCAGATAGAATGAAGGGCAAGGGAGTTTCCGGCCTGACAGGCCAGATAAAGGAAAAGATAATCCAGCAGACTCTGGAGCGACGGCTTCGCAAGGCCGAGCACGACGAGGGGGCCGCGACCTGCGCCGACTCCTCGACTCGGAGCGAGGACTTCGATATCCCCGAAAAATTCTATCGATTCCACCTGCACCCCGGCTATCAAAAACTTCGTACGATTAATGCGGGCGCGGCAAGATTTGGCATAACAAATCCCTTTTTCAAGGTGCACGACGCAATCGCCGGCGCGCTCACTTCCATTTCGGGAGAGCCCTACACAAATTTTGCCAGCTATAATTACCTTGGGCTTTCCGGCCATCCTTATGTGAGCCAGGCGGCCAAAGCGGCCATCGATCGCTACGGCACTTCGGCTTCGGCAAGCCGCATGGTTGCAGGCGAGCGTCCTATCCACCGAGATCTGGAGCGAGCCCTTGCCGAAGTATACGGAACCGATGACGCCCTGGTGTTTGTAAGCGGCCATGCCACCAACGTCACCGCCATCGGCCACCTTTTCGGCCCCAAGGACCTGATTGTCCATGACGCGCTCATCCACAACAGCATTTTGCAGGGGATAGTGCTCTCGGGGGCCAACCGACTTCCCTTTCCTCACAACGACTGGGTGGCCCTGGACAATATCTTGAAAAATCAGCGCCACCATTTCGAGCGGGTCCTGATCGTGGTCGAAGGAATCTACAGCATGGACGGGGACTACCCCGACCTGCCGGCGTTTATAGAAATAAAGCGCAGGCGCCACGCATTCCTGATGGTGGACGAGGCCCATTCCTTCGGGGTTATGGGCGAGAGGGGATTGGGAATACGGGAGCATTTCGGACTGGGAGGAAAAGAGGTCGATATCTGGATGGGAACGCTTAGCAAGGCGTTGGCCGGATGCGGCGGATTTATTGCCGGCGAGACAGCCTTGGTGGAACATCTAAAGTTCGTTGCGCCGGGGTTTCTATACAGCGTAGGCATGCCCCCGCCGATTGCGGCCGCCTGCCTTGCCGCCCTGGAGTGCCTTCTAAGGGAACCCGAGCGCGTTAAGACATTGCAGGAACGGGGGCGATTTTTCCTGGCCCGGGCCAAGGCGGCGGGCATCGATACGGGAACCAGCGCCGGCTTGGCGGTAACGCCCGCTATTACGGGCAGTTCTTTAAAAGCCGCGCAGCTCTCGGCCGCACTCTTTACGCGCGGCATAAACGTGCAGCCCATCGTCTACCCGGCGGTGCAGGAAAAATCGGCCAGGTTGCGCTTCTTTATCTGTTGCGACCACTCCGAAGAGCAAATCGTATCGACCATCTCGGCGCTTCGGGAAGAGATCAGGCTGTTGTAGAGGGGCAAACGGTGCGGCTGCCAAGCTCTCTTATCGTATCGTCATTGTCCAGTGTTCGCCCCTTGGCGCGGCCCGCAAACCTGCGCGAAGCCATGACTACCTTTTGGGAAACTGGACAAAATGACGCTCAAAGGGATTTCCGGGGGCTTGTGACGGCCATTTGTCCAGTTATAGGTCCAAGGCCTAAGGCATTGTAGAGGCTGTGGAATTGCTGAGTATAATGCGAGCCTCTTTTGCCAGGTGCTCGCATTTCTTTAAATTTTTGAAAAGGGTCGGAATAATCGAATTTGGATAGTGTGTTTCCAAGGCAACCCCTAACGCATTGACCCGACTATCCACGATCATCGTTATTTTTTCATCAGTAGCACAGGAGTCCAGTTCAAAACTCGGTTCCTTAAACTGCCTCACCGGGAGATATTCAAACACTAAACCGGAAATTATTCTGTTACCATGAGTGGTAAGGCCAAGGAATTTCGATAATTCAGTGCGCTTAGCATAACCATCTATAGCCTATCAATGCGCCGTTGAACTTGAACACATCGCCATACATGTAGTCCTGGGATAGAGGCGTTGAAGATTTCTTTGTATGGTACCTTATTGATATCGTCCCATAGTTTCCCTATTTCACGTTTTAGTTGCACGGGGAGACGGACGGTACCGGAAGCGCAAGCCAACGCAGTTGTCGCCCAGCAATTCCCGGTATCGAATGAAAAAATAGCTCACGCACTGTCAAAAGCGGTATTTGCCGGTGTCGGGTTCTCGGGATCAGGCACGTCACAAAAGTTCGATGCGCTCAGGTCCCCAATTCATCGAGAAAAGCTCGCAAATCTTGAGAAAAAGCGAAAGCGCCTCTCGCACTCCGTTTTATGGCCATCGGAGCATGAATGAGCGCTGATTTAT